>JAWOCP010000100.1:0-3829 GCA_046483735.1 Dehalococcoidia bacterium
AAAGCCCTGGGACGAGCCCTGGATGAGGCCACCCGTATTGACGACCGACTCATGGGCAGGATTCCCAGCACCAAAGAGGTTATTGAGAACTAGAACAGCATCCGAATTCACTTCTGAGCCTGTCAAAGACTACAGCTATTCAACGAGTTCGATAATGTTTAAAATAGAGACTTGTTCTATGGAGGGAAAGTCGAGCAACGGAGGTAACAGATGCCAGAATTGACCTGGGCCACCGTAGTCACCTGGTTGATAGGCCACGGCATCCGTATCCTTGTCATAGTAGTAGTGGGAGCTGTGCTGTGGTTTGTCTTGAACAAGAGTCTCCCACCTATTGTGCGCCGTGGCGTAGCCCGTACCAAATACAAAGAAAGCAAAGAGGGGATAGAGAAAAGAGCGAGCACCCTCATATCTATCTTCAGGGGGATGGGGCGGGTATTCATCGTCATAGTTGGCGTAATGATGATCCTGGACGAGGTGGGGGTGGCAGTTGCGCCGATCCTGGCCGGCTTTGGCATCGCCGGCATAGCTATCGGCTTCGGTGCTCAGTACTTGATAAGAGACCTCATCGCCGGCATCTTCATCATTCTGGAGAACCAGTACAGGGTCGGCGACGTAGCCAGGGTAGCCGATATAGCCGGTCTGGTGGAGGAGGTACACTTGAGGAAGACGGTGCTCCGTGACCTGGATGGCATAGTGCACCATGTACCCAATGGCGAAATCAGGACAGCCAGTAACTATACCAGACACTTTGCCAGAGTCAACCTCGATGTCTCGGTGGCATATGGCACGGACCTCGAACACGCCATAACCGTGATAAACCGAGTGGGCCAGGCACTCGCTGAAGAGGAGAAGTGGCGCAAAGTGATCAAGAGCCCTCCTCAGGTGCTCAGGGTGGATAACCTGGGTGACTCCGGCATATACATCAAGATTCTGGGGGATGTCAAGCCCATGCACCAGTGGGCAGTAACGGGTGAACTGAGACTTCGCATCAAGAAGGCCTTTGACGCCGAGGGTATAGAAATACCCTGGCCACATACCAAGGTGTATTTTGGCAATCCGCTACTGGATTCTTCCAGGAAGGAAGATTAGCCCCGGCGAGTTCGAGCAAGGGATAAGGGCACGCCGGGTCCCACGTAGAAGCTACGTACCAGCCGTGCTAGCGACCGTAGCGAATATCCACAACCGCAGCAGCCGAGTGATGAATCTCCTGCGGACTCTATCCTGACGAGACCATGCTGCCTGCCCGCTTGGGCACTGGTCATCATGAGCATTTTACACCCTGGCTACCTGTGACAGTCCAGAGCAAGACAGTGTGCACACTCTGTTCGCCACACGGGGTTGACAAAGGTTGTTGGTAAGTTTATAATCGCTATACCTAGTATAGCGATGTAGTTGCCAGGGAGTGAAGGATTGCCAGAGAACCAATGAACGCCAAGGCACAATGGATAGAACGGGGCTCCCCAAGGCAATTCGAGAATAACGCTATATGAACAAACCGGATAGGCTGCGTCGCCTGGAGGATCTGGCTCGAGCCATCGCTTATCGTCAAGCCCTAATCAGACATGAGTGCTGGTCCCGTGCCAGGCTCGAGGAGCTACAGCAGCGCCGGCTGGGCCGCCTTCTCGACTGGGCGACTCGACGGTCTCCCTTCTATCGAGAGCTGTGCAACACATATCGGATGGGTCCCCCTTACACTCTGCAAGACTTTCCGGTCATGGACAAGCAAACGTACATGGAACACTTCGACGAAATTGTCACTGACCCTCGACTGCGGCTTGCTCAATTGCAGGAACATATGGCTCATGTTTCGGGAGACGAGTACTATCTGGGCGAGTATCGTGTGCTTACTACGGCGGGAAGCTCCGGTCACAGAACGGTGATAGTGTTCAACCGCAAGGAATGGAGCATACAGGAGGCGGCAAGCATGCGAATTGCCAGTATGATGGGGGTGCTCCCTTTCTCAACGAAACGTCCCAAGATGGTCACTATCGGTTCTCCCAGTCCTCTGCACGATAGTTATCGTCTCCCCTTGAGCATGGACATCGGCCTTTACCGGTATCACGTGCTGCCGGCCACGGCTCCTATAGAAGAGCTAGTCGAGCGGTTGAACCTCGTTCAACCTGACATCCTACGAGGGTTTCCGTCCATGCTCGGGCTGCTTGTAACAGAACAGCTTCAAGGGCGCTTGCAAATCTCTCCTCGTATTGTCGCCGGTGGCGGAGAACCCCTGACCGAGGAACTGAGAAAGCAAATCCAGGCAGCATGGCAAAGCTCCGTCTTCGACATCTACGGCACCCAGGAGGGGCTCCGTGCTATGGAGTGCAACGTCGAAGAGGGGATGCACATCTTCGAAGATTTGGGGGTTGTTGAAGTGGTAGACGAAGATAACCGCCCCGTACCCGACGGGACTTTAGGACACAAGATCCTGTTCACCAGTCTGGTCAGCTTCACTCAGCCCGTCATCCGCTACGAAATATCGGATATGATGGTGCTGGCTCCAGAGCCGTGCCCGTGCGGTCAGCCATTCCGACGTATCCTCGCCATCAACGGGAGGAATGACGACGTCCTTTACCTTGAAGGGCTGACCGGTGAGCAGGTTGCTGTGCATCCCGTCCATTTCTGGAACGTTCTGGAAAGGTTCGAGGACATACGGCAATACCAGGTAGTACATGAACCTGATGGCCTCTGTCTGCGACTGGTGTTAGAGCAAGGGAATGGAAACATAGCCCGTAGCGTCAAGGAACAACTGGCACAGAAGTTACACGCCCTCGGGGTTGATTGTCCGTCCATCCGCGTGGAGCTGGTGACCACGCTCGAGGACCGTTCCCGCAACATGGGCAAGTGGAAGAACATCGTCTCTAACGTAAACCACGCAATACCGGTAGCCGCGGATTGTTCACGGCGGGGTTCCTGAGTGTCCCAGCCCGGTATGCCGGCAGATACTATTTGATCGAACCACGCAAGAAGGAGCCACGAAGAAGGTATACGTTGTCTTTTCTAAGAGCCGTCACACGACCCCTACTACCCGTCATACACAGGGCTTACACGATAGCCTTGGGCGTCAAGCACCTAGGGGGAAGCGGGGGCATTATTTGCATTGAGCTAAGACGTCACAAGGGCCACACCGTGAAGCTCTCGGACGGCTGTGAGGTTAAGCCCGGCGACCCTGTCATTAAGCTGCATTTGGATAATGCCTGGATTGCCGAAAGACGGCAGCCAGGCCCCGCGTTGCAGACCGCCGGCCTGCCACGGGGGGTCATCCATTGCTTCAAGGAAAGCTTCCGTCTCCTCGCCGCACAGGTAGCAAACGGTAAGTATGGCGAAGTCATCGCCGTATACGGCTGGACTATCCTGCACACGGGCGCCAGGCGATTGGGATTCCAGGTGATCGACTTGCCGGACTCTCTGAGGATAAGGCTGGCCCACTTCTACATCGGAGGGTTAATGCGGTTGTATCATATCCGGGGACGGGAGAGGTACAAGCCCTCTCGTGAGTCCCTGCAAATCAAGGCGGTGTGGCTCTCCAGAGCTGAATTGCTCCGAATATACTACTCCTGCTAATTGCCATATGCACGCCTCTTCTCAGTACATGGGGTTCCTGAGCGCACTGTATATTCTGCGTGTCCTGGGCAGGACGGAAGCGCCGATTCCAACCTAAAGCTAACAAGAGAGTAACGACCATTTAGGCGCGTTGATCGACATCATCACCTGTAGACGGTTTTCCGGCCAACATCACGCGGCGACGTCTGGCAGTTTGCCAATACCTCAGCCCTAAGAAACAGGGTAGCCCGATACTGTAAGCCACCAGAATTCCCGGGGCTCCCATCAG
>JAWOCP010000028.1:0-13289 GCA_046483735.1 Dehalococcoidia bacterium
ACTCCTGACAAAGCGGGGACTGCTGGATCCCGCCGAGGTGGATATTAAGTTTGAAATGCCGAACCGCGGGTGGTCTGCGTCTATCTCTAAGCCGACGGTCAATATCTATCTTTATGATGTCCGGGAAAACCACCAGTTGCGGGGCACCGAATGGATAGTGACCAGGGATGAGAAGGGCAGAGCTACCAGAAAAAAGAACCCCAGTCGGGTAGATGTTGCGTATCTAATAACTGTATGGACCAGCGACGTCGCCGACGAACACCGCCTGCTGTGGCATGTGTTGCGCACACTGACCCGGCATCCTCGACTACCGCAAGAGCTGCTACGTGGTGAGCTTGCCAGCCAGGATTACCCGATAAAAGCTTCTACTGCCCAGCCCGACGGGCTATTTAACAACCCGGCAGATTTCTGGTCCGCTCTGGATAATGAGATCAAGGCGTCCATCAACTACGTGGTTACCTTGCCTCTTGACACAGATATTGCTTTCACGGCGCCTGTGGTGACAACAAAGACAATCGACTACAAGCCGCCAGATGCCGAGGCTGAGCGTCTGGCACAGGTTGCGGGGACGGTACACAAGAAAGGAAAGCCAGCAGAGGGCATCCCCGACGCCAGGGTGGTGGCTAAAGAAGCCGGTATGACGACACTAACCGATGAACAGGGACGCTATTCCTTCCCCAGAATCAGCGCGGGAAAGCATACCTTTCAGGTGCTGATCGCGGGTAAGAAGGCTCATGAGGCCTCGATTGTCGTACCCAGTGCCAGGTATGACCTGGAGGTTTGAGAGGTCGGCCCTGTCAACATAAGGAGGTGATGATAGATGAGATAGTCAGAGGAAGGGCACAGGCGGCGTTGTCCCTGAAGTGCCGTGATGGGACAGGGTCCAGAAGAAATGCGGCACAAATATCTAGAGAAAGGAGAAAAATGTTATGTCACCAGAATATCTTTCGCCGGGTGTTTACGTCGAAGAGATAGACAAGGGTACCAAGCCAATTGAGGGAGCCGGTACTGCATGCGCTGCCTTCGTCGGCTTTGCCGAACAGGGACCTGTTAACCAGCCAACCTTTATCCCTAACTGGTCAGAGTTCGTCAACAACTTCGGTGGCTTCATCAAGGGAGGCTATCTGGCCCAGTCTGTCTACGGTTATTTCCAGAACGGAGGTGGGCGTTGCTATGTCACTCGCCTTCCTGGTGCTGAAGCAGAAGCGGCCGAGCCAAAAGCGTTAGCCGCCTTGCCCAGTCACGCCCAGCCATCAATCGACACTCTAACCATTACTGCTCTTGAAGCGGGTCCTGCAGGAGCCCAGATTTCCATCGAGGTGACCAAGCCAACTGGAGAGGACGTTACCGAAGACCAGTTCAATCTCATTGTACGTCGCGGAGGAACTGAGGAAGTATTCGAGAACCTCACCTTCAGCAGGGCAAAGGGAGCACGTAATGTGGTTGACGTGGTCAACAAGCAGTCCAAGCTGATTCGCGTAGCTGAGAAGGAAGCAACGCTGAGTATGGCAGAGCGGGCGCCTAGCCCTGGCAAGTACTCTCTAACAGTTGCTGAGGCCAAAGCCACTGCTCTTGCTCCGATTTCCAGTGACGTTATCGTTGGTGACACTGCCGAGCGCACCGGCCTGTCGGGCTTTGAGATAGCTGACGATGTCACCATGCTCTGCGTTCCCGATCTGATGGCACTGTATCAGGCAGGGGCCATATCCATGGAGGGCGTGAAGGCGGTTCAGCTGGCGATGATCGCCCACTGCGAAAATATGAAGGACCGCTTCGCCATTCTTGATTGCCCATCAGGACTGAACCCCCAGCAGGTGAAGGACTGGCGTATGACGGAGGCCGGCTACGATACGAAGTATGGTGCCGTCTACTATCCCTGGATCAGGGTAGCTAACCCGCTGGGCAACGGTGAAAGCATCGTGGTGCCCCCGTGCGGATACATGGCTGGCATCTATGCCCGCAACGACACGGAGCGTGGCGTGCACAAAGCACCGGCTAACGAGGTGATAAGAGGTGCCATGGGGGTTGAGGCGCCGATTACCAAGAGCGAGCAGGACATCCTCAATCCTATCGGCATCAACTGCATCCGTACCTTCCCCGGTCGCGGCATTCGTGTATGGGGTGCCAGAACACTCTCCAGCGATGCATCGTGGCGCTATATCAATGTCCGACGCCTGTTCAATTTCGTTGAGAAGTCCATACAGATGGGAACTCAATGGATAGTGTTTGAGCCCAATGACCCAGACTTGTGGGCACGCATCAGACGGGACATCGGAGCTTTCCTGACCAATGTATGGCGAACCGGGGCACTTTTTGGGGCTACTCCCTCACAGGCATTCTATGTCAAATGCGATGAGGAGACAAATCCACCGGAGGTGCGAGACCTGGGGCAGGTAATTATAGAAATTGGTTTGGCGCCATCCAAGCCAGCCGAGTTCGTCATCTTTCGTATAAGCCAGTGGACTGGCGGCTCAGAGGCATCTGAATAAAGTCAAATCGACAGAGAGAAGGAGGTAACTGACAATGACACAGGCAGTTGACACGAGCAGAGAAGACCCATTAGTTGGTTGTCGTTTCAAGATCGATGTGGGGGGTGTGATCACAGGCTACTTCACCGAGTGCAGTGGCCTGGGCTCCGAAACCGAAATCATCGAACAGAAAGTAGTGAACGACAAGGGCGTCGAGGTGGTAATGAAAGTTGCCGGGCGGCTAAAGTGGGGTGATATCACCTTGAAGCGTGGTATTACCTCAGACATGCAGATCTGGGACTGGCGCAAGAAGGTTGAAGAGGGCGATGTGAATGGTGCTCGCCGGAACGGGTCTGTTGTCATGTATGATCAGTCGCTCGCTGAAAGGGCCCGCTGGGACTTCATGAATGCCTGGCCTTCCAAGGTATCCGGCCCATCTCCTAAGGCCGACAGCAACGAAATAGGCATCGAAGAGCTGGTAATTGTACATGAGTACATAACACGTGTAGCGTAGGAGGTTTAAGACATGAGCCTACAAACTGAATTCGAGTTTACCCTGCCCCGCGGTTATGTTGATGCAAAGGGTAATCTCCACAAGCAGGGCAGAATGCGGATGGCAACGGCGATGGATGAAATTGCCCCCCTCAGAGACCTCCGTGTGAAGGGGAATCAGGCTTACCTGGCAATCATTCTTCTGGCCCAGGTTATAACCAAGCTGGGCAGCCTTCCCGAGGTCAACACAGGGGTCATCGAGAAAATGTTCTCCGCTGACTTTGCCTATCTCCAGGACTTCTATCGCCGGATAAACGAGGACGGGACAGCTAGCGTCCCAGCTACCTGTCCGGAGTGCAGTCATAAGTTTGAGGTGGACTTGAGCCGCTTGGGGGGATAGTGAGCTACCCCCTCGAGCAAATGCACGAGGAGGTAGCTTACATTGCCTACTATTTTCACTGGCCGCTCGAGGATATCCTGGCGATGGAGCACCGCGACCGTCGCCAGTGGGCGGAGAAGATCGCTGCCATCAACCGGAAAGTGACCGAGGGTGGCTAGGGGAAGAATCGCATGAAAACAGTGCCCGTGGAGCAAGGGGATGTGCCACAGCACATAGGAAGTGCTGATAGCAGGACTATGGGTTGGTTAAGAGCCCGTCTCAGGAGGGTAGACTATGCCGGAAATAATCATGGGAACCGGAGATACGAAGACAGGCCAACGGGTTGATCCATTTCCCACCTTCAAATACTACGTTGAGGTCGGTGGGTATATCACGGAGGCCGCGTTCGCCGAGTGCTCCGGGCTGGAAATGACCACCGACGTCTTTGAGTACCAGGAAGGTGGGGTAAGTGAGTATGTTCATAAACTGCCTGGTCGAACCAAGGTTTCTAATGTTACCCTGAAAAGAGGTTTCGCCACGTCTAACGAACTCTACAAATGGTACAAAGAAATGGAGACAAAACTGCGGACGGGTGAGAAATTCGACTTCCGTCAGGTCACGATAACCCTCTACAGCACTGTGGAACAAGGGAAACAGATGAGGTGGACACTGGACAGAGCCTTCCCGGTTAAGTGGGTAGGCCCGGCGCTCAAAACAGATGAGGCTGTGGTGGCCATAGAGTCCCTGGAGTTTGCTCACCACGGCATAGTAGTCGAGTAGTCGAGGGAGAGACAGCATGATGCCAGAAAACGGCACCACCGGAAGCAGGAAAGTCGATAATACAGAGGCGAACAAGGAACTGACCCCCTGGCTGATGAAACGCTTTGCTGACCGGGCGCTGCCATTGGGCCGGCGGTCTACAATAGGTTCCCCCAAGTTATCCTTGGCCCCGGATAGCACGCAGCGACACCTTGGTGATAGTAACAACGGATTAGCGAGGCGAGTAATCAAGCGCGCCGGCCTGGCGCTTGATGCGTGGCGAGCCAATCACCTGCCGCTGACAGCGGCACTATCCGATTTTGTCCTGAGAAAACTGGCTTTGGTTCGAACCGGATGGCAGCAGCCGCTAGGCCTGCCTTCTGTGCAACAACAACGCGGAAGGCAAAGGCGCGCATCTGAGCATGTGACATATGCGGCCACGGACTGGCAACCAGCCGGTGAATCCGGGCTGTGGTCACAGAATCAGCAGTCGACTGGACGGAGCCGAAGGTCGCCTGCCGATGAAGAAGGGGTTCTGGCTAATGAGACGGTGAAAACGCACCTGTCGGTTATGGAAAGCCCTCTTGCATTAGCGAATACTGACTTATTTACATCACAGGCAACGATGGGGGAGCGGCCAGGTGCTACCGATAAAATCCCTCGTCCCGGCAGCCCTGCCACCGGGCTGTCCCACTATATGCGCACTCATCATATGCCGGTGATAGCCGAACAAATGGCAATTCCGCAACAGAGAGAAGACGGAAATGTGACCGAGTTATCCGATGGCAAACGCAACGGAATTTTGAATCGCCCTATATACCATTCGGAAGAGCCTCGAACGGTTGACCACACGCGGATAGAATGTGCCCAGGAACAACTGGCTCAGGTTCGTTGGCAACGTCAGAATGCCGACCTGACCCAGCTATCATCCCGGGTACTGACACCCATATCCCAACGAGTGACGCTGCAACGTAGCCCGATGGCAGCACATCTTCATACAATTGGCAAAAGCATCAGCGGGTATCATACTTCTCATAGACCATCCCAGTACCAGTCAGAAGACGCTCGCGCGGAAACGCAGGCGAGCAGTGTGAGCACCAAACAGGAACCTGTGCCTTTCATCGCCAGCTTGCCAGCGGTTCAGCCATCAGGTGAGATAGCCGCGCACGCCGAACATACATTGCCTGATACGACAATCTCGAAGCGACCGGCCATGTTATTGAGCAAGGCTTTGCACGGACTGCAGCGTAGTCTAAGTAAGCCAAGCGTGGTGGAAACCGTATCTAGCAAGCTTGAACGCCCCACACTGCAAAGAATGCCCGGTAAACCTGACGGGGAGGTATCGACATTACCATTGGCCGGAGCGGTCTCCCTGAGAGGAGATTCCAGAGCGGTCTCGTATACACATACTCCACTGCCACCAGTGGCGGAAAGCCACGCGTCGATGGGGCAAACAGGTATTACACCACAACCGGTGATGAAGAGCATCTCACGCACTATGACTGTGCCTTCTCAGCAACTCTCCAAAGCGGCAGCCGATGTGCCCATATCGGCTAAGAGCGAAGCCTACGGGTTTCCGCAAGGTCGCGAATATGTACCAGCTTCTCCAGGCTACAGGTATGCTCATCAACCAGCACCGGTGCTGCCAGCGGCCTCCCCGGCACGACCAAAGGCGGAATCCGGTACTGCCCGTAGCGAAGAGTTGTTCAGATATACATCTGATGCTATGCCTCAGATAATTCAATCCGGAAACCACAACGGGCTGGAGCTGGCACTGGCACGAGCTAACCCGGCGCCCGAAACAAGGACCGAGCCCCAGACCGTTGCGCCGGAGCACCGGGCAGAGAAGGGCGAGGAGAAACAAGCCGCACCGGACATCAGGGCCCTCGCCCGGGAAGTATACCCTCTCATAAAGCGCATGATTATGATTGAGAGGGATCGTCATCCGACATGGTATTGAGAGGAGGAAATACCGAGCAGTGGAAAAAGCGACAATAGAAAATCTGGATACAGGCGAAGTGATCCCATGCCTGTTCAATCCTAATGAATATACCTTCGCCAAGACCAATAGCTGGATTCAAAAACCGGTCAAGGGCGAAAATGTACCGGACCTGGAATTCGGAGGGGGCGGTTCAGCGACACTGACGATGAGCCTGTTCCTTGATACCTCTACCACTGGCGGCGACGTGCGCGACACTACCAAGAAGCTCCACCAACTGATGGACATCGATGAGAAGGCGACGGATATGACCACGGTCAAGGGGCGACCTCCGATGGTTGAATTTCACTGGGGTAGAATCTGGACATTCAAGGCGGTAATTACCAGTCTTACGGAGAAATGTACCCTCTTCCGCGATGACGGTGTGCCGGTAAGGGCAACGGTGGATGTTACCTTTCTTCAGGCGAAAGAGGGAGGCGTTTATGAGCCACAGAACCCCACCACCGCAGGTCACCCCGGCTATAAACGGCGGCTGGTAAATGAAGGAGACACCATAGACTGGATTGCCTTTGATGAATACGGAGACAGTGCTATGTGGCGCTATATAGCAGATACCAATGGCCTGGATGACCCGGGAAAGCTCAGGCCGGGGCAGGTGTTAGCCATTGCCCCACGGCCTTAGGAGAGAGTATTTTATGACAGAAGCAAAACATGTGGCGCAAATGCCCTTCAAAATAGGCGGGAGTAATGCCCCCCGTAATATGATGCGTGCACTGAGGGAGATTGTGGTTGATACCAGTTTGCATCTCCCTGACATGTTCACGATTCACCTCGATGACGATACCTTGTACTGGATAGATTCCTCTGTCCTGGAAATCGGTACGTCGGTAGAGATTTCGGGTGCTCCAGGAGGAGCCGAAGAGAACGGCTCAGCGTCTCAGTTGATCACACAGGGCGAAATAACCGCTATCGAGCCGGAGTTGATGGCGGACATAGGCAGCAGCGTGACCATCAGGGGCTATGACAAATCACATCGCCTTTATCGAGGCAAAAAGACGCAAGTCTTTACACAGATGAGCGATAGCGATATTGTGCAGAGGATAGCCCAGGATTGTGGTCTCAGTGCCAGTGTAGATGCAACGAGTCAGGTCTATGACCACGTTTTTCAGGACTACCAGACCGACATGGAATTCATCCAGGAGAGAGCCCGACGTGTCGGCTATTTTGCCTATGTCAAGGATGGTACCCTCTACTTCTGCCGGCAGCCGGGCAATGGAGGGCGAAGAGCGACGCTGGAACTGGGTGAGAATCTACTTGACTTTCAGGCTCGTTTCACAGCCGCTGAACAGGTTGCCGAGGTGGAGGTTCATGGCTGGGATCCGAAGGCGAAGCAGGCCGTTATTGGAAAAGCAACATCTCCCAGGGGCACCCCCACAGTCAACAGTCAGAGCCACGGCGGTACCTTCGCTAACAGAGCGTTTAGCATTACCAGTCAAGAGGTCGTGAATAACCATCCCCCGCGGACTCAGGCAGAAGCTGATACACTGGCTCAGTCCGTCCTCGATGATAAATGCCACGCCTTCTTCTATGGAGAAGGTACCTGCTTTGGAAATCCGGCGGTACGTGCGGGGGCTGATGTCGAGCTCAAGGGGATAGGCCAGCGTTTCTCAGGGGTTTACCGGGTTACTCGTGCCATCCATCGCTATAATCTGGAGGGCTATATCACACAGTTCGAAATCAGCGGCCACCGTGCCAATACGCTGGGGCAGCTGTTGGCCAGCAATGGCGACAAGGGATACGGAGTAGTAGTCGGCATCGTCACCAACGCACAGGATCCTGATGGCTTGGCCCGGGTAAAGGTCAAGTACCCGACAATATCTGACCAGCTGGAAAGCCACTGGGCAAGGCTGGTCACCCCGATGGCCGGCAAGGGCAGAGGCTTCGAATTCATACCTGAGGTCAACGATGAAGTCCTGGTCGCCTTTGAATATGATGATATCAATAAGCCGTATATCCTGGGGGCGCTCTGGAATGGCAAAGACAAGCCTCCACAGGCTAGCAATGAAATCGTCAGTGGCGACGGCAAGGTGCAGAAACGAGTTATCCACTCCCGTTCCGGACATACAATCACTCTTGACGATACCGACGGTGGTGAGAAAATCTCTATAATCGATAAGACAAGGAGGAACTCATTTGAGATCGACTCCAGGAAGAACTCCATGTCGATTGAGACCTCGGACGGACATAAAATAGTAATGGATGCCAAAGGCATCATCATGGAGAGTGCGGGGACATTGACCCTGAAATCAACGGGAAACATCGAAATTCAGACACAGGCCAATATGACGACTAAATCGACAGGCAATACAGAAATTAAGTCGACGGGAATGATGAAAGTCCAGGGGACTTCGGCGAATATCGACGGAGGTCCTATGATGGAGATTAAGGGTGCAGTGGTGAAGATTAACTAGCGAAGCAAGCAGCAGCAGGCTGCTAGGCAGACCATGTGCTGGAGGTGATTATTTATGGGACAACCGGCAGCAAGAGTAGGAGATATGACGGCTCATGGGGGTGTGATTATCCCACCAGGGTGCCCCACCGTTTTGATTGGCGGTATGCCCGCGGCTCGCATGGGAGATATGCATACCTGTCCCATGGTCACTGGAGTGGTGCCGCATGTTGGAGGCCCAATTACGATGGGCAGCATGACTGTACTGATAGGTAACCTGCCAGCAGCTCGGGTGGGAGATATGGCGACATGCACGGGGCCGCCCGACACCATTATTCCACCGGGATGTCCCACAGTGCTTATTGGCGGCTGATAATGAATAAGGAGGTGATTTAGTTTGGTAACCGATACAAACAACAGGGATATACTGGGCACGGGCTGGTCTTTTCCTCTGCAAACTGATGGTCGGGGAGGAATTGCTCTATCGCGGTACGAAAATGATATCGAGGAGTCAATACGCGTCATACTCGGTACAGCCAAGGGAGAGAGGCGAATGCGGCCGAATTTCGGATGCGATATTCACAATCTTACTTTTGCCCCTAACAATCCCACGACATGGGGGCTGGCGGCCCGTTATGTTGAGGAGGCTTTGGGCTGGTGGGAACCACGCATCGAGGTAACGGACATCGATCCCCATCCTGACCCTGCCGACACTAGTAGACTCCTCATCGATATCAAGTACCGCATCAAGGCTACCAATGATGCACGAAATATAGTTTACCCGTTCTATCTAATATCAGGGAGGGTATGATGGCACTGCAAGCACCGAATTTGGACGACCGCAAGTTTCAGGATATAGTCAGTGAGGCAAGGAGCAAGATCCCGATGTACTGTCCCAGGTGGACAGATTACAATCTAAGTGATCCCGGCGTCACCCTGATTGAGCTTTTTGCCTGGATGGTAGACATGCTTCTCTACCGCTTGAACCGTGTGCCGGAGAAGAACTACATCAAGTTCATGGACCTCATAGGTATCCGTCTTGACCCGCCGAAACCGGCTACGGTGAATGTAACCTTCCGTCTCTCAACACCGCAGCCTGAACCAGTAACGATCTTCCGCGGAACTGAGGTAGCTACAGTGCGCACCGAGACCCAGGACGCAATTGCCTTTACTACTGATCGGGATTTTACGATTCTTCTGCCGGCACTGGCACACGCTTTGATTACTCCCGACGACAACACGTTTACCGATGTTATGTCGGCACTCAAGAATCCGGACATTCATACGCCCATCTTTCAGGAAGTGCCAGTGGAAAACAATGCTCTCTACTTGGGATACGGTGAAGAGCTCACTTCACTCACTCTGGTCTTGACTATACAGTGCACCATAGAAGGCGTCGGAGTTGACCCTCGCAACCCGCCCCTGGCCTGGGAGTACTGGGACGGAGAGCAAGAACGATGGGCATCACTGAGGCTGGAATCTGACACAACCGGGGGGTTGAACACCGACGGTCAGGTCATTCTCCATGTCCCGTCCACGACCACTATGACAGAGGTAAATGGGATACATGCCTGCTGGATACGTTGTCGAGCGATAAAACCAGCGCCTGGACAAAGGGCATATAGCAGCTCGCCGAGGGTAACAAGCGTCGCCTCCAGCAGTATCGGCTGCATAGTGCCAGCCAGCCATGCTTTGCGTATAAGCAACGAATTTCTGGGCCGGAGTGATGGTACTCCAGGGCAGAAATTCCAGCTGCAAAACGTGCCTGTACTGCTAAGGGAGCCAGGGGAAACTATTGAGGTGGAGACAGAAGAAGAAGGAGATTTTGAGCCGTGGCAGGAGGTACGTGATTTCGCTGACTCTGGCCCTGACGATTCTCACTTCATCTGCGATAGTGTTTCCGGAGAGATTCAGTTTGGACCTTCTATCAGGCAACCTTCTGGACAGGAGCATCAGTATGGCAAGGTGCCGCCCGGTGGACGCCGCATTCGTTTCTCTTCCTATCGTTGTGGTGGTGGGATAATTGGCAATGTCGGGGAGGGGACAATCAGAGTACTGAAATCTTCTATCCCATACGTTGACTCAGTCAATAACCTTGAGCCGGCCAAGGGTGGTATGGATGCTGAGACGCTGGAGTGTGCTAAATTGCGGGCTCCCAAGGTCCTGAGATCCAACATCAGGGCGGTTACCAACGAGGATTTTGAGCACCTGGCACTGGAGGCGTCGCCTAGAGTAGCACGTGCCAAGTGCATCTCTCCCGGGGGGACCGCTGATATGGAGAGTCCCCCACCAGGAACGGTGCGTCTTCTTCTCGTGCCATCCATATCGGATGGAGAGAGCTACATACCTATTGAGCGGCTGGCTGTACCGAGACAGGTTCGAGACGAAGTGCGGTCTTATCTGGATGAGCGTCGTTTGCTGGCAACACGACTTGATATTGATACTGCACGATATGTGCCCGTGGCCGTGGTGGCCAAGGTCAAGGCCAGAAGAGGTAGCAGTCACCAGAAGGTGGCGGCTGACGTCGAAAAACGTCTATACAACTACATTAACCCCATATGTGGTGGTATGGACAGAACTGGCTGGCCATTCGGACGCAGCCTTAGCCTGTCTGAGCTGTATGCTGCCCTCCAGGAAATCCCGAGAGTTGACTACATTGAGGACGTTGCTATTTTCCCTGTCGACCCTGACACCGACCAACGGCAAGAGGCCACTACAACGATAACTGTCCCGCCTCACAGTGTGCTCTGTTCTCACAAGCACGAGGTAACGGTGGTGTGATAAGAGCTATGAAGAATACCGGCTTGTTTGTGGCGTATGGCGAATATATCGAACATTGGAGGAAGTGGCGATGAAAGTACAGAATAATGGCAATGGCGCAAAGACCCAGAGCGGCTACCTTCAGCATCTGCCCGGTCTTTACCGAGATGACGAGTTGATGGGGCAGTTTTTGTTCATCTTCGAGAGTATCATGGAGCCACTCGAGAATACCGTCAGTAGCTTGCCTATGTACTTCGACCCGATGGTAACACCCGATTCCCTACTCGAGTGGCTGGCCTACTGGGTGGACGTGGCCCTCGACACAACGTGGGGAATCGAAAGGCGGCGTGAGTTAGTGAAATCGGCGGCTGAGCTTTATCGATGGCGGGGAACCAGGCGAGGACTGGCAGAGCACCTGCGGATTTACACGGGCACTGTCCCTGAAATATCCGAGCATATTCAGGGGATGCGCCTTGACCATGATACTGAATTAGGCATCAATACTCAGCTTGGCAGTTCCGGGGCAGGTAATCACTTCACGGTCTCGCTGAAGCTCAATAAGGAGGATGAGATAGACATCAATAATGTCAGGTCAATAATTGAAGTGCAAAAACCGGCCCATACTGTCTATACGTTGCAGGTGGAATATGAGGAATCAAAGGAAGGTTAGGAGTGTGGCGCCCATCGACATCTTTGCCGAATGTTCGACTCAAAATGATAAGGAGATAAAACGATGAATAAGTCTGAGAAAACAACCCGCTACAAGAAAGAGGAAGCAGGCCGTAACCAGCCTACCAAGAGGAATGAAGTTGATTCATGCTCTGACCAGATTCATACGTTTGAAGAGGATACTTCTCTGAAGACTGAGACTCGGGTCTGGCCATCGATGGACGAGCACGTCTCTCTGCTGGCACAGGCACAATCTGATGAACAGCGAGCCAACATAGTATTGCGACTGCAGCAAGCTTATGGCAACGCCTATGTGCAGCGTCTGCTGAACTCTGGGTCGTTGCGGGCAAAACTCAACGTCAGCTCACCGGGTGATAAGTATGAGGAAGAAGCCGAGAAGGTGTCGCAAAAGGTTATGAGTATGGCCACGCCTCCCAAGCCCGCACAATTCCAGGAGCATAAAGACGGCGCAGAATTCTCAAAAATCAACCCCGTGGCTGCCTCCATTACTCCGCTAGTTCAGCGCCAGGGTGAGGAAGAAGAGGAATTACAGACCAAGTCGCTGGTTTATCGCCAGGGTGAGGAAGAAGAGGAGTTGCAGACCAAGTCGCTGGTTCGGCGCCAGGATGATGAGGGCAAGGAAAAGGAAGTCGTTGACGAGGGGCGCGGTCATGCACCAGCCAGACCCCTGGCTGAGTCGAGCGCTCCGGTGGTTCAGTGTCAGGCTGCTGGCGGGTCCCAGGTCTCAGATGCTCTGGAGAGTCGTATTGTTGCCAGCAAGGGTAGCGGCAAACCCTTGACAGAGGAGACCCTTGCGTACATGGAGCCGCGCTTCGGAGCCGACTTCAGCAGTGTGCACGTGCACACTGATAGCGAGGCGGCCGGGATGAACCGGGCGTTGAACGCTCAAGCGTTCACGCATGGTAGAGACATTTATATGGGTGAGGGCAAGTATAATCCTGACTCCGACACAGGGAAACGGCTGCTGGCTCACGAACTTACTCATGTTGTACAGCAGGGTGGTGCCAGGGCGCAAGCACAGCCACAGCCAACCTTTGGCTGGAGCCAGCGTAACGCCGGCACTGTACAACGTAACGGTGGTAAAACGGAGTTCCCCAAATGGCGTCAGATAATCACGGACGGCACGGTCAAGACAAAAATGCGTGAGGTCTGGAACCAGAGTCTGGCCAAGGCGACGCCAGCTGGCGTCTACGAACTGGGATTCTGGGTTCAGTGGGATAAGGGGACGAATAAATGCTCAGTTGGCCCAACAAAGACGGGCAACAAGGCGTTAAATACGCCCCAGCCAACAGGAGCCTCGATACAACTGGGGGCCAAGCCAGCTGATAAGGGAAATACGTACACCGTGGCATC
>JAWOCP010000069.1:0-5452 GCA_046483735.1 Dehalococcoidia bacterium
TTCATCGGGAATGCGGAAGCGACGCTGACGGTCAGCGCTGCTGCTGGCAACGTAGGCCCCCTGCTTCCATCCCTTCAAACACTCCTCCACCCTGGGGGTGAAATAACACACCTGCTGGTCGAAGGACGATATGCCCGAGTCCTGCACGGCCTTGGCGATAAACGCCGTCGTCGCGGTGGCATACACTGGCACGTCCTCTCTGAGGACAGATATATGGCCGGAGTGGTCGAGATGGGCGTGGGACAGCAGGACGCCATCCAGGTTTTCCAGCCTGCGATAATGCTCTGCGCGGCCAACCTGCCGCCACAGGTCTTCTGCACCCAGGTCAGCACGGTAAACGCCCTCAAGCTGGGGCAGGAGCCCCATTACCAGCAGGTCGAGAAGTCCGGCTCCGGGACGAGGTTTCAGATATTCCTCATAGAAGACCCGGTATTTGCTGTAGGGGTAACCGAAGTCCAGAAAAAGCTTTCCCCGGTCATCTTCGAGGAGGATTTTGTTACCTCCAATTTCCCTGATGCCGCCGTAGAAAGTAAGCTTTGCCATGCCTGTAGTGTATCATAGAGAATGAGGCAACTTCCCTTTTCCTTCCCCCTACTGAGAGCGAACCATGGTAATCTCCACACCCGACAACCCCACCCAGATTGCTTCGCCCCGATAAACCGGGGCTCGCAACGACACCAGCGGGAGGTTCCCGGAAACGACCCTGAGGAATGGGGTTGACCCTACTTTCCTTTTAC
The DNA here is from genome assembly GCA_046483735.1 of Dehalococcoidia bacterium. Taxonomy (GTDB): domain Bacteria; phylum Chloroflexota; class Dehalococcoidia; order GIF9; family AB-539-J10; genus RBG-13-51-36. The sequence goes on from JAWOCP010000069.1 coordinate 738, forward strand.
GCGGACCTTCACACTGTCTATCTTGTCCACCCCTTTTAACGAAGAGACCAGGCCCGTTATTGTGCTGGTGATAATCTCACTGGGGAAAGGGGTGAGGGGGATCTCATTCCCATTGACGACAAGCTTGACATCGCCCCGCTCCAGATGAAGTTCGAGGTCCCGTATATTCTCAGCTCCTCTCAGGGAGGAGACAGCGCCGAGTACCGTCCGGGTCAAGAACTCCTCGACGAAGGGATTGAGTGCGACAGATGAATTATTGATGGCAAGCTGTGTTTCCAGGTCCTTGTCCATTTTTCACCTCCTGATTCTTCGTAGTTGCCCCGATTTCATCGGGGCAACTACGTCTTTAAACAGCGCCTATGATTCGAGTCAAAAAATGCGGTTACGACACCTAATCACCGGCGACATTTACTTCTTCTGCCCTTTTTCCTTCGCCCTTGCTTCTTCCTTTCCCTTGCTCTTCTGGCCTCCTTTTCCCTTTCCTTCTTTGAGTTCCTGGTAGGCCTTGATTATCTCCTCCACGGAGCTTTCATCTTCCAGGGTTGTGAGGTCACCTATACTCGTATTATTGGCCACGGCTTTCAAAACCCGGCGCATAATCTTGCCGCTCCTCGTCTTGGGCAGCTTGGCGACGAAATGGACCTCATCAGGAACTGCTACAGGACCAACCACCCTTCGTATGTGAACGGCCAGTTTCTTCTCCAGGTCCGCATAAGGCTCAATACCTTCTTTGAGCGTGGCAAAGATGACGATGCTCTCGCCCTTCACCGGGTCACGTTTGCCCACAACCGCTGCTTCAGCTACCTCAGGAAATGACACAGCAGCGTCCTCCAGTTCAGCAGTACCTATTCTATGCCCGGCAACTTTGAGCACCTCGTCAGACCTGCCCAGGATCCAGAAGTATCCGTCCTTGTCCTTTACGGCGCAGTCGCCAGTATAGTAAACGCCGGGGAATTGTGACCAATAGGCCTTCTTGTAACGCTCCGGGGCCCCATGTATGCCAACGAGCATACCCGGCCAGGGTCTCTTGACAACCAGCGTACCCCTCTGCTCCGGCGGCACTGGCTTGCCAGCTTCGTCGACCACATCAGCTTCCACCCCCGGCAGCGGCAATGCTGCTGAGCCAGGCTTGAGAGGCAGGCACTCTATCCCGGGGCTGGGTGAAATCATGATGCCACCGGTTTCAGTCTGCCACCAGGTATCAACGATGGGACACTTCTCACCACCTACGTGGCGGTAAAACCAGAGCCAGGCTTCGGGATTAATGGGCTCCCCCACGCTGCCCAGGAGTTCCAGGGTGCTGAGGTCGTGCTTCTTCAGCATTTCCTCTCCATACCCCATGAACATCCTGATAGCCGTAGGCGAGGTGTAGAATATGGTAACGCCGTATTCCTCGATAATATCCCACCATCTTTCAATCGTAGGATAGTCCGGGGCTCCTTCATAAAGGACGGTGGCTGCTCCGTGTGCTAACGGGGCATACACTATCTGGCTATGCCCGGTAACCCAGCCGATATCAGCGGTACACCAGTAAACTGATTCTTCTCGGATGTCAAAGACCCACTTGTAAGCCGCATAATTATGGACCAGATAGCCACCGGTACTGTGGACGATTCCTTTAGGCTTGCCTGTAGTGCCCGAGGTATACAGTATGTAGAGGGGGTGATTTGACTCTACCGGCTCCGGTTCCACAAAGGGCACTGCCTTATCAAGCAGGTCATGCAGCCACGATTCCTTTGGTGGCTTCAAGGTGACCGGAGAAGCAGTTCTTCTGACCACAATAGTCTTCTCCAGTGTAGGGCACATAGTTAAGGCCTCATCGACTATGCTCTTCAGCGGCACCACCTTCCCCCTTCGGAACCCTCCATCAGCAGTTACCAGCAGCTTCGCTTGTACATCATTAACCCTGTCAGCCAATGCCCGAGCACTGAAACCGGAAAAGACCACCGTGTGGATGGCACCAATCCTGGCACAGGCCAGCATGAAAATCGGCAGCTCTGGAATCATCGGCAGATACAGGGCGACCCTGTCTCCTATGCCCACGCCACAATTCCTTAAGACTGAGGCGTATCTGTTGACTTCACGATATAGTGTGGAATAGCTCAGAACCCTGATATCTCCCTGCTCACCTTCCCAGTATATGGCTACCTTACTCCGCCGCCAGGTCTTTGCATGACGGTCAACACATATATGCGATGCGTTCAGTCTCCCGCCTGTAAACCATCTGGCAAAGGGCGGGTCCCATTCCAGTACCTTGTCCCATGTTCTGAACCAATCCAGCTGACGCGCCTGTTCAGCCCAGAACTCCTCAGGCTCTTCTAAAGACTTCTGATAAACATTGAGGAATTTCTGTAGAGGGAAGTATCTGGACTCAAATGGTAAAGATAATTCGGCCATGGCTCAAACTCCTCGATTATTCTTGCCGTGAAACTCTGGAATGAGAAACCCAACGTCCTTCTCTAATCCCGCCTTGACATCGCCAGGCGCCACAGCTTTCGTTTCACCTACGGCCCGAGCTTGCTCGGGCTCAGAAGCGTCCTCACTTTGCCAGGCCCGCGCTAAAGCTCTACCGAGACTTTGTCGTCTGCCACCTTAACATTGTACACCATAAGGTCTTTGGAAAGCTTGAGTGCTCTGCCCATCTTCGACATTAGACCCCCCTTCAACCAACGCACCACCTGACCATTACTGATATCAAATTGAGAGCCATGCACGGGACAGGTGATTACAGTCCCCTCCAGCTTGCCCCGTGATAAATCGCCCTTCATATGAGGGCAACGATTGCCAGCGGCATAGTACTTATCTCCAACCCTGGCCAGAAGGACTTCACGCCCCGCTGCAACTACCATTTTCATTGTTCCGCTTTTCAGTTCATCTGTTCTTGCTACCTCTGTATACTTACCCATAGGACACCTCCTTTCACAAGTCCAAGCTTCTAAGCGAAAACCAGCCTGCCTGACTATAATATCTTTCTGAATTTTTCTTCCGGAGCGCCACAAATAGGGCACCTGTTGGGGAGAATGCCGTCGGACACGTGCCCGCAGATTTGGCATACATAGTACTCAACTTTCTCTTCCGCTATCATATGCGCGAGCGCCTTCTTATAGAGCCTGGCATGCCCTTTCTCCACATCGCGAGTATAACTGAAGACCGTGGCCACACCCGTATTATCTTCTTTGTTTGCCTCCTTGATGAACTGAGGGTAGGTGTCACCGGCCAGATTCTCTTTCTCAAAGGCGCTCTCAAGGTTCTGCTGGGTACCAGACACAGCGCCCAAAAGGCGTAAGCAGTTAAAGGCATGGACTGCTTCAGCTTCGGCGATAGCACGGAATAATCTCGCCACCTGAGAATAGCCCTCTTGTTCAGCCTTCATGGCAAAGGCCAGGTTCCTCAGATGTGCCTGTGACTCAGCTACGAAACCAACTTTGAGATTCTTCAGGGTCTTGGTTCCCTTTATCCTTGCCTCCTGATGCGGAACGAGCTTCTCCGCATCGGCACCGCAGACCGGGCACTGCCGAGGATTCTCGGTGCCGACTTCCACGTGATGACAATTGGTACACTTCCACATACCATTCACTCCTCTGTGTGGCACCAGAAAAAATGAAAGCATTTCTTCACGCCCCGAACCTCCCGAGGCGAACCAAGGGGCCACAATATCCCTATGCGGTAATAGCTTACCAGCCCATTCAGATTAGTTGCCAGACTCACAGCCAGAAGGTCTAATCAGCAGGACTGGCGCAGATAAAGAGCGCACCAGCCTGTCCGCTACGCTGCCAAATACCCAACGGCTTATGCCAGAGCGGCCATGCGTGGCAATGGCTACGATGTCGACCTTATTATGTTGCGCAAAATCGGCGATGGTTTCAGCCGGTCTTCCTGTCAATACCTTTGCCTCGACATCTAATCCCTCTTTGCTAAGCTCGGCTCGTATCTTGGCAAGATACTCTTCCGCTGCTTTCAAGGCGGCTTTCTGCACGGCCTCAAAATCCATGGCTGGTGGCGCCTCAGGGGGAGTGGGCTCTACAACTCTCAAGAGCACCACCTCTTTTATGCCGCATCCCGAGGCTATTGATTTCACATGGGGCAAGACACACTCCGCCAGCTTTGACCCATCAAGAGGAACCAGCATTTTTTGATACATTTCATTACCTCCTTCATTTGTTATTCACCGTTTCTATTTCCTCAAGCATTTACCTCATTCCCATCCTGGGCACCTCCTTTTACTTCTGAGGCTGACCCCGATTCCCTGATTTTCTCCGCAATCTTCCTGCCACATTCCCGGCACTGCTTCAGGCCGTCATCGGTTGGTTTGCATAGTATTCCTAACCCCGGCTCTATCACAGTCATGCCGAAAATATGCTTCATTGTATCAGTCATCATCCGGACGGACTCGCCGCTCCATCCATAGGACCCTAAGGCTGCTCCGATCTTCCCCTTTAACTCTACCTTTTCCATTTCGAAAAGAAATGTCTTCATCGAAGCAATCATATCCTTGTGGTCCCTTCCCGACAAGAATTATCACGCAAAGCCACGCTCTTTATGCTTGTCTGCGATGGCTCTGGCTAAGTTATCCAGGGCCTTGCAATCCTCTTCTACTGGAATTCCTTGCTGATCACAGGGTCCAGCACCTCCTCCTGCAGGTTGGAAATCATTGCCGTGAACGGCATCTATCAAAGCAACTTTCTGGCCGTCCCGCATCAGATAGGCCTTACAGT
>JAWOCP010000054.1:0-3429 GCA_046483735.1 Dehalococcoidia bacterium
GCTATTGTGGCGTATCTCATGTAAGGATGACTGTGGTAGTAGTGAGTTAGCTACCAATAGTTGCACTTGTTATTGCAGTTAATGCTTTTGTTGCACGATTTGCCCAATTGTTGGACCTCATCTCCTAGAGCCATTCGACAACCCGGGAAAGCGCTGCCCGAACAAGGAGAATGTCGACAGAACTTCGGCGGTTGCTACAAACACAGATGCGCGCCTAGAGGGATTCGAACCCACGACCCCCGGTTCCGAAGCTAGCAGCTGGTGCTGCTTGGACATGTTTTCACGTACAAAATGGTGGTTTTTGATTTTCGGGCTTAGTGCATTTTATAGCTGGGAAAATTTGGGGTGATGGGGCGTGGCGGCAAATTCGTTAGCAAAATGTTAGCAAGAATCTTAGGCGGATGTCCCGCTTCGGGGTGGCCTCAGCCAGACTCCGGCCATCTGCCTCGTCGCCTTGTTGCCCATATAGCCACTGCCGCTGAAACCAGCATGAGCAATCCTAATATAGCTATCTTCTGAGCCTGGGTAGTATTGACAACCACAGTACTTATAGCCACAGCAGGTACCAGACCAGCTCTCACTATTGGCTTCAGGCCAGGGTGATCGGTGATGAACTCGGCTATCGGCGGGCTGGTCCTGTAGTAGAGATCCACAAAGGCTTGGCCTGATGGGTTGGTGAGGAGATATTGGTCCCTGAAGTCACGGAGAGTTTGTACTTCATCTGCCATTGTCGTGCCATACGCTGCCGTGGCGATGAAACACCCTGACTGCGACAAAAACTCGTTGCGAGTGAGTTCGCTATCTGACGTGAAAGTTCGCTCGAAAGTACCATCTCCATCAGAATCCACTTGGACCGTAACTCCTTCGTCACCCTGAGCGAGGGCATCCCAATCAACCGTGTACTTGTGGATCTGTCCTGGAGTTGTTGGAATGTCTAAGGCAGCAAATAGGACTTCAGCTCCTTCGTGCTGCCAATAACCGGACAGAATATAGTCCCCGTCATTTGTCCCCACCAACTCAACCCGGGTTAAGTCCATCGGTCCGTAGAAAGCTATCGAATCTTCTTCTGGCAGGAATACGGCATTCTCAATCTCTTCTATGATTTCCCCATCGACCAGTCCTGCAACATTACCGTCACTATCGTAAAGCCTCAACTCGGCAGGATTCCAGAACATTAAGCCTTTGTACCATTTCTGTCTCGATGGTAATTCATCCTTGTACTCCTTGAGGAGTTCTAGAATCAAATGCTTCACTTCTGTGCGAATATCGTCTCTATAATCTCTACACAGACCTCCAGTGCATTTGTGGGGATCAAAATAATCATATAAGGAATCAGTATGTGCCGCTAAAGTTGCCAGATCTTCTTCTGTCACGATTCCCAATCCGCCCCTGGCCTGTTCCCTCCAGACCTGGTCATAACTGGGCACCCCCTCTCGATATGCGAAGTAATAACCAACAAATCTCTGATACCGCGCCTGGTTCATTTCGCCTGCTATCTCAAGCCATCCTGGAATACTGGTGCATATGCCCAGTGCCTCTACAAACAGTTCAATTTTCCAACCGAGTTCCAGGAGTTTCACTACCCCCGACGTTAACACACTCGTCGCAGCCTCCCAGCCCAGATACTTAATGTATTTATTCACAGCCGGGCACCCTTCTGCATAGCTAGAAGTTCCGAAAGTAGCAAAAGCCTCGTTTGCTACTAGTTCCTGCTCCGTTACAATCTTGATAGCCTCCCTATAAGTTAAACCTTCGACTATGTCTTTATTCAGGACATACACAATGTCCTCAGGCTGTCTAGTTGTCCAGTCGAGTCTTGTTCCCTCGTCGTATCTCAACCACGCGTCGATATCTGCTAAATCCTTCCAGTCTGAATAAAATCTCCACTTGGCCCACTGTGGCATCACGGACATTGTCGAAATGGTAGCCATTGCTTCTCCATCTACATATCCAAACCACCCCAGCAGGATGCTCACAAGCCTGTCATACCAGGATTCTGATACCTCAACTGTCTGCTGGATTGTTGATACTCCACCTCTATTATCGCCAACCCTGAGAGTGACGGTATAGGTCCCTGCCGCCAGCCACGAAGCATCCAACTGAGGCGTTTCCCCAATAACCCGAATGGCGTATTCATCCTCCGAGATATCCCAGTCGTAGAAAGCAATCTCTCCGTGGGGATGGCGAGACTCAGAGGCAGATGCGTCTAAGAAAACGTATCCTGATCTACTATCTACTACCTCAAAGGCGACGTAAGGTTGCTCAAGCGTGGTAAACGAGGTTTCCTGGGACCACTCTGACCAAACGCCATGTGAATCCTTGTGTCTTACTTGCCAGAAATAGCTTGTACTGTGTGCCAGAACATCAGAGGGAACCGGAAGCATTGTCAGGGCAACGGTAGTTTCAGTACTGAAAACTGGCTCGCCGTAGTTTCCTGACTCTGTGCGAATTCGCCACTGGGTCGCAATGTGCTCAGCCTCTTCATTAGGATGTTCGAATTCCGATGAGACCAAGATCGGCATGGTCGATACGTTCGTTGTGCTATCTTCAGGTGAGAGATTATATGGTCTTGAGGGCCGATCGACTACCGGTCCCCAAGTCAGGAAAGGATAGGTCTGGCCGTCAACAATATTCCAGGTATAGGAAGGGTTTGGCTCCTCCGGGTCATCGATCGCAATCATGTTCCATGGTTGATCAAGGCCCTCCGTCGCCGTGTCTGTGAAGGTAGCGATGTCCATCATCTCGGAGGTATTCTTGCCTGTCCCGCCAGCCGAATTAGACTGTCCGCTGGTTTCAGTGTCCCAGAAAGAGTCAGTTACAGTAGCGGCAGTACTCTGGATCCCCACCAATCCACCGACATAACCAACTCCAATCACACTGCCTGCGGAATAGGAGTGACTCACACTGCCGCTATTCCTTCCCACCAGACCTCCAACAAAGTAGTCACCAATTACACCGCCAGTAGAATGAGAGTTACTCACAGCGCCGCTATTGTCTCCTGCGAGGCCGCCGATGTTATATGTACCAGCTATACTACCACTGGAACATGAATTACTCACGATACCTCTGCAGAAGCCCGCGAGACCACCTACAAGGTGACATCCACTGATGTCGACGTTATCTACATCCACTCTGCTGACTTTTCCGAGATAATCAATATACCCAAACAATCCAACATGGGAGACAAAATCAAAATTGAAGCTCAAGTTAGAGATTCTGTGACCATTGCCATCAAACTCCCCTGCCAGATACGGAATATAGAAATCCGATTCAGCGGCTAAATCTAGGTCGTTGTTCAACTTGAATTTCAATGAGCTGTCCTGACCAAAGGCAAGCAATTCCTTGAAGTCACTGACAGTATTTATCGCGTAATGACCGTCTTCAGTAGACAGCCTGTCATTTACATTTAGGAACTTATCGTTAGCCAAC
>JAWOCP010000098.1:0-4760 GCA_046483735.1 Dehalococcoidia bacterium
CCTTTATTGCCTGTGATTCCGAGCCCCCTCTTTTGTCATTCCGATCCCTCTTTTTTCACTCTGAGCACTCTTTCTTGTCATTCTGAGCGACCTGCCCGCCTGCTCGCCGTACGACTTTGGCAGGCGAGCCAAGGCTTGGCAGGCGGGAGCGAAGAATCTCGCCCAGGGTAGATTTCACGAAGAATCTCAGACGCTTCGCTATCACTCAGGGTGACACAGGGAATCACCTATCTCTTCTCAATGCCGATGATATACCAATCTTGCGACGCGTCGCACTGGGTATCGACTATCAGGTGTGCAATGTTGAGCCCGGGGTATGACCGCTTCAGGTCATTAATGTCCACTTCTTCGAACTTCCTCTTGTTGTTCAGGTATGCCCGTTCAGTAAGCGCATTTGAGACGTAATCCTCCGTGGTGCGTCTGAGCACGCGGGCGACGGCCACTTCCTGAGGACAATGGGTCTCTAGGATGACCAACCTCTTGCCATACTTGGCTGCTATCGCAGCGGCTTGCCTTCTCAACGATTGTGTAATAAACGTGGCATCCAGTATTACGCTATCCGCCTTTTCCAGTAGTATGTCTGCCCGTCGAAACGTCTCATCATAGACCGCAGTCCGTTTGCTCATATCCGAGGCGACCTTTTCGTCAAATATGTTTTCGCCCCTCAGCACGTCCAGCCTGATCAGATCCGAGCGAAGGATGGGATAGCCCTTAAGGATAGAGATCTCCTCGCTCGTCTCGGTCTTCCACGTGCCCGGCAGGCCACAGGTGATAAGCAAAGTGTCAGCCCCCAACTCGCTTTCCACGAATTCGGCAAACGGCTCTTTCAGTCTACATCTCCCACATTCATTCTACGCTCTGCGCCGGAACAAAACCACTGCCATGACTGTGACAAGGCCTGTCACGCATAGCCAGGCGAAAACGTCGCCAACCTGTGAGTACACAGTCCAATAACCTTCGGTCGGAACGTATGCAACGATTGCTGATCTTTCGCTGGTGGCATGGTCCGCAAATGCCAGCGCTCGTCCGTGATAATCGGTAGCCACCGAAAATCCATTGCTGGTCGGACGCACCAGTGAGAAACCATTTTCAATGGCCCGAAACGTTGCCATCCGCATGCGAAGAGGAGCAACTTCCACCCAGTCGTTTGCCGGATTGAACATGATGTCTACTCCAGCCTCGCCGGCCCGTCGAATCAAGCTAGGGAAATCCATATCAAAACAGATTGCCGCGGCTATCGTCCCGTAGGGCGTCTCCAACGTTAGAATCTCACCATCTCCGGGCACAGATGCTTCACCTGGAACAGGTCGAGCTTTCAGGTATTCCCAGGCCACCTGGCCTGACGGTTCAATTAACACGATCTTATTCTCAATCAGCCTCTGGCCAGACTTCAGTGTAGCTAATGACATGCCCAGGTAAATCCCTTCCTCACGAGCAAACAGGCAGCCACGATCAATAAGCGCAGCCTCATCTTGGTCCAGCACATAACCAGCGACCTCGCTCCAAAAGACAATATCGGCACCGGCCCGTGCTTCCCCTTCGCTGCGCTGAAACAAATCATCGATATTAGCCCTAAGCTCTGCCCGGATAGACTCCAGTTCCATCCCTGTTATTTCTCCTCGCCGAAAACGTTGTATGGAGTTCCAGGTATCCTGTTGTATCTCAAATATTTCCGTTGCAGGAATCCCTGCCACCCGGACCGAATCTGATGCAGGCGTCGACACAAGAAATGCGCCTCCAGAGAGCAACAACACAGCAAGTATGCCAGCATACGTTATTACACCCTTCCAGATTCTCTTCCATTCAAACTGCTGCTGCCAGGCCCAGTTCACTACAGATGCAAACCAGGCAAGCATGAAAGTTATTCCCGCTAGTCCAGTAACCGAGAGGACCTGCAAGAGGGGCAAGTTGCCATACTGAGTATATCCGAGCGAACCAAAACTGCCGTAAGGACTCGCTATTGTCATGATGTATTGCATTGTTGCCAGTGCCAGAGGAAAAACCAGCGTTGACCCAAATCCCTTAAGTCGGGGGGCTAGCAAGCCATCAATCGAGAAGATGGAGGCATTGAATAGAGAAATTACGACCACGAAAATCGGGTAACCTATGCCAGGGATGGGAACCAAACCGTTCCAGGCAAAATAGAATGGAATCACATACACGAGCGTGTAAATAATGAACGCACGTTTCAGCGGCTGTGTTCGCCAGAAGCGAAGCGCGAAGACCAGGGAGAGCCAAGTTGCCACGGGAATGTTCCACTTCCCATTCGAAAACAAGACCAATACGGCCGAAAGAGCCAGCCAAAGAAAAGGCCAGTAGTTTGACTTCTTTGTGGTAATTGATCGTTCTTTCATCGTGATAGTAATAATGCCCTGCTCATGTTAGCTATCCAATATGATAGAGATAATTGTTGTCAATAGTGGCAAAGGACTTCTAACCTGGATGCCATAGCCACCTCAATTCTATCTCCTTTTCACGAAGCACGGAGATAGATGAACCGTGGAACTGCTAGTTCCGACCTATTCCGGCCCACTGCGTAATATATCATAATGCATTATACATGCGACTAGGCGAACTCGAAACACCTCCTAGCAACAAACGCTCTCGGTTAATTTGACCGTCTCCCTTAGCTGATGCTAGACTGTTTTCGGGCAGCGTAGCTCAGCGGTAGAGCAGAGGACTCATAAGCCTTTGGTCGGTGGTTCAAATCCACCCGCTGCCACTTGGCGTGCTGTCAGGCCTTCCATACTCAATTTGCCCGTTTTGGTTAACCATGGAGCTACTCGTCCACATCTCTCTCTGCTACGGTTTCCACTTAGATAGTTCCCTGATCATTGATAGTCTGATAATATGGTGCATTGACCGATGGACTGGTAATGCGATGGTGCTCAAAGATTCGATAAAGATAGGCACCTCAGCCGAGAAGGTTTTCAGCTTCCTCACTGGCTTAAAAGACACGGAGAGCTACAAAGCATGGCATCCTGACCACGTCTCTATGAACTGGATTAAAGGAGAGCCCTTCGCAGAAGGTTCGGTAGCATACTCCGAGGAATACCTTCACGGTGAGATTCATAAGGCGAAGTTCGTGTGCACCAGGGCGATCCCAAATAGACTAATTGAATACAGGCCCCCGTTCCCATTGTCAATCTTCTTTCCTGGTAATCAATTCATTATAGAGCCAATCGACGAAGAAAACTGTATGTTCACAGCCACAGGCAGAATGAGAACGGGCCCGCTGTTCGCAAGACTCAACAGAAGGCGAATCGAGGGCGTTAAGAGGCACATGCAAGAAGAAGGTGAGAACCTCAAGGCAATAATGGAAAACAAGACGCTTTAACTGCGGGCTGGTTCAAATCCACCCGCTACCAGTCTCTTATCTTCATACAATTGTAATATCATATGACCGTGCCGATATCACTCAGAAGGAGGTACAGGAGCGATGATAGATAGAATATTGAGGGTAACATCAGCATCAATGTCTATGTCAGAAGAGGTTTGGTTCAGGCATGCTAATCCATGGAGTGGCTTAACTCGCTTCGCTACCTACCCGTTTTTCGTCCTAGCTTTTTGGAGCCGTGCCTGGATAGGAATGTGGTTCTTAATTCCAGTTGCTTTGGTATTCATCTGGGCTTGGTTGAATCCCCGCATTTTTCCAAAGCCAAAATCAACCAATAACTGGATGAGTAAGGGCGTTTTTGGAGAAAAGATCTTTACCGAGCGCAAGAAAACAAAAACACAAGTCCCGTCGCATCACGTAACTGCGGCGCATATAGCGACGACAGTATCGATGATCGGAGTGGCAATACTAATCTACGGCCTAGTTGTATTGGAAATATGGCCTACGGTGGCAGGAGCAGCAATCGCTTTTCTCGGGAAAACGTGGTATGTAGACCGCATGGTCTGGCTATTTGAGGATATGAAACATATCCCTGAATACAGGAAATGGCTCTACTGAGCTGAAATCCAGCCGCTGAGGGCTATTTGTTCTTTGGCATATTATCTCTCCTGATACAACCAAAGGTATGAGATGAAATACATTTTTGTACCTATGAACGAGAAATATGCCAATGATATTGTTTCCGGTTGGCACTATGAAGGCATTTATTCGTTCTATGATATGGCAGCAGATGAAGATGACCTGAGGATATTTATGGACACCAAGAACTGGCAGAGTGTTACTAAAGCTGTCTTGAACGAAAATGGTGAACTGGTAGCGTGGGCATCTTTCTATAGTGAGAACGATGAATTCTGGCTATCCTTGGGTCTACGGCCTGACCTGACCGGCCAGGGATTAGGTGAGGAATTCGTGTGGGGGTGTGTAAGGTATGCAATATCAGGATACAAACTGCCCGAAAACACCATTAGACTTGCTGTTGCCGCCTTTAACCAGCGTGCTATCAAAGTCTATCAAAACATAGGTTTCACGCAGACCAAGAAGACAATCAGGGATACCGCTATCGGAGAAGTAGACTTCATTGAAATGGAGAAGCACATCGCCTCTTAATCCATCCAAGCGCCCGCTAGCGCTTGATTTCAGCTCAGATATCTTCAACTTTCCTTCTCTTGATCAGGGCAACGTGCACTGTAACCCCGGCGGCGACACAGAGTAGTAGTATTCTGACAACTGTGTTATGCACTCCAAACGCTACGGTGAGCCCGATAGTCAGCCAGAGCAGAGAGATGGTGAATATCTTCACTCTCACGGGCATCCCTCTGCCTTCGATGTAGCTCCTTACGTAGGCCCCGAATATTCTGTTGTT
>JAWOCP010000111.1:0-3819 GCA_046483735.1 Dehalococcoidia bacterium
TTGCAGTATACCCCAAAGAGGCTACTCTATTCTACACCGTGAGCTCGTATGGGAAACTCGAAATACTAATCTCTAAATCCCGAACAAGATCGAAGCCCGAATGACCAAATAGATGGGACAATGTCAAATGACAAAGCCCAAACGATTATAGAAATTCAAAAATCAAAGGGCAAAAATCAAAATGACAAACCAACGTGAAATCAAAGGTCAAATATAAAAAATCAAAATGACAAATCAAGAGTCAAACATGAGACATCAAAGATGAGAAGCGGATATTTTTGCATTTTGCATTCTAATCTTTGATTTGTTTTTGCTCTGTCATTTTGCAGTTTTATTTTTGCGTTTTGCATTTTGGAGAGGCTTGTCCCGACTTCGCCGAGGATGCTTGGTGAAATCGGTATTTCGGATTTCGTGCTTTGAGTTTCGAATTTGACCTGGAGATTGCTTTGTCCCGATGAAATCGGGGCAACTACATTATTATGTAGTCTGGATAACCCCCGCTTGTAGCCTGCCCGGAACACAGGCCATCCAGGTCGGCAGCGCTTTCGCCACCGGAATGAGGAGATAGAGAGTGCTAGCTTTTCGTTGTCTTCTCAGCCGTCTCGTCCGGGCTATCTTCCGTCCTCTCCACCTCGATCGTGCATTCTGTGACCAGTGCCGCAATTGCTCCCAGCGCAGCCAGTACCGGAGCCGCCAGGACCGTTGCTGCAGCTACGGGAACACCTACTGTCAATGGGATGTCTATCAGGGGCCGCCCCCTGTGTACTAAACGGACTCTCCTGATATTCCCCTCATGTATTAGCTCCTTGACCTTGTCAACCACCTGGCTTCCATCCACAGTGAACTTCTCATTTGTCATTGCCCTCGACCTCCTTTCACTCTCAACAGGTTCTTTGATTTCGATTTTCCATCCACTTCTGCCCGTTTTATGAGGCTCTCATCTCCATATTCGCATAGTCGCTTGATTCATAATGCTGCTCTTGTCATTGCGAGCACCTGAAAGGTGCGCGGCAATCTCAACTCGCAACAACCCCGACCGAGATTGCTTCATCCCGATAGACCGGGACTCGCAATGACGGAAGGTGTGGCCCCCAATGAATCAAGGCAACTACATATTATATTATGTTATCTTAACAGACTCTGTTTATGGCCCGTCTTCAGCCGCTGGCGTCGGTGCGCCCCAGTAAGTATTGCTTCAGCATGTTTAGCACTGCCTCAGCAGCATCTCGTTTGTTGTCCTCTCGATTTCCCAGAAAGGTGTGTTTCTGACTCAAGCTCTCACCTTCGGCCGCCAGGCCCAGATAAAACAACCCCACCGGTTTTTCCGGGGTAGCGCCTGAGGGGCCGGCAACCCCGGTATCAGAGACACATATATCCACGTTCAGCAGCTTCCTGCCGCCCTCAGCCATCTCCACAGCCGTCTGCCCGCTCACGGCACCGTAATTTTCGATGGTCTCCTTCTTTACCCCCAGCAAGGCGATTTTCACTTCATTGCTGTAAGCTACTACAGAGCCCTTGAAGTAGTCCGAGCTACCGGGGACGTCGGTTATCCTGTCCGCTATCCTGCCGCCGGTGGCTGACTCAACGGTGCCGATGGTCAACAGCTTACCCGTTTTGGCCTGGTATTCTCTTATCAGTCCGCCAATTTCTGCTTCCAGTTCTGCCATAATGAACGCTCAACAACATCGTATGTCATTCTGAGCGAAGCGAAGAATCCCAGAGATTCTTCGTCGTCCCGATTTCGGCGCGACTCCTCAGAATGACACGAACAAACGGTCGCCTGCCATTATTGGTTAATTTTAGCACGTCTCCTTGCTATAATTCAGCGGTGGCTGAATCGAGCGACACAATAACTTTCCTGGGTACCGCCGGCGCCAGGTTTGTAGTGACGCGCCAATTTCTGGCTTCAGGAGGCGCCTGGCTAAACCTCGGTAACACTCAAATACTCCTCGACCCCGGTCCCGGCTCCCTGGTCCAGGCTGCCCGCAGAAAGCTCGACCCTGCTAAGCTGGAGGCAATTATTCTCTCTCATAGACACCTGGACCACAGCGGGGATATCAACATCATGATTGAAGCCATGACCGACGGAGGAACAAAGAAGCGCGGCACGGCTTTCGTTCCCGCCGATGCCCTCGATCAGGACCCGGTCGTCTTCTCCTATTTGCGGTCTTATCTCCAGAGTGTGCAGCTCTTGACCGAAGGGGGGTCTTACGTGATTAACGATGTTTCTTTGGCCACCCCGGTCAGGCACAAACACCCTGTGGAAACATACGGTTTCATCTTCCAGACGCCGCGGCATACCTTCTCCTGGATCACTGACACCAAATACTTTGAGGAATTGGCCAGCCACTACAGAGGTGAGCTACTGATTATTAACGTGGTCCGGTTGAGTCCGGGTGCCCCTATTGACCACTTATCACTTCCTGAGGCCAAGAGCATAATTGAGGAGATGAGGCCCAGGATGGCTATACTGACTCACTTTGGCATGACCATGTGGCGGGCTAAACCGTGGGAATTAGCCGAGAAACTGACCGTTGAGACCGGGATACAGGTCATCGCCGCCAGGGACGGCATGAAGTTCGACCTGGCCCAATTAGAATGAGAGCTCTCTGGCAACGACATATTTTCCCGGAGGGTTGCCCCTCAAGTATCGTCTGCGCTGGAGCGTTTCACTTCCGTGTGCGGGATGGTAACGGGTGGGTCCACTCCGCTAAAGTCACCAAAAAGCTCTCTCTGGATAGTATAGCCTATCCCGGGGAAATTGTGCAAGCCCTGGTACGGGTTCAGCACTTCAGCGACACTCTTTCTGTCATTGCGAGCGAAGCGTGGCAATCTCATACCCCCCCACCAGATTGCTTCGCCCCGACAAGTCGGGACTCGCAATGACCCACAGAAACCATTACAACCGCCCCCAAGATTCTATAGTGCATCTTGAGTTGTCTGGGAAACGATTGCCCGCTTCCCTATGCTATAATGGTTACAAAACTTCATAGATAGGAGGTTTTTTCATGGATTGGGGTATGGAAAACCGTCTGGCACAGCTAATTCAAGCGGATGGCCGCTGCTTGTTCCTGCCCGTGGACCACGGGTATTTTCAAGGCCCTGTCAAGAGACTGGAGAACCCCCGCAAGACTCTGGAACCTCTGCTCCCCTATACCGATGCCATATTCATTACCAGGGGCATGTTAAGGTCCACGGTAGAGCCTGACAAGGCCAAACCAATCATTCTCAGGGTATCCGGCGGCACCAGCATAGCCGGAGCAGACCTGGCTCACGAGGGAATAACTACATCCATGGAAGAAGCCATCCGACTCAATGTGTGTGCCATAGGCCTCTCCATCTTCGTCGGAACAGACTATGAGCACGATTCCTTGCTGAACCTGGCCAGGCTTGTTGATGAAGGAGAAAGGTACGGCATTCCGGTCATGGCCGTTACCGCTGTGGGCAGAGAACTGAAGAAGCGCGACGCCCGCTACCTGGCTCTGTCCTGTCGTATTGCTGCCGAACTCGGCGCTCGAGTGGTAAAGACCTATTACTGTGACAGGTTCGAGAGGGTTACACAGGGCTGCCCTGTCCCGGTAGTCATTGCCGGCGGGCCCAAAGCAAACACAGAATTCGAAGTACTGCAATTTGTCTACGACGGCATCCAGAAGGGCGCCATAGGCGTCAACCTGGGCAGAAACATCTGGCAAAACGAGCACCCCGTGGCCATGATCAGCGCCATTCGCGCCATCATCCATGAGAACGCCACAGCTGAGCAGGCCCAGGAGGTCTACGATAGCGTGAAGAGCGGAGCGGCATCGAAGAAATCCTGAATCC
>JAWOCP010000147.1:0-2894 GCA_046483735.1 Dehalococcoidia bacterium
CCATGTCCTCTATGGCAGGCATGAAGTTATCCACCAGGGCATCTATGATATCGTGAGCCAGGAAATCGGCTCCCCTTCGCATAAGGCGTCGATCCTTCTGAACCCGGTCCAACATGGATGAAACCGACCTCATAGGTATATCATGACTGGTGACCACGTAGTTCTTTCCCAGAAAGCAGGCCAGTTCGGTGGTCTCCACTATCTCGGATTCTATGTGGTAGTTGATTCCGTGGACGATAAGAAACAGGTAGTCCTCGAAGTCATCTATCTTGGGTGGATGTATGTTCTTGCTAATGCAATCCGCCACTGCCAGAGGATGAAAGCGGAACGTATTCGAGAGCAAGTCGGCATCTTCGCTGGTCAGGTCCTCCATATCAACCCAGAGCAGCCCATCCCCGGTTGCTAGAAATTTCCCTATTTGTTCGGTGCTCAGCTGATCCAAAAGTTCCCCATCCGGTGTCAGATAGAAAGCACACTGTATCATCATCGCCTCCCTGAACTTTATAGAATTAGCTCAGTGATGGATAGCACCGCAAATCCTCACAGGCCTAACGTTGTCCGTTCAACAGTCTGTCGTCTATTTCAGCCTGCAGAGACGTAGCTACTCATATGATAGCACAATCCATGTCCTGCTATAATGGGAAAAGTACGTTGGCCAAAGGGAGATTACCTCAGCGCATAGGCAGACTGGAGGAACTAGCCAATAACCTGTGGTGGAGCTGGCACCCTCAGGCGCGTGAGCTGTTTCGGGCTCTGGACTATCCACTATGGCGGTTGAGTGGACATAACCCGGTCAAGCAGTTACATGAGATCAGCACCGATAAGTTAGCCGCAGCTGCCACGGACCCCGCTTTTCTTGGTCTATATGACTCTGTGTTATCAGCTTTCGATGCTGAGATATCGGACAAGGACAACTGGTTTGCTGCCAGATATCCCGATGCCTTGAACGGTCCCGTTGCCTACTTTTCAATGGAATTTGCCATACATAACTCCCTTCCCATATATGCTGGCGGCCTGGGAGTTTTGGCCGGCGATGTGTGCAAGGAGGCGTGTGACCTGGGGCTGCCTCTGGTGGGGGTTGGGTTCACGTATCCCCAGGGATACTTCCACCAGCATATTTCCGCTGATGGCTGGCAAGAGGAAATTTATGAGCAACTGGATTTTGACGAAGCGCCCATTAAGCCAGTTAATCCGGTCCCTGGTTCTAATTGGTGCGGCCCGCTGGTTCAGGTCGAACTAGGTAGTCGGCCCCTGTACATTGGGGTGTGGCAGGTGCGTTTGGGGCTGGCCAGCCTTTATCTGCTATGTTGTAATGTCGAAGGGAATGTGCCCGGTGACCGGCAGCTATGTGCTCGCCTCTATACTGCCGATCAGGAACAGCGTATCCAGCAGGAGATTGTGCTGGGAATCGGTGGCATGCGTGCTTTGCGGGCACTTGGCATCGAACCCTCAGTGTGGCATGCCAATGAAGGGCACAGTGCCTTTATGGCGCTGGAACGTGTCAGGGAGGAAACGGAAACAGGGGCGACCTTCGCCGAAGCCCTCCGTAAGGTACAGGCGACTACCGTTTTTACCACCCATACACCGGTCCCGGCGGGGCACGATGTCTTTCCTGTTTCCCTTGTGGAGAAATACTTTCGTCGTTACTGGGAGTCCCTGGGAATCAGCCGGGAAACATTCTTGGAACTGGGACGTGAGGGTGGCGCAGGCGACCAGACGTTCAATATGACTGTGCTTGGTCTGAGGATGGCCGACCATCGCAATGCCGTCAGCCAGCTTCACGGAAAGATTACCCGAAGGATGTGGCATAAACTGTGGCCCGAAGTCAAAGAAGATGAAACGCCTATCTCTCATATTACCAACGGGATTCACGTACCTTCTTGGATGGCTCCGGAAATGAGCCGCCTGTATGAGAAGCACTTGGGTCAGGACGTGTCAAAAAGACACGATGATACCAGTCTTCGAGAGCTTGTGCTGAATATCCCCGATGAGGAACTCTGGGCAGTGCGTCAGATGCTTAAGCGTAAGCTTATGGGCGCCATGGTAGGGCGGGCACGGCAATGTTCTACTGAACGTGAGTGCACGGCCCATCAGGTGCTGGCTATGGGCGCTCTACTTGACCCGGACGTTTTGACCATCGGCTTTGTCCGCCGTTTTGCCGCATATAAGCGGCCGGAGCTAATTTTCCATGATGTAGAACGTCTCAAGCGGATTGTCAGTGATGGATGGCACCCTGTCCAGATAATCTTCGCTGGCAAGTCTCACCCTGCTGACTTCCCTTCGAAGCAACTCCTTCATCACGTATACACTCTGGCCACAGACCGTGAATTTCAGGGGCGCATAGCCTTTGTGGAAGATTACAATATGCATATGGCTCGCTATCTGGTCCAGGGAGTGGACGTCTGGCTGAATGTACCTCGCCGCCTTCATGAAGCTTCCGGTACCAGTGGCATGAAAGCAGCGGTAAATGGTGTACTGCATCTCAGCGTTCGAGACGGCTGGTGGTACGAAGGCTATAATGGCAACAATGGCTGGGCCATCGGTGAAGGGGTCGAAGCATATGACCCAGCGGAGGAAGATAGGTCAGATGCTGCGGCAATCTACCGCCTTCTGGAAGAGGAGATTGTACCTCTCTACTACCAGCGGGACAGAGTGGGGGTGCCACATGGCTGGCTGCACGTAGTCAAAGAGGCGATTGGCTCGATTGTACCTTTCTTTTGCGCTCGTCGGATGTTGAAGGAGTATGTCGAGCGGATGTATATACCGGCGGCTCGTAGGTCGGCGTGACGCCGGAATGCATGACAGGACCTGCCCGATCCACAATGTTCATTGACAGCCATATGTAAATACGGCACAATCTTCCTTTGAGCAAGTACCTGGTCGCCCCGGAGATA
>JAWOCP010000104.1:0-3961 GCA_046483735.1 Dehalococcoidia bacterium
CTCCCCGGCTGCCCAAAGGTATGGCATCTATGGATATTCAAGGTGGGCAGAAAGGTTGGCTAACTGAACGTATAAGATGGCCAGATCACATAGAAAAGGGCAAAATAGGCGCACAGAACTAGGCAAAAGCGCAATTCATAGCCAAGTAGATCCAAATGAGTCGGTGACCAAGCCACCGATGTCAAAACGCAAGCGCAGTCGAGAGGAAAGGACGGTCTCTGACAGTGCCGAACGCTACCGTCTGATAGCTGAGCGCGCCGCAGACGCCATTTGGACGGTGGACATTGACATGCGACCCACCTACGTTGGTTCGTCCGTAACTCGCCTGCTCGGCTATAGTGTGGAGGAAGCTATGGCCAAGCCCATGGAAGAAGTTTTTACTCCTGCCTCTTTCAAGTCTGCAATGAAGGCTCTAAAAGAGGAACTCAGCATAGAAAGTACAGATCATAAGGATCTCGCTAGATCGCGCACCTTGGACTTGGAATTGGTTCGGAAGGATGGTTCGATAGTTCCGGTTGAGGTTAGCTATACCTTTTTGCGTGACGCCCAGACACGGCCTGTCGAAATTCTGGCGGTGGCTCGCGATATCAGCGAGCGAAAACGGGTGGAGGAGGAGGCCAAGCAAAGCACTGAGAGGCTGATAGAAGCCATGGAGCACGCCATACAGGCCATGGCTATCATAGTCGAGATGAGAGACCCTTATACCGCGGGTCATCAGCAACGGGTAACTCAGCTTGGCTGCGCCATAGCCAGGCAGATGGGTCTTCCTGAAGAACAGATTAGCGGACTCCGCTTGGCTGGACTCATCCATGATATTGGCAAAGTCCGTGTGCCCGCCGAAATCCTCACCAATCCCGACGGGCTATCTGAACCCGAATTTATGATGGTTAAGGCTCATCCGCTGCTCGGGTACGAAATACTCAAGGGTATTGATTTCCCATGGCCAGTTGCCCAGATCGTGCTCCAGCATCATGAGAGGGTGAATGGTTCGGGATACCCGTCTGGTTTATCAGGTCAAGATATCATCCTAGAGGCGAGGATATTGGCCGTAGCTGATGTTGTCGAGGCCATGGCTTCTCATCGACCTTACCGGCCAGCTCTAGGCATAGATAAAGCCTTGGAGGAAATATCACAGAACAGTGGTGTTCTGTGCGATTCCAAGGTGGTAGACGCTTGTTTGAAGCTCTTTGATGATGGAAAGTTCGAGTTTGAGAAAGACAGGAAGATAGCAACTCCGCTTGATAGTATTTACCCCAGCGGGCTACAGTCGTGATGGAGGCTTTTCCCCCATTTAGCCAGTAGGGTTAGACAAGCTTATGAGTATTTAACGGATCAGGGGATGGTGATGGGATGGACCGGTGCAAGGGCCTTTAATAGAGGGTGACTAAACGAGAGGTTGATTAAGCGAGCAAAGGCTTGATGCAATGCTCAGGAAGGAGCCAAATGACGAAAACCTTGAAACGCGAAAGACGCAGTACAAAAGCGTTTATGTCGTTGCACCAGACCAGCGACGTGCTTTTTAGATGCGAGGACCAAATAGTTCACCAATTCGGAATTACTGCGGAGCAATACACAGTGCTGACGGCCGTAGAAGGCCTGAATGATCCTGTTAAGATAACCGACGTAGCCCGGCGGCTGGGACGCAAGGTCAACAGCGTGAGTATGTTGGTCGATCGCATGGTCAACGCCGGTCTGGTCACAAGGAAAAGAGATCTTCCGGACCGCAGGGCAGTAAGGCTGGGCATGACCAGCAAGGGACGGAAGGCTTGTGAACGGGCAACGCCAGCAGTCTCCAGGCTTATCGAGGAAGTGTTTTTGCCGCTTTCACCTGAAGACACCGACGTCTTGGCCAAGCTGCTCGAGGCGCTAAGAGGCAAGGCACTTAAATATCTCGGTTCCCGACTTCATCCAGACAGAATGGCATGAAACAAGATTAGGAGCCAAGCCAGTCTAATGGAACGCTGGCACAGT
The DNA here is from genome assembly GCA_046483735.1 of Dehalococcoidia bacterium. Classification (GTDB taxonomy): domain Bacteria; phylum Chloroflexota; class Dehalococcoidia; order GIF9; family AB-539-J10; genus RBG-13-51-36. The sequence continues at coordinate 1,972 of JAWOCP010000104.1, forward strand.
AGGCTTCGCCACCCCTAAGCTAAACGTTGGGCTGAGAAGGGAGGAAAGACTAGATGATGAGGACAATGGTTGACTTTGCTAATGCTAGCTGGCATAGAGCAGCTCCGCAGGTCTGCAATAAAACAGGTACAATGAATGATGCCCCTCCAACCTGCGGCCGAAACCTGCTAGCCACTGCGAAAGAGCGTCCGGAATCTAATTGGCGCACTAATCGGAGAACAGCCAATAACAAAACAGGCTTTCGTTACTTCGAGCGCACCTTTTGAAGTTTTTCAGATCGCGTCGAATTGTAAGGGATAATTCGGTATAATGGCTTGGCAAGTTGCGCATGGAGGGTACAACGCGGAATGCGTGAACTTGAGCCAGTTGTTAGTTGTACTCATCAACATTCACGAATATGGGCCCATTACGCTCTGGATAACTCACAATAGCTTCATTGTTGAAAACCACCACGTCTCTTGGTCCATTCGGAGCGCTCCCTAAATACAAAGTGCTCACCAAGGAAAAATTGTCTCCGTCTACAATTGCAAGCTCGTGATTGTTTCTATTCACCGAAATTATGTAGGTGCCTACCGTCTTTACTGATAATGGGTCTACCCATTGAAAATGATTGTTGTGTTCGCCTTGTGAAAATCGAATATTGCCTGTAATCTGATTTGACCCGGCATCAATAACGCAAATGCCTCTCATGGACTGAAACATGCCTACATATATTCTGTTTCTTGCTTGATCAAATGTAATACATGCAGGCGTTGCGTCGTCACTACGTCCATTAGCGACCTCAGCCAGATAGACCAACGACGAATATGCATTCATTCCAAGATCATAGACACCAAGAAAGCAATTCCCTCCAAAATATGACTTTCCTTGCACAGTGCCGCCTCTTTGTATTCCTAAATAGAGAAATCGATCAGGCGAATGAATGTGAATTGACATGCAACCGCGTCCTCCCGTGGGATAATCCGCAGTTTTGTATTCATAGGTTGCGCTATCAATAACGTAAAATTGATTTACTCGGTTACTCGCAAAGTATACTATCTTTTGATCGGTGGAAGAGGTGATTTTCCCCTCACCGCCACCAGGAACATAAATACGCTTAACAACTGCATGCGTATCGAGATCAATAACAAGGATAAAGTCCGAGAACACCTGCCCTACGAAAAGACGTCCATCTGCAACAGTCATATCTCCAGGCGGATACTTCCTAATTTCCCGACCACCTGTTTTTACTGACTTAGCCTCATAGTTATCTAAATCGATAGTTCGCACTAATGACCTGTTAACAGGGTTGATAATTGAGATACTGCCGGAACCCCAGTTGGCAGATATTATAGGATTCTTATATCCAAGAAGAGTCTGTGGTTTTGTGTCAGAAGGAAATTGATATATTGGCAAACCGGGTTCACTATCATTAAACAACAGTGGTGTTTCATATGACAAAGTTAACGCGGTTTTCTCGAATTCTTCTAGTGATGTAACTAGAGTTATGTTTGTATTTCGGGCAGCATCGTAAGCGCCGGATTGAAATCCCTTTTCACTAAGAATGATGCCACGATCTGCGCCTATGTCATCAACTATTGATTTGAGGGCAAGCACTTTTCTTTTGGAACACGATTCCGCCACAGCTTGCATTCAACAATCCAGGTGCACTTTATTCCCTGTCGAGGGAAGGTAACATATACGTCAACGGCGTGTTCTGCTCTAACCCCTTTCACTTTCAAGTCCACTTCCGCACTACAACCCTGCCTTCTGAAAAAGGCCGCTGCTTTCTCCTGATATTCTTTCCAGTCTGCAGATTTCATAGATGTCACAGTTGCATCTACTTAAGATTGGCTTTAGAGTCGCTTCTATCACTCACTAGTGATATTATAGGGGCCCGTGACAATCAATGGCAATACGTGTCTTATCCAAGACATACTATGGAGTCGAGGAGTCACAAAACGCTACATTGTTCATACCGAGGGCAATGTGCGGAGGGTGAGATACATGG
>JAWOCP010000120.1:0-3804 GCA_046483735.1 Dehalococcoidia bacterium
AGTTAAACATCATATAATAGCACAACCAACGGGGCGTAGCGCAGTGGGTAGCGCGCAGCGTTCGGGACGCTGAGGTCGGAGGTTCAAATCCTCTCGCCCCGATTAGTGTAGTTCGCCAATTTCTATAGAGTAGAGGGAGACCATGGTAAAAGCTGCGATTGTAGGAGCCACCGGCATAGTAGGGCAGCAATTCCTCGTTGCCCTGAAAGACCACCCCTGGATTGAAATCGCCGCCCTGGCTGCCTCCGAGAGGTCAGCAGGGCGCAGCTACAAACAGGCCATAACCGATGCCCAGTCCGGGGCATTGCGCTGGTTTGGGCAGGAACCGCCGGTAGAGGAGGTCATGGCTATGCCGGTGCAAAATGCCGCCGAAATGGATATCTCCGCCCTGGATATTGTCTTTTCTGCCATAGAGTCCGACCAGGCAAGGATTCTGGAACCGAAATTCGCCAAGGACAAAGCAGTGATAAGCACTGCTTCGGCTTTTCGCTACGACGAAGACGTACCCATTCTCATCCCGGGCATCAACTCCGAGCAGGCTGGGTTGATCAATGTGCAACGAAAGGCTCGGGGATGGAAAGGCTTCATTACCCCTATCCCCAACTGCACCACCGCTGGTCTGGCCATAACGCTGAAACCAATCCACGAGGCGTTCGGCGTGAAAGCGGTCATCATGACCTCGCTGCAAGCCCTATCGGGCGCCGGCCGGAGCCCCGGGGTAATAGCTCTCGACATCCTGGACAATGTCATCCCCTTTATCGCCGGAGAAGAGGAAAAGGTGGAGCGTGAAACGCAGAAAATCCTGGGCAATTTGACAGGAGGTTCCATCAGTCCAGCCAGGTTCCATGTAAGCTGCACCTGCACTCGTGTCAATGTCAGGGAGGGACATACAGAATCGGTCTTCGTCTCCACCAAGAAGGCCTGTGCGGTGGACGACGTTGCCAGGGCCATGAGAGAATACAGCGGCTCGGCTGGCGAAGACGAGCTGCCCTCGGCCCCCAGGCACATGATAATCGTCCACGAAGACCCGTTCAGGCCTCAGCCGCGACTTGACCGTGACGCCGAGGATGGCATGGCCACCGTGGTGGGCAGAATCAGAAAGGACAACGTTCTGGAAAACGGCATCAAGTACCTTCTGGTATCCCACAACACCAAAATGGGAGCAGCTAAGGGCGCAGTTTTTGTCGCCGAACTGCTCATCAGGGATGGGTATATTCCCTAGACACCGTAGGCGGCGTTGCGAATCCTTTCGCTCTGATCAAGACAGGGCTCTTATTTGCTTGACAGTGCCAGAATGGCACACCGTGAGCTAAGATTCCGAGAAAACCAAACTCCTGATTGGGCAGCTCGGCATATGTTTGCCTATCATATCTGTGGCTTTCTCTTATGCCAGTCGGTTGCTTGCTCGTAGGCGAAGGCGATGCGCAGCAGCGTCTCCTCACTGAAAGGCCGGCCTATAATCTGCATGCCTATGGGCAAATTATCGGCGAACCCAGCAGGTACGGAGATGGCCGGTATTCCGGCTATGTTTATGGGCAGAGTGCATACATCGCTGAGGTACATTTGAACCGGATCGTCCAACTTCTCACCCAGCTTAAAGGGCACCGTCGGCGAGGTGGGAGTCACCAGAGCGTCATATCTTTCAAAGGCACGGTCAAACTCCTGTTTTATCAGGGTGCGCACCTTCTGCGCCTTGAGATAGTAAGCGTCGTGATAACCGGCAGATAAAGCGTATGTACCCAACATTATGCGCCTCTTAACTTCAGCCCCGAAGCCAAATTGGCGCGTCTTCTCCGTTGTCTCAATCACGTTGCTGGCATTCGGCTCGGAAAAGCCATATTTCACGCCATCATAGCGGGCCAGATTTGCCGAAGCCTCCGAAGGAGCAAGTATGTAAAAGGCAGCCAGAGCGTATTTGGTATGTGACAGAGAGGCGCCCCGGTCTATTACCGCGCCCAGTTCCTGGAGTCGATTTATAGCTACTTCCAGAGCTTCTCTTACCTCATTCTGCATGCCCTCGACAAAATACTCACGGGGGATGCCTATCTTCAGTCCCTTGACGTCAGGAATTAGTTGCTGCGTGTAGTCCGGCACGACATAAGGCACTGAGGTCGAGTCTCGAGGGTCATGCCCGGCAATGGCATTCATAACTAAAGCACAGTCAGTGACATCCCTGGTTAGTGGCCCAACCTGGTCAAGGGAGCTGGCGAAAGCGACCACGCCGAAGCGGCTGACACGACCGTAGGTCGGTTTAAGTCCTACCACGCTGCAAAATCCCGCCGGTTGACGGACGCTGCCCCCGGTGTCAGTGCCCAGAGCATAGAGAGCTTCACCCGTCGACACGGCAACTGCTGAGCCACCGCTGCTGCCTCCAGGGACACGACCCAGGTCCCAGGGGTTATGGGTGGGGAAGAAGGCGGAATGCTCTGTGGAAGAGCCCATTGCGAACTCATCCATGTTCGTTTTCCCTACTATGACCGCTTTCTGTGCCTTCAGTTTCTCTATCACGGTGGCATCATAGGGAGGGATGAAGTTTTCCAGCATATTTGAACTACAGGTAGTTCTTATCCCCCTGGTGCATATGACATCTTTGATTAAGGCAGGAATGCCAGTCAAAGGGTCAACCTCGACGGCAGTTTTGATGTAATCGTCGACTCTTTCAGCTTCCTTCAGGGCCATGTCTTCAGTAACGGTGACACAGGCATGAACTTTGCCCTCTAGCTCAGCGATGCGCCTCAGCACCGACTTCGTCAGTTCCAGCGATGAAATCTCTCTCTGTTTAAGAAGCTTGTGCGCTTCATGAATAGTCAGCTGATGCAGTTCATTCGCTTGCATGTTCAGAACCTGTCCTTGAGGCTGCGACGCTTGATAACTTTGTGCCAGTCGCCCCCGGTTTTGCTGTGCATTTCTTTAAGCCTGGGGACATATTGTATGCCGAGGAATACCCCAATGCCTATGGAGAAGAATATTAAAGGCTCGCCATGGCGGTCAAAGTAGATGAGCCAGGCAATGAATGGGAAAACAATGAGCAGCAGGCTATAACTAAAGGTGGGGTTACGAGTAACAGACAGAGCTACTGCAAAAACAACAAGGAGGATCGGAAATGCCAACGGCATCAGAAAGAGGAGTACCCCGATGGCAGTAGCTGCTCCCTTGCCGCCGCGGAATTTGAGGAAGACGGGAAAGATGTGGCCTAGCAGGGCAGCCAGACCGGTCAGCGCAGTAAGCAAATCAAACGGTGAGACTAAGGGCAGACCCAACAACCACCGCACCAGAAGAATTGCTCCCACGCCTTTGCCCAGGTCAACCAGGGTTACTACCACGGCCTCCGCCAGCCCGACTTCGTAGTAGACATTCATGGCGCCCATGTTTTTGCTTCCCACCTCTCGGATGTCTATCCCCTTTCTCAGACGTCCGGCGAGATATGCTGAAGGTATGGAGCCAAGGATGTAGCCGATTATGATGGCAATAACTGTGTCAATCATTTAGCGGATGTGCTCACTCTAGTATTGCCTGAACTTGAAAACAGTCTTCTGCTTCTCTTGGTGCGTTTGACAGAATCTCGGATTGCGGATATGGCTCAGCTACATCGTCTTTCCTGAGAACATTTTGTAGCAGGATGGCATGGGTTGCTGGTGGCACGTTGGCTGTATCCACTTGCTTGAGTATTTCGAAGTTCTCCAGAATATCGGATAGCTGGAGTCTAAAACTCTCCGCCTCTTGCTCGCCTAAGACCAGGCGAGCAAGCCGAGCAATGTGCCTTACCTGTTCATATCCCAGTTGCATCTTCGGTTGACTACATGA
>JAWOCP010000145.1:0-2970 GCA_046483735.1 Dehalococcoidia bacterium
TACGCCGAAGGGCCTCTTGCATGGGTTGGGCTTCACGTTCTTGACGACCTGTGCGCCGTGACAAAGGACCCCGAGCCTGTCGAGCAAGTGTCGCATCACCTATACGTGGATGGCGATGCTGTCGAACAATGCATGACCTTTGATCTCATCCTCGACAAGTTCAACCTATTGGAGGTGCAAAGACGCTGGAAGCTGACACAATGTACTGATTATGAGAAGACAATCAACTGGCTGCGCATCGGGGATGACCCCGAGCCGACAAATGGGGACTGTCTCTTGTTTGAGCTGCTGTTCGAGAACCCGGGGACTTACTACTTCAAACTGGTGGCCTCCGCCGAGGTCGACCTGGTGTGGAAGGTGGTCGACATCGACGACCCCGACACGTCAAACAACAGTGATGAGAGCCCTCCGCTGTACATAGTCGTCGAGATAGGCCTGTGAGGGACTCAGTATCGTTACCGAATGGGTGCTGCTGGGCAACAGTGTAGTAAGCGACGGCCCTGTCAGTGTAAGGTTTCCGGGCTGTAACCCCGGAGGTCAGCGAATGTGGTCGCGTTTGACGCCCTGGCACCGTTCACTTTGAGGACAGGGCCGAAACAGGGTCTGCTGCGAATATGCTTTTGGCGAAGGGTCAGGGGTTTTAGCGCCAAGAACTATGGTGCGCGATTGCCTGACCTGCAGCACGCTAAACTGAAATGCTGCACAATGACTTGAAATGTTACCCCTACATGTTGCGCTGGACATATGACTGCCAGCACACTTGACTTGTTCGGTTCATGTTTGGTAGGATCTCTCTCAGAAAGGAGGCAAGCGGTCTCCGCCTTTTTTCGGGGCTACATGGGGTTCAGGTGGTCGGAGGTTCAAATCCTCTCACCCCGATTCTGTTGTTTGGGTTCGAAAATCTGTTAACCGCGCGCGGAAGAGCGAGTGCAATTGTTCTCTGGGTCTTAGCTAGCAAGTCCGGCTGCTTTCAGGATATCGGGAACCACTTCTTCCTTGCCTATGGCCATGACATGGACGCCGTGGCAGATAGATTCCTTTTCCAGAGTGGCAATCATCCGACCGGCAATTTCTATACCCTTGTTGAGTGCCTCCCCTTTGGGGGCGCTGGCCAATTCATCAATCAAGTTCTGGGGTACAAAAACGCCCGGCACGTTTTCGTTCATATACTTCGCCATTCTTGCTGACACAAGAAGGATTATGCCTGCCAGTATCTTGACCGGGAATTGACGGGCATATTCCATGAACCTGGCAAAGTTGTCCAGATCGTAGATGGCTTGAGTCTGAAAGAATTCGGCACCGGCTTCAATTTTCTTTTCAAACTTGAGCAGCTGAGGCTCTATCGGGTTTGCCTCAGGCGTGACTATGGCTCCAGCACAGAACTGAACGGCTCCATCGAGCTCATTGCCACCAAGGTCTGTGCCCGATTCCATCTGCCGAATTGTCTTGAGCAGTTGAGTTGAGTCGAGGTCAAAAACGCCCTTGGCCTCCCTGTGATCACCAACCACAACAGCATCCCCCGTCAAGCAGAGAACATTTCTTATGCCTCTGGTATATGCTAAGAGCAGCTCAGCCTGAAGGGCAAGGCGATTACGGTCACGACAGGTCACCTGCAATATAGGCTCACCACCTTGTTCCTTGATGGCCAGACAGCCACCGATAGACGGAAAGCGCATTACGGAACTCTGGTGGTCGGTAACGTTCAGCGCATCCACTTTGTCTTTGAGAAGGTCGATATGATGGAGCATCTTCTCAATGTTCGTCCCCTTTGGCGGGCCGATTTCGCTGGTTATCACAAATTTGTCAGATTTCAGAACTTCTCTAAAACTCGGCGCCATAGCTCCTCCTTCACGTGATCTTGATCAGTCGCGGCCTGGGTGCTACGTTGTAATCCCGGGGGGCATGATACCTGCGCATGAAATCAAGCCGGCCCTGTTCCTCCAGTCGCTGATAGATGAGAGTCCAGGCACAATCCTTATCCCTATCCACCTCACATTTGCCATTGTTGGTACCACCACACGGGCCATTCAGCAAACCTTTGTGACATGCCGTTAAGGGGCAGATGCCCGCAGTCTCACCGAGCACACACTGACCACACTGGGCACAAACCTCCTGAAAACTGCCCGGACCATCCTCAACCCCTATAAAAAGGGTATCGAGGGCCGGGATGGCTGGCTTGTCAACATAGGTGCTTACCTTATGCACCCCTAATGCACAGGCCATGACCAGAATACAGTCCGCATTGTGAATGGCTCCGTTATTCTCCTTAATAGCAGTTCCTGTCATCTCATCACACGCGGTAGGGATGACTATCCAGTCGGTGACTAACTTTCCCAGTCCTTGTAGACGCTCTCTCATGTCCAGAACCTGCTCCCTGCCGCCGGTTTTGGTCATCGTAGCGCATGTGCCACAGCCGGCAATATATACCCGGTCAAACCCGTTTAGCTGCTGCTCGATTTCCTCGAATACTTTCTGTTTGGTAATAGATTTCATGCTTGACCTCCCTATAAATGAAATCCCAAATCCCAAGCTCTAAATCCTAAACAAATCCAAATCTCCAAATTCTAAATCTGGAACATAGCGTTTTGGTCATTGAGATTTTGTAATTTGATATTGTTTGACATTTGGTATTTAGTGCTGGGTACTTTATTTCTCCAGGTCGCATCTTAAGCAACGCTTAGCCTCCTGTCTCGCCTTCTCCTCGGTGAAGCCCAGTTCTATCTCCTTGAAGCTTCCTTTGCTCTCTTCAAGAGGTAGCTGAGGTATTTCCGGCCTGAATTGCGGTTCCCAGCTTTCTTCCCCCTCTGACCCCACTTCTTCTTCAATAACACTGGGCTTAAGGTCATACATCTCGACCCTGGAGGTATCCCCCTTGAGATATTTGTCTATGGCGATAGCCCCTCTCCGGCCAGAGGCAATAGCCTCTATGACCATGCCCGGCCCAAAAACGAAATCCCCTCCGGCGAAAAC
>JAWOCP010000012.1:0-5543 GCA_046483735.1 Dehalococcoidia bacterium
CTTCTCTTCAAGGTATCACGGCGGCAGCGTTCGATACCAGGGTCCCGGCGAAATGGGTCAAAATCCTTGGCTTTGCCGCAGGCAAAATCGCCGATAGTCTGAAGAAAAAGGGTGCCACTCTTATGGCGTCTCCAGAAGGTTTCTTCGTCAAAGGCAAAGAAGGCCCTGTGAAAGCGGGAGAACTGGAGCGGGCTGCAGGTTGGGCCAGAGGAATCCTCGAGACCAGGAAGTAATTCATGAATGCGCTTCGTTACCCGGATTACACAATCATCAAGTTATGACACACACTGGCCACTCAGTACATGATATACGAGGCATGAGTGCCCCCGGAGTTCCCAAATGCGCCTCCCAGGGGCAAAAAAGAGAATCATTTCGTGGCAATAATTGAGACATTCGGTCTTTCACGCCGGTTCAGGGACGTAATCGCAGTGGATGATTTGACGATGGCTGTTGAGTCCGGTGAGGTCATCGGTTTCTTAGGCCCGAACGGGGCAGGTAAGACCACTACCATTCGCATGCTGGCGGGGATAATCAGTCCAACCAAGGGGGAGGCCATTGTAGCCGGCTACCGCACTGACCGGAACGTGGAGGAACTGCATGAGGTCATTGGCATGCTAACCGAGACGCCCGGTCTCTACGGCCGCCTCAGCGCCAGGCGTAACCTGGAGTATTTTGCCAGCTTCTATCCCATCAACGACGTACCTGGCCGTGTGGAGAAGTACCTCAAGCTAATGGAGCTCTGGGAACGGCGCGAGGATAAGGCTGGCACGTTTTCCAAGGGCATGAAGCAACGTCTTGCCCTGGCCAGAGCGCTGATACACGAACCGAAGGTGCTTTTCCTGGATGAGCCCACATCCGGGTTGGATCCCGGCGCAGCTGGCGAGGTCCGCCAGTTGATACGCAGATTGAAAGAGGCTGGGTGCACTATCTTTCTTTCCACTCATAATCTCAGTGAGGCGGAACTGCTGTGCAACCGCATTGCTGTTATCCATACCAGGCTTCTGGCCCTTGATACAGCTGAGAGTCTGCGCCGACGCTTCTTCCGACGCAAGGTGATCGTGGAGTTACAGTCGCCCGATCCGAACGTTGCAGCGGCGGTGAGAACGTTATCGTTTGTCCAGGAAGCAAGGGAAGAAGGCGCCCGCCTCAGTGTGGACCTCATAGATCCGGAACGTAACCGTCCCGACCTGGTGAGAACAATTGTCGAAGCAGGCGGCAAGGTTCTTGCGGTTTCTGAAGAACAGTATACGCTTGAGCAAGTCTACCTCAGGCTGATGGAGGAGGAGAACGCCAGTGACAGTCAGGCGCATTCGTAACATCCTGCGCAAGGAATGGGAGCTGCTGTTTACCGACCCGAACAGTGCTCTTTTCGTGACGCTGCTTCCGTTTTTGATTGTAGGACAGGCTGTTTTGTACATCTGGCTTGCGTTTAGATTCGGCGGTGAAGGTATGCTGGGAAGCCCGGTATTTCAGACAGCGCTGGCAAAGCTCTTACAGGCTATTCCCGAGGCAGCCGGTCTCCCGGCTTCGGAGCAGCTTCTTATGCTATTACTTAGCCAGTTTCAGTTCTTCCTGCTGCTCATTCCGGTCATGATTGCCGTCGGCATAGCCACCTTCAGTATCGTGGATGAAAAGCTGACGGGCAGCCTGGAAGCCCTGCTGGCAACACCGGTCAGGACCTGGGAACTTCTCCTGGGCAAGACACTGGCCGGGGCAATACCCGCACTTCTGATGACCTGGATTTCGGCGGGGTTCTTTCTGCTGGTGGTCACACTGCTGGGATGGGGCAATCTCAGTCGACTCGTGCTCACACCCAGCTGGTTTCTCATCCTCTTTCTGCTCACGCCGGCAGTTGCTATTCTCAGCTTCATGCTCGGGGTCGTCGGGTCTTCGCGGGCAAAGGATGCGAAGGGTGCTCAGAACATGTCAGTGATCATCGTTCTGCCCATCCTGGCGCTCATTGGCATTCAGGTCACCGGAATCGTCTGGTTTACTCCTTTGCTGACCCTGGTGCTGGCGTTGGCAATTCTGGCCGTGGATTACATCGCCTTACGCGCGGCGGTGCATCTTTTCCGGAGAGAATCCATCGCCATCCAGTGGCGATAGTGCTGGTTAGCGAATATTCCGTCGAATTGCCAAGCCGGCTTTATCGTATCTTGTGGCGGGTTGTCGTGTCGATATTTCGGACCTCGACGTCTCGGTGCACCAGAATATGTGGTATCATGTTGACCGCTCGGGGATGCAAACATGATAGAACTGCCTGAAGCTGCCGTTCTAGCCAGACAGAGCAATGAGGCTATTGGCGGCAAGAGGATCCAGAACGTCATTGCTGTTCAAAGCCCACACAAGTGGGCCTGGTATTGCGGTGACCCGCAGCAATACAGGAGTCTCCTGACCGGTAAGGTAATCGGCCAGGCCTTGAGCTATGGCGGGCAGGTAGAAATAACAGCTGGCGACGTGAAGCTGCTGTTCAGTGACGGCGTGAATCTGCGCTATCACAACAAGGGTGAACAGCTACCGGGCAGGCACCAGTTACTACTTGAGTTCGATGATGGTTCATCCCTGGTTGGTTCGGTTCAGATGTATGGTGGTCTATGGGCTTTTCGCGAAGGCGAATTCGATAACAAATACTACCTCATAGCCAAGAAGAAGCCATCTCCCTTGTCCGACGATTTCGACAAGACGTATTTTGACTCTCTATTTGATGAGGGCGCCTTGAAATTGTCACTGAAGGCGTTTCTTGCCACGGAGCAAAGGATACCAGGGCTCGGCAACGGTGTCTTGCAGGATATCTTGTTCAACGCGAGAATGCATCCGAAGAAGAAAGCCTTGCTCTCCGTTGCGGACCAACAGGTTCTCTTTGATTCTATCAAGAGGACTCTGTCGGAAATGACGGTCAAGGGAGGGCGGGATACCGAGCATGACCTTTGGGGTAGACCGGGAGGTTACAAGACTAAGCTGAGCAAAAACAGTGTTGAGCAACCCTGTTCCGTATGCGGCACACCAATCAAGAAAGAGGCATACTTGGGTGGCAGTATTTACTATTGTGGCAGGTGCCAGAGTACTTAGATGGGGCAAATGCCGAATCGCAATACCATGTGAAGACAAACCCTCGCACTGCAACCTCCGATAGAAAACCAGTGTGTGATGTCGTGCCACCTGCCCTCGAGGCAGGATGGAATATGAGGAGACGATGGCTTCTGTGAACAATGTGCTGGACAGACTCCACAGTAAGGCTCGGCCAGAGCAGTTGCAGGGAATGGCCAAATACGGGATGACGGTGCAACGAAGGCTGGGTGTCTCAGTGCCTGATATGAGAAAACTGGCTAAGGAGATAGGGAGAGATCAAAGGCTGGCATTAGACTTGTGGAGAACTGGAATAGCCGAAGCCAGAATCGTGGCTGCGATGGTTGATGATCCTGCCGAGCTAACCGAGGAGCAGATGGAAGACTGGGTGAAGGACATTGATTCCTGGGACGTGTGCGACCAGGCATGCATGAACCTCTTTGAGAAATCGCCGCTGGTCTGGAAGAAGGTCCATGACTGGTCCCTTCGGGAAGAAGAGTTCGTCAAAAGGGCTGCCTTTGCGCTGATAGCCTGTCTGGCCTGGCATGATAAGACAGCGAGCGATGAGAAATTCACGGAATTGCTTCCCGTGATAATACTAGGGGCTAGGGACGAGCGCAACTTCGTGAAGAAAGCCGTGAACTGGGCCCTTAGAAACATCGGGAAAAGGAACCTTAACTTGAACCAGGCGGCGATAAATGCAGCGCAGGAGATCAAGCAACTCGACTCGAAGGCTGCGCGCTGGATTGCAGCTGATGCCATCAAGGAACTGGAGAGCGAAGCTGTTCAGAGAAGGTGGAAAGGATAGTCCTTCGCTCGATGATGCACTTCACACTGAGACGCGTGGAAGTCTGATATAATTGAAAGGCCTGAATATGAATCCAGATCCAGGAGGCGCAAAGTTAAAAAGACTGTATTAATCATTGTAATACCGATAGTCGCCGTCATATGTTTAATAGCCATACTCTATGGCGTATTCGGCATAGCACCATGGGTCATAAGGGGTTCAGGGCCAATAGTGGAAAAGGAGTATTCCTTTCAGGAGTTTGACCGGGTGGAAGTATCAAGCGCTGTCGAATTTGAAATGACCCAATCTGCGGATCACAGCATCAAAGTTACCGGTTACGAGAACTTGATCGAACGCCTGGAGGTTGAGGTCTCCGGACAAACGTTGGTGATAAGGCTTAAACCGGGAAGCTATTTCCGTAACAATGTTAAAGCCGTTATCGCTATGCCGGAATTGAACAAACTGGTTGTCTCGGGTGCATCCCGGGGAACTGCAAAGGGGTTTACATCTGCTGATGATTTCGCCCTCGAGGTATCCGGTGCCAGCCGGGTTGAGATGGACATAGGAGTGGGTAATATTGCGGTAGACATCTCCGGCGCCAGCACGGTTACCGGTGAATTGAAAGCACAAGATACCAGGCTAATGGTCTCGGGAGCGAGTCGCTGCGAGCTAAGCGGGACTGGCGGAGATACCGATTTGAATGTCTCAGGCGCCAGCCGGGTCAATTTGCTGCAATTCCAGATACAAAATGCCGATGTCAATATCAGCGGGGCCAGCCGGGCTTCCATAAACATGACCGGTACTTTGAATGTAGACCTCTCGGGAGCTTCCTCTCTGGAATACACGGGAGATGCTGTCCTGGGTAGGGTGAACATTACTGGCGCTTCCAGACTGAGCAGTAAGTAGCTGAATGCACTCGGGCTCCTTTGATTGTCCGATAGAAGCTGTCACCTGTAAATCGTGTTAGGTTATCAAATGCAACAATCGGCTGTGATGTCACCTGACAGAAGAGGTTGGCGGATGGCGCACACCAGGATTTTTGCTTCGCGAGGACTTCCTTCAATCGTTGCGGCATGTGAGATGAATGAAAGCAGTTGAAGTTAGAGAACTGGTCAAGGACTACGGGAACTTCAGGGCAGTAAAGGGGATCTCCTTTGAAGTAAGGGAAGGGGAGGTATTCGGCCTGATAGGTCCTAACGGAGCGGGTAAGACAACCGTTCTGAGGACTATTGCCACGCTGCTTCAGATAACCTCTGGCTCGATAACGGTATTCGGCTATGAACTTCCCAGAGAGGCGGGGGAGGTGAGAAAGATAATAAGCTATCTGCCCGAGGAGGCCGGCGCCTATAGGAATCTCACGGGCAGGGAGTACCTCAATTTCATCGCCAGGTTCTTTGGCGAGGGCGAGGACTTCCGGGATATGGTCCAGAGAGGACTGGAAATAGCCAACTTGGGAGAGAGAATAAATGACAAAGTCGATACATACAGCAAGGGAATGGCCCGGCGTTTGCTCGTGGGCAGAGCCTTGATGATAAACCCGAGACTGGCGATATTAGATGAGCCTACCTCGGGCCTGGACGTGGTGAATGCTCAGGAGGTGAGGAGGATAATAAACAGCTCAGTCGAGGCGGGAACGACGGTGTTATTATCTTCGCATAATATGCTTGAGGTAGAGTTCTTATGCCACCGC
>JAWOCP010000108.1:0-13389 GCA_046483735.1 Dehalococcoidia bacterium
GACACAACTAATCCGGCATCATACTTTTTGCACACTCTTTTAAGATTGTTACAAGCGATCGGGCACCAGTTTTTAATAGACATCCTACCGGTCTCTCTCTTCTGCTGTTTGAGATGATTACGGGTATTCAGCACACCGTCAATGTCGATGAATATGTATGAAGGTGAATTCAAGTTTGGTATACCAGGCCGACGTAAGCGATATCCCGGCCGGCGACAGAGATGAGATTATGGAAGGGGTGAAGGCGGTTGTACAAAGGCGTATTGATGCTCTGGGCATAACCGAGCCCATCGTGCAAGTACAGAAACAAGAAGGGGAATACAATATTGCCATTCAACTGCCTGGCGTAGCCGACATCGAGGAAGCTAAGAGGATGGTCGGACTTTTTACCGTGCTGGAATTCAGGGAGTGGGATGAGGAGGAGGAAGACTGGATTCCTGCTACGGGCACAGTCATAGTGGATGGAGAGGAAAGGGAGCTGACTCTCAGCAGCAGGTATTTTGACGAAGATACATATATCCACATAGACCAGTTTGGCAAACCGTTCCTGGTATTTGAATGGAACGAAGATGGACAACAACTTTCGGAACAAATAACCAGGCGTCTTATCGGAAAACAGCTGGCTATCTTCCTTGGCGATGAGCCACTCGAGGGCGAAGATGGTCGTATCATCGCCCCGGTGGTCCGGGATGTGATAGAGGATAGGGGGGTAATCGAAGGACTGAGTCTTACCGAGGCCCAGCGATTGTCGCGATTCCTCAACGCCGGACGGATAGACGTTCCACTGGGGAGGTGGGTAGAAGAAGGGTCCAAAGTATTTGAACCCGACATCCCTCTCTACGAATGGACCGTAGATGCTACCCTGGGAGCCGATTCCGTCCAGAAGAGCGTGCTGGCGGCAGTAATTGGCATAGCGCTGTTGTTGATATTCATGCTCGTTTACTATCGTCTCCCTGGCCTGGTGGCTTGCCTCAGTCTGGGGATTTACGGTGTGGTGCTTCTGGCCATCTTCAAGCTTGTGCCCGTGACCCTGACTTTGCCCGGCGTCGCCGGCTTCATCCTGTCACTGGGCATGGCTGTGGATGCGAATGTCCTTATCTTTGAGCGCATCAAGGAAGAACTGCGGGGAGGGCGCAGCTTAGCTGCTGCCGTTGAGGCCGGCTTCAACCGCGCCTGGACCGCTATCCGGGATAGCAACATCACCACCTTCATCGCCTGCTTCGTCCTCTTCTGGCTGGGCGGTCAACTGGGCGCTTTCATGGTCAGAGGCTTTGCCCTGACCCTGTTTGTTGGCGTGGCCTTATCCATGTTCACAGCCATTGTTATCACTCGCACTTTCCTTCGTCTCATCGTGAGCAGTCATCTGGTCAGCAATCCGGCAGCTTACGGAATAACGCCATCGCAAACGAAGCGAGGAGCTTGAGATGATAGACCTTGTCGGTAAGAAGCGGTGGTTTTTCCTGATTTCAGGGATACTTGTAGTCATCGGAATAATTTCCCTGGTCATCTCTCAAACACAGCTCCAGGCTCCATTGCGGCTGGGAACCGATTTTACCGGCGGCACTTCTATGATGCTTCACTTCAGTCCGGAAGTCCAACAAAGCCAGCTGCGTGACGAAATGACCAGGCTAGGATACGACGAGGCAATAATCCAACACGCCGGAGAGGGCAATTTCATTGTTCACACGAGGGAAATAGCCTCAGCAGAAGCAAGAGAGCTGGCAGAGCAAGTCGGGACGGAATTAGAGTCCCAGGTTAAGATAATCGATTTCCGTTCAACCTCGCCTGCCGTGGCTGCCAGAACGGCACGCAATGCCTTCATCGCCATAGTAGTAGCCGCTGTGGCTATGCTGTTCTACATCGTCTGGGCCTTCCGCCGCATGCCCAGTCCATTCCGCTGGGGCACATGTGCGGTCATCGCTCTTGTCCACGACGTATTCATAATAGTGGGCATTTTCTCACTCCTGGGTTGGCTGGCCGGAGTGACAGTCGATGCCATGTTTATCACCGGGCTGCTCGCCGTCGTCGGTTACAGCATTAACAACACCGTGGTTATCTTTGACCGTATCCGTGAGAATGTATCAAAGCAAATCAGGCCCGATTTTGCCCACACGGTAAACGACAGCCTCGTAGAAACACTGGGCAGGTGCTTGAATACCGCACTGACCACCCTCTTTGTGCTCTTAGCCCTCTTCCTGTTTGGCGGAGCCACCATACAGTATTTTGTCCTGGTGTTGCTCCTCGGCGTTATCATCGGCACCTACAGTTCTATCGGCATCTCCAGTCAGCTTCTGGTGACCTGGGAGAAGCGAGACTGGAGGTCACTCCTGCCTTTCACTAAGAGACCTGCCTAGTCAGAAATACCGGGCCGATTTCCGGTACCTGAATTCCAAGTCCCAACATCAATCTGCAAGTCATTGCGAGCGAAGCGTGGCAAAGCCGAAAACAAAATCCTAAATTCGAAATCCTAAGTACTAAACAATATCAAATGACCAAAAACCCAAGGCCCTGAAGAATGCCAAATGACAAAGTCTAAATGTCAAACAAAGCTCAAAGTTCAAATGACAAACAGGGATATCTTTTGGCACTGAAGCATTTGGAATTCAATTGGAATTTGGAACTTTGATATTGGGATTTGTTTAGGACTTGGTGCTTTGAGCTTCGGATTTTGGCTTACTACCCCACCAGGAGGTGTATCTTCTTTATCTGCTCGATATGCGCGTCAAAGCCCTCGGGCTTTCTTGCCGTTGATGCTTTCCCCAGGGGGTCATCTACCTCTGAACTACCCAGCAGTACATCAAAGCTGGTTCTTATGGAAGAAGCAACGACTTGAACGTTGTAGCCACCCTCCAGGGTGAAAACAAGGCGTCCCTGGCATAGCTCGTCGGCCAGGTTCTTCAATATCATGACCATTTGAGCATAACCCTGAACGCTTACCTGCATCATAGCTAGCGGGTCGGCCCAATGAGAATCAAACCCGGCAGAAACAAGTATCAATTCAGGCTGGAATCTATGCGCCACCGGAACCAGGACCTCCTCGAAAGCTCTCAAGTATTCCTCGTCGCCCCAGCCGGCGGCCATGGGAAAGTTGACCGTAGTCCCTTTCCCTTCACTCCTGCCGGTTTCTTCCATTCGCCCTGTCCCGGGATAGAAGGGGTATTCGTGGGTGGAGAAGTAAAGAACTCTGGGGTCGGCATAAAAAGCATACTGAGTCCCATTGCCGTGATGGACGTCGAAGTCAGCGATGAGAACACGGCTGAAATGGAACTTGCTAAGGGCAAATCTGGCGGCGATGGCCACGTTATTAAAGATACAGAAGCCCATCGCTCGATCATGAACGGCATGGTGCCCCGGTGGTCTAACCAGAGCAAAGGCATTATCCACTTCCTTCTTCACCACTGCCTCTACAGCCACCAGGACCCCGCCGGCGGCATACAAGGCCGCTTCATAAGACCGTGGACACACTACGGTATCGGGATCAAGCCAGCCACCGCCCTTTTCCGCTTTGCTCCTGACGTACGAAATGTACTCTGGCGTGTGTATCATCTCCAGCTCTTCCATTGAGGCAGGACGCGGAGAAAGCATAGTAAGCTTCTCTTTAGTTCCGGTTTCTTCCAGATACGACGTCGCAACCACCAGCCTCTGAGGATTTTCTACGTGGTCACCGGTATCGTGTTCCAAATAGATTGGGTCATAGACCAGGCCGGTTTTCATACCTGCATCATAGCAAAGGCGCTCAGCCAAAACAATTACGGGCGAAAATTTGCAGAGATCCAACCACGTCGGAGTTGATTTTTGTCACGGGAGGAATTTATGCTGAGGGGGGTGTATACTCCTTCAGTGTAAAAGGCTTCTCAGCATGGACCAGAAAGAAATAGGAGAGTTGCTCAACGAGGCGGAGAAAATATTTGCTGAGGAGGCAAATCTGATTCAGCTGGAGTCAGACAAAGTTATTTTCGTTGGCGATACCCATGGTGATTTAGAGGCCACCGAGAAAATCCTGCACAAGTACCTTAAGCCGGAGAACAAGCTGGTTTTTCTGGGGGACTACGTTGACAGGGGACCGGCTTCCCTGGACAACATCAACTTCTTACTCCAACAGAAAATCAAGCACCATGATAGTCTTTTCCTCCTCATGGGAAATCATGAAGGCCATGCCGTGATGAATTTCCACCCCGCCGATTTCTGGGAACGGTTGGATGTCGAACTTCGCCAGCGATATGGTGAGGTTCTTTCCAAGCTGCCACTTGCAGCATCCACGCCAAATGGAATCATTGCTCTACACGGAGCCCTTCCGGAAGTCTCAGGCTTGGAGGACGTGGAGCGGATAGAATTAGGCAGTGCCGAATGGCGTCAAATAGTCTGGGGGGACTGGCAGGAAAGGGATGGCGAGAACCTGGGAATCGATCTCTATAGCGGAAGACCTCAATTCGGGCGAGGTTGGTTCGAAGAAATCATGTCTCGGCTGGGCAAGAACGTCTTGATAAGGTCGCACCAGCCAAACGCCCCGTCCGCAATGTACGATAGAAGGTGCCTTACCATATTCACCTCTTCGGCTTACAGGTATTATGTTTCCGAGCGCACTATAGCTCTGGTTGATTTGAAAAGAGAGGTAAAGAGCGTGGACGATATCACGATAGAGATTGTTTGAAGAAGGGGGCTCTTCTCCAAATGGGAGCCGCGTTCTAAATCACACAAAAGAATAGGAGCCCGTGTCCAGAGGAATATTTCGCGTGTAACAACGGACCAAGCTGCAGCAAACGCTGCAGCACTACTCGTTAGTGACTACAGGCAAACCTTGTCGGCTTACTTAAGCTTCTTTGCCTTCGTACTTGAAGGAGACTCGCAATTTAGCACGATAAGCGGCAATTTTGCCGTCCTCCAGCTGCATGTCCAGCTCTTCCACCTCAGCGATACGCAGGTCACGCAAGCTCTTCGAGGCCTGTGCAACGGCAGCGGCGGCTGCCTTTTCCCAGGACTCCGTGCTGGTGCCAACTAACGTTATTATCTTGTAAACACTGTCACCCATTATGTCCTCCTTTCTGATTTGTTGCGTATCATACAGCAAAAGCTTTCAGCCAGTCAATATGTCATTAGCAATCGACGAATTGGCAAGTCAGAACATAGCGCTGAAAGTACCCGCAAATCGGTTACGGGGTTCGCACTTCTACAAACCCGCTTCTTTTCTCAGCATTTCAGCCTTGTCCGTTATCTCCCAGGGCAGGTCGAGGTCTTCCCTGCCGAAATGCCCGTAAGTGGCAGCCTGGCGGTAAATGGGACGGCGCAGGTCCAGAGCCCTTATGATAGCCTCAGGGCGAAAGTCGAAATGCTTGTTGACGAGACTCGATATGATTTCATCAGGGACCTTTCCCGTACTGAATGTCTCGACGGATAACGATAATGGGTGAGCCTTTCCGATAGTATAGGCAACTTGAAGCTCGAGGTAATCGGCAAGTCCGGCAGCCACTATATTCTTGGCGACATACCTGGCCATATAAGCTGCGGAGCGGTCTACCTTGGTGGGGTCTTTGCCTGAAAAGCAGCCTCCACCATGTGGACAGGCACTGCCATAGGTATCGGCGATGATTTTGCGCCCGGTAAAACCGGTGTCACTCACCGGCCCGCCGATGACAAACTGGCCGGCACTGTTAATGTAGTATCCAGTCTGGTTATCTAGCAAATTGGCGGGAATGACCTGCTCAATCGCCTGCTCTATAAGGTCGTGCTCAATGGTTTTACGTTCCACCCCCGGGTCATGGTGAGCACCGAGAACAATACAGACCACCCTCTTGGCTATGCCATGACTGTATTCTATGGTCACCTGAGCTTTGCCATCGGGCCTGAGATACGGAACGACCCCCTCTTTCCTTACCTGAGCCAGTCTCCGGCACAGCTTGTGTGCCAGTGCGATAGGCAAAGGCATAAGTTCAGGTGTTTCTCTACAGGCAAAGCCCACCATCATTCCCTGGTCGCCGGCACCGGTCTTGTCCAGCACCTCATCGGTTGCCTCTCCCATCCTCGCCTCCCAGGATTGGCCAACCCCGGCAGCGATGTCGCTCGACTGTTCCTTGAGCGAGACCAGTACTCCACAGGTCCGATAATCAAAGCCATATTCCGGTCTGGTATAGCCTGCCTCTTTGATTACCCGGCGCACAACTTCAGGAATCTCTACATAGCCCTTGCAGGTAACCTCACCGAGAACTATGACCATGCCCATGGCCACGGAGACTTCGCAGGCTACCCTGGCGAAGGGGTCCTGTTTCAGCATGGCATCCAGGATAGCATCCGAGATCTGGTCACAGAGCTTGTCAGGATGCCCCTCCGTGACACACTCCGCAGTGGCCAGATAGGAATCCGACTGATTAAAGCTATTCGCCATTTTTACCCCCTTCGGGAACTACTAATCTCGAATCTCTAAGCTCTAAACAAATTCAAAATCCCGAATTCAAAACTCTTTTGGTCATTTGGATTTTGGTCATTGAGTATTGTTTAGTATTTCAAATTTCGTGCTTAGGATTTTGTTTCTTCATGCCTATGTTCCTGATTCCCAGCTTCCCAGATAGTTCTTCTGCTCGTCGGTCAAGGAATCAATTGCGATATTCATGGAGGCGAGCTTCAGTTTACCCACCTCCTCGTCAATATCCTTCGGCACAGGATAGACCACAGGCTCGAGTCTTCCTTTCGTCTTGGCGAGATACTCCAGACATAGAGCCTGATTGGCAAAGCTCATGTCCATGACGCTGGCCGGGTGTCCCTCGGCGGCGGCAAGGTTGATAAGCCTGCCCTCGCCTAACAAGTAAATGCGCCGTCCATCTTCTAAAGTGTACTCATCAATGGAAGAACGTATCCGTTTCTTCGACCTCGCCAGGCTTTCCAAAGCCGGGATGTTTATTTCTACATTGAAGTGGCCGCTATTGGCCAGAATAGCGCCATCTCTCATCTGCAATATGTGTGCCCTGTCAATAACACCCGTATCGCCGGTGGTGGTGATGAAAACCTCTCCCATCTCGCAGGCCTTGATCAAAGGCATAACCTGGTAGCCATCCATGGCAGCTTCCAGCGCCGGGATAGGCTGGACCTCGGTGACGATAACCAGTGCCCCGAGCCCCTGAGCCCGCCTGGCTATCCCTTTGCCACACCAGCCATAGCCACAAACAACCACTTTCCTCCCCGCCCACAGTATATTGGTAGCCCTGGTGATGCCATCAATCGTGCTTTGCCCTGTTCCATACCTGTTGTCAAAGAAATGTTTGGTTTGAGCATCGTTTACGGCAATAATAGGATAAATCAATTTACCCGCCCTGGACATGTTCCTCAGCCTGATGACCCCCGTGGTCGTTTCTTCAGTGCCGCCAATAACGTCGGCAGCCAGTTCGGTGTAATCCTTATGAAGGGTGGAAACCAGGTCCGCGCCGTCATCCATGGTAATCTGTGGCTTATGTTCCAGGGCGGTAATGATATGTCGGTAGTAAGTCTCGTTATCTTCCCCCTTTATGGCGTTCACTGGAATGCCATAGTCAACCAGGGCAGCAGCTACGTCGTCCTGGGTACTTAAAGGATTGGAGGCGCACAGAACTACTTCAGCACCACCTTCTTTCAGAGCCAGAGCTAAATTGGCCGTTTCCGTGGTGATATGGAGGCAAGCAGAGACACGCACTCCCGCCAGGGGCTTTTCTCTGCTAAATCTCTCCTTTATCAGTCTGACGACCGGCATTTCCTTGCCAGCCCACTCAATGCGAAGCTTGCCTTCCTGGGCAAGGGAAGAGTCTTTAATGTCATAGTTCTTCATCTTTTTAGCTCCGTGAAAATGGCATTAGTTGAATTGCTCAGCAACCCAATCGGGTATATCCAGTGTGCCCATAAGGATTGGTTTTTGATGACAGTCGCTGCCTCCGGTCATGAGCATATTGTGTCTCCTGGCAAACTCAATATAGTGTGCCGTGGTTTTCTCGTCATGTCTGGAATGCCAGCACTCAACACCATCGATGTATTTTAGCATATATTTTTCTATAATCTTCGTTTGTTCTTCCAAATCACGCGTTATGTTTACCAGGGATGTTCCATGGGGATCATTGGGGTGGGCATGTACCAGTACACCGCCGGCGTTCCTGATAAGCTTTGATGCTTCAGCAAGAGACAGTGGGTACTTGGGGACATTGCACTTGACCAGATATTTATCGAAAGCCTCTTGTTTATCCCTTACAATCCCCTTTTCTATCAGATAGTTCGCTATGTGGGGTCGCCCGAACACACCGTCCACACTATCCTCTATTTTCTTGAGGTCTTCCTCGGTAAATTTTTCAACACCCTCTTTTTCGAACTCAACGTTCAGATTCCTTAAAATCTGGCGTGCCCGTCTTTCCCTGTGTTCTTTTATCAATTGAAGCTTGTTCTTTAACTCTCGGTTGTGGATGTCATACCCGTATCCAAGAAAATCCAGGGAAACATCTTTATTGCTCTCAGGGTGATGAAAGGTGACGTTTAATTCCACCCCCGTGACGTAAGATATGCCATGCTTTCTCGCCAGGGTGATGGCTTTTTCCTGGCAGTCTATAGAGTCGTGGTCAGTCGTCGAGATTAAATCAATGTCTCTATTTTTGGCTTCTTGAAAAACTTCATCAATAGGGAGATTGCCATCCGAGCAAGTCTTGGTATGGATGTGCAAATCAATTTTCATTCTTGTCTCTTATAAATCACCTTTTATTATCTGTCATTCTGAGCTCTTCGCCTCTTGCCATTCTGAGCCCTCTTTTTTTGAGGCTGGCGGGAATCCTTTCCCGCCAGTATATTAGCACAGAAGTACCTCGGTCTTTGTGAAGGAAAGGATGCCTTCATGCCTCGGTTGTCTGGATTCCTTCATGCCTCGGCTTATCACCTTTACATTCTGTCATTCTGAGCCCTTTCGTCTTTTGTCATTCTGAGCGAAGCGAAGAATCTAATCCCGCCCAGGGTAAACTCCGCGAAGAATCTGAGACCCTTCCCCTTCACTTTGTTCAGGGTTCAGGGTGACAAAGGAAGTTGCCTATCTCTTTTCCATGCCGATGATATACCAGTCTTCGGGCGGGTCATATTGGGTATCAACTGTCAGGTGGATGATATTGAGTCCGGGATACAATCGCTTCAAATCATCCACGTCCACTTCTTCGAAGCTCTTTTTATTGTTGAGGTAGGCCTGCTCGGTGAGGGCATTCGATTCGTAAGTCTCCTGGGTACGTCTTAGTATCCGGGCGATGGCCACCTCCTGCGGGCAATGGGTTTGAAGGATGACGAATGTCTTATTGTGTTTGGCTGCTATCTCAGCAGCCCGTTTTCTCAGCGATTGGGTGACGAAGGTGGCATCGATTATTACGCTATCGCCTTTTGTAAGAGCCTCGTCTGCCCGCCGGAACGTCTCATCATAGACCATTGTCCGTTTACTCATATCCGAGGCGACCTTTTCATCGAATATATTCTCGCCTTTCAGCACTTCCAGTCTAATCAGGTCAGACCGCAGGATAGGGTAGCCCTTAATCTTGGCAATCTCCTCGCTCGTCTCAGTTTTCCAGGTGCCCGGCAAGCCACAGGTAATAAGCAAAACGCCGGCCGGCAGCTCAGTTTCTACGAATTTCCTGAATGGTTCCTTCATCAGGTCATCCCATACATAACCAGTGCTTCGGCAACTTATCGGTGTAAAAGGAATTCGACAATAAGCGAACTCGCGTGAAGTGAAGCGCGGTTTGTTACACCGTATTAGACAAACTTTACTTACTCAGCTAACTGTCTCTTGATTTTATCTAAAGATTCTTTTGCCAAGCTAATGCCTAGAGCACGAGCATCTGTAGGCTTTTCTGCCATTCTCTTTTTGAAAGACTTTGGGAAATATTTCTTCTCGAATTCCATCATGGACCGGAATGTCTTTTCCCCCCTTTTATTCTTATTCATTCCATTCCTCCTCATAGTAGGTTGCGAAGAATTGAGGGTTTAGTTCTGCTTGAAAATAATGCTTCCGCTTAATCCAGATAAAGCCATCGCCTTTGGAAATTACAGCTACATCAATTGGTCCACCTACTGTTTCGCTTTCCATCGTGACCTTTCGTTTAAAAGAAGTTAGATTTACAAGCGACTCTGCCATTGCTGCAAGTTCATCTTTCGGAAGCATAGCAACAACTCTTGTAACAGGGTCTATATAAATCTTCTTTTTATAAGCTTGCACATCCTTCTGATAACCTGTGAATATTCTATCGGTCGTCTCCTTTAATTTTTTCTTGTAGAGCTGCCTTTCGTCATCATCCAATTTTTCTATATTCTCAACTATAATGCGTGGATATTCACCAAATATTTCGGATAAATAACCTTCCATCTGAGCCTCCAGATAAGGATCAATACCTTCCATAAAAGTTGCTATCATTTCTCCTTGAGCAAAGGGGATAATTGAGGCACTTGTTTCAAAGTCGATTTTTCCAGATGTATATTGTTTATATTTCAATTTGTTATTGACTATTCCTTCGATATCGAATGCCTCCAGCGAAGGAAAACTATCTTTCTGTCCAAAACCAGCAATCACAACTCCAGACATACCCTCTTTGTGGATACCCTCTGGGAATTTTGAAAATAAACTTCCAGCGATTTTCTTTAATTGATTTGAGTCACTTTTAGATATGGGCAATTTTTCGAAAACCTCTTCTATTGCTTTATCAATAATTTTCCCATATTTACTCATTATATTCTTATTGTAATCATTTGGAATTGATGGAATGTTGTCAGTGTTCTTCCACTCCTCATATTGCCTTCTTATTATTTCGGATACTATCTGCTCTGTCGTCTCATCAGTAATGCTGCCTTTTTCATCAATGAGTGTATGTACTTTCATTTTGATGGCTTGTTTGATGAAATTAAAGTAGGAGTAGATGGAACTGTGCAGGTGGTCCTCTTGCACAGAATTGGGAAACAGGGGATTGCCATTGTCCAAAAACTCTATAAATCCCTCAGCATATTCTTTTAACGTGTCATATTTCCTTCTACCTAGGCTATTTCTGTAAATTTTGATTATCGTCTCCCAAGGAACCTCCATAAAAATAGCACTCCCATAAACCATTACTCCAATGGGCTGATATTTGGACAGGGCAAAAAGCTTATTGGCAGAGGTGAAAATCTTACTGCCACTCTCACCACTCATTGTAACCGCACTATCGGATGCGAGAGCTATTGCCTCTTTGTTCATTATCGCGATTTCAGCTGTCATCTTTACTATTCAATCATACACTCTTTAGTAAAGTAAATATCCATTAAACATGTATATGAGTCCACGATTTGCCTAATACGACCTGTTATAACTCATTCTGTATATATTATAAATACGACTCGGTTAGCTGGAAATAGCTCTTAGAAACAGCACTGTTTTTATTGCATTACTAGGACTTGAGCCCAAGTTGCCTCTTGATCAGCTCGCAAAGGCTCTCTTTAATTTCAGAGTGACGAGGTATCGGAGCCTTTTTCCCGTTTTTGGGATTAATGTATATGTCATGCCTTCTGCCATGGCGTCTCAGATAACATCCTTCCTCTACCAATTCCCTGATAAAATCACGCCGTTTCACACCTCTATTCCTATTTCTTTCGTTTCGGCGACAATCCGAGGTGGAAGTTCCTCCTCAGTCATTAAATTATAGGCATCACGGATGTTCTCCTCTAATTCTTCCAGAGACTCGCCCTGACTAAATACACCTGGGACTTCCTTCAGCCTTCCAACATACCAGCCTTCATCCACCCAGTATTCCAGTGTAAAATGTCTCAACATACTCTACCTCCCTATCAATGGTTCTGCTCGGCAATTTGGCGCTCTTTAATTATCTCCTCCATTATATACGATTCGGCAAGCTCAAAACAGCCTAAAATCACGTACCTTAATTTGACCGTCTCACCTAGCTAATGCTAAACTATTTTCGGGCAGCGTAGCTCAGGGGTAGAGCAGAGGACTCATAAGCCTTTGGTCGGTGGTTCAAATCCACCCGCTGCCACTTAGTTATCGGTAAAGTTCCGAAATGAACTTATGTAAGTGGCCCCTTTAGGATCTTACTGAGCCAAGCTTGGCAGTCCAAGAACTGTCATGGCGACATAAATATGCCAGATGACTTCGACCCCATATCTTGGCCTACCAGTAGAGGCCTTCAATGCAGCAATCAGAGTTTCATCAGGTATAGACTTGAAAATAGCGTTAAGTTGCTTGACAACGGGAACATTCTTGACAAATCCATCATTTGCGCTATTATTATAAGCAGTCATGGGGTTGACGAGACCTCCTTGACTAGGGAATCTAGCCGAAAGGCTACTTCCCTGAATATTCAGTTGGTGGGGGCTACGGGTATTGCACCCGTGTTTACCGCTCCAAAGGCGGCAGTCCTGCTACTAGACGAAGCCCCCACGAATAATAAAAGAGGAGTGGAGTGGTTAGGACACTACTCCTCTTTATTTATTAGATTGTCTCCTTTCCATCTTTTTTATGGGAAACTTATACCCAATCAACAGAAATGGTTCCCCTCTACTACTAAGCTTTTCTGGTTTAGAAACGCCTACAGATACTTCTTCATGAGTGCCGTCTTTTCTAACAACAGAGAAATGGAAGATATTTTTTTCGAAATCGAGGTCGAGAAACTTCACCTTGTCTTCTTCAGTATAGTTATATTCCTGCCGAATCCGGTCGCCAACACCATCAATAATTTCTGCCGCCATTCTATATAGATTCTGCCTCCTCAAATAATCCCCAAATTCTTTTTTCCCAATGAGTACTTGCCTGCCAATTCTTTCTGCAAGAAGATGACCATCGGCAATCCAACGAGAAACCGTTTGTCTGGTGACCCCCGCTATCTCTGCGGCTTCAGTAACAGTGATATATTTATCTTTCAATGCCATGATAATGTAATGTCCCTTATCAATATGTTCTATCAATTACTAATGGTAATACTATGTTACATTATTGTCAAGGGGTTTTGGGGAAAATTTGGAGAAAATTTATGAAAGTTGGTGATTATTTCTATATGGGGAAACAGGCAGCCAGATTACTAGGCATTAACCGCATTACTATTTGGAGATAGGTAAAAGATGGGAAGCTCAACGCCCAGTATATCGGTGGGATTGTACTCATCCCGAAGTGGGAGGTAGAACTCTTAAAGACGAAGAGGGGGGTGTAATGCGGAGTTTCGCAACAAGCTCAGTAGTAGAGGGTATCAATTGCAATAAGGAGTTGTTGGAGTTGGCAAGACCATTCATAAGGTTAAGATATGGCTAGATGAACCAAGGGACTAGCAGCCCGATGCTCTTTGGGTGGGTGGAGTTTGAGGATAGCCTTAAGCTCTATATCTCCATAATGGACTAGCTCAGGACATACCAAGATAAATTCTGAGTTTCAAATTCGAA
>JAWOCP010000160.1:0-9655 GCA_046483735.1 Dehalococcoidia bacterium
AAAATGCGTTTTTCTAAGCTTTTTGGCAAGACATTACGGCAGGCGCCCGCTGAAGCGGAAAGCGTCAGCCACCAGCTATTGCTCAGGGCAGGCATGATTGCCCAGGAGGCTGCCGGAATCTATTCTTATCTGCCTCTGGGCTGGAGGGTTCTCAGGAAAATAGAAAATATAATCAGGGAGGAAATGAACAAGGCTGGCGGGCAGGATCTGATGCTGCCTGTGTTGCAGCCTTTTGAACTGTGGCAGAAATCAGGTCGCGATGTTTCCTTTGGTAAATCCCTGTTTACCTTGACCGACCGTAAGGAACACACACTGGCTCTGGGACCTACTCATGAAGAAGTCATTACCGACCTTGTCCGCCGCTATGTGCAAAGCTACCGCGAGCTTCCTTTGCTCCTCTATCAGATACAGACCAAGCTCCGCGACGAACCTCGACCTCGCAGTGGCTTATTGAGAGTCCGTGAGTTCATCATGAAGGACCTGTATAGCTTCGATGCCGACGAGGCCGGTCTGGACCAAAGTTACCGGAAGACGAGTCAGGCTTACAGGGATATTTACGCCCGCCTTAGCTTGCCGACACTAATGATAGAGGCCGATAGCGGCGCCATAGGAGGCAAGGAATCCCATGAATTCATGGTTCTTACTGACACCGGCGAAGACGAGATTATATATTGCTCCAGTTGCGGTTATGCGGCAAATGCTGAGAAAGCCAGATTTGTGAAGACAGTCGAAAATGCCATTCCGGCGGGCCAAAGCTCCGAGCATAGCGAAGGCGAGGTGCGAAACCTGCTTTCCCTAGAGGAGATAGCCACGCCGGAAGCGAAAACTATAGAAGAAGTGGCTCATTTTGTCGGTGTACCAACGAGTCAAACTCTTAAAGCGGTGTTTTATTCTGCTGATGGAGAATTTAGCTTTGTTGTCATCCGGGGCGACCTGGAAGTCAACGAAACGAAGTTGAGAAATGCCTTGAAGTGCTCTGAGCTTCGCCTGGCTACAGAAGGCGAGGTGGCTGAGATTGGCTTGACGGCTGGTTTTGCCTCGCCCATTGGTGTAAAGGGCGTCCAAGTAGTGGCTGATGATTCTATAACCTCAGGCTCTAACTTCGTTGTCGGCGCTAATAGACCCGGATACCACTTCAAGAATGCTAATTACCCCAGAGACTTCCAGATTGACCTGATGACTGATATCGCCCTGGCTCGACCCGGAGATACCTGTCCCCGTTGTCGAGGTGAATTATCCTCAGTTCGGGGCATCGAGGTGGGGCACGTATTCAAGTTGGGCACCTTCATCAGCGAGAAGTTCGAAGCATTCTTCTTAGATAATGCCGGTAAGTCCCGACCTATTGTTATGGGCTGCTATGGCATTGGGCTGGGGCGGTTATTGGCTGCCATAGTAGAACAAAGTCACGATGACAAAGGCATTATCTGGCCGCTCTCCGTCGCCCCTTATCAAGTCTATCTGTGTCCTATACAACTGGATAAACCGGCAGTCTTCCCTACAGCGGAAAAGATTTATCAAGAATTACAGGACGAAGGGATTGAGGTGCTTTTCGATGACCGTGGCGACTCCCCCGGCGTCAAATTCAACGACGCTGACCTTCTGGGAATTCCACTCCGATTGACCCTGTCTCCGCGCACCTTACAAAGCCAGAGCATAGAGGCAAAGTGGCGTACGGAGAAGAAAACCGAGCTTCTGCCTCTTGAGAACTTGGCCGCGCGGGTCAAGAAGCTGCTGGAAGAGACTACGAACTCTCAGTCCTGACCGAGTTTGGCTCACTGTGACCAGGTCAGTGCCGTAAAGCAGCGCCAAGTTCTTGATTTAGTCTATAGAGCATCTGCTCTTGAGTCTGGTCAACTTCTTCATCGGTCAAGGTGTGGCTGAGCGATTGATAGGTAATCCTTATAGCAAAAGATTTCTTGCCTTTGGGTATTTGCTCGCCTCGATAAAGGTCAAAGAGAGTCACCTGACTCACTAGCGGGAAGCCTTGGATTATGTTCTCCACTCTTCGATAGCTCACCTGCTCACCTACTACTAAAGCGACATCTCGCATCACCCGGGGGAACCGTGGAATTGGTTGGTATTCTTTTGTCCCGCTAACCCTGGCCAGCAGTTTCTCCAGGTCGACTTCCATAAGGTAGACATCACCAGAAAGTTCAAAGGCCTGTGCTATTTTAGGATGTAGCTCGCCTACAATGCCTATCTTTTCACCGTCGATAGTTATGTCGGCCCCTTTTCCCGGAAATAGAGTTTCATCATCGCTGAAATCAAAACTCGCTTTTAGTCCCGACTGGTGCAGCACATTTGCTACCACGCCCTTGGCATCAAAAAGATCAAGCATTTCCCTGTCTGTATGCCAGGACAATTCCGCTCTTGGGCCACTCAGCACAGCACACAGCATTTCCTTTTCTTGGGGTAGCTCCCTTTCTACTCCGGATTGCTTCGCTTCGCTCGCAATGACAGGAGGGTTATCGGGCAAGAATACCTTGCCCATTTCAAACAACCTTATGCCTGCTGGCTCAAATTTCTGGTTGTGTGCCAGCGTGGTCAGAAGACCGGCCCGCAGATTAGTGCGTAGATATTCCTGTTCCTTGGTCATAGGGTTAGCCACCTTTAACGGCGGAATTTGCAGCTCAAGCTTCGGTGAAAGCTTCTGCAACTTGTCCAGGCTTACTAAAGAATACGTTAGTATCTCTTGGAAGCCAAAGCCCGTCAGAATCCCACGTAGTTCCTTTCTGAGATTGCTTCGCTGGGCCGGCGGTGACAATTTTGATTGTTGTTGAGGCAAAGTTGAACTGAGTCTGGTGGTCGGGACCTTTTCATAACCAATGACGCGAACTACATCCTCCACGAGGTCGGCAGCGCATTTAATGTCGCTGCGCCAATAAGGCACATTCACCCTCATTTGCGAACTTGAATCGGTTACCTGGCATTCGAAGCCGAGGGCTTCTAATATTTTGACAGTCTCATCAACGTTAACCTTCAAGCCTGAAAGGCGCTCCACCTCGTGGGTGGTAAGAGATATGAGCTTCGGTTCTGATTTCCCGGGATAAACATCAATTATGCCCCTGGCTGCCCTACCACCGGCTAGTTCCAGTAGCAGCTGAGTGGCACGTCTTAGTGGCAATAACGGAAGTTCACTATTAAGCCCTTTGTCAAAGCGAATTGAGGCCTCGCTTTGGAATTGAAGATAACTACAGCCCCGACGGATGGCGACCTGGTTGAAATTCGCTGACTCCAGGAGTATAGCGTCGGTTTTGTCTGTCACTTCGGAATACAGGCCGCCCATGATTCCAGCAATACCGACAGCCTCTTCCTTATCGGCGATAACTAGCACATCTGGGCTAAGAGTGCGCTCTGAGCCATCAAGGGTGATTATGGTTTCGCCATTTCCGGCCTTTCGCACGATAATTTGCCGACCCTCAAGCTTGTGATAATCAAAGGCGTGAAGGGGCTGGCCATATTCCAGCATCACATAATTGGTGACGTCAACCACGTTGTTAATAGGACGCATTCCGCAGCTATTCAGGCGCTGCTGAAGCCAAGCTGGCGACGAGCCTATCTTAATTCCGGTAATCAAACTAGCACAGTACCTGGGGCAGAGGTCCGGGTCGACTATGTCAACGGAGGCGAAGGAATCTACTGGCTCTTCCGTTTCATCATAGTGAATTTGGGGCAAACGCAGTGGTTCACCGGTTAAGGCGGCAATCTCCCGGCCGATGCCAATTACCGATAAGCAATCCGGGCGATTTGGTGTTATATCTAAGTCCAGAATCACATCGCCCAGGTAGCCACCGAGAGGAGCACCTACCGGTGCCTCGGGCGGCAATACCAGAATGCCTTCGTGACTATCAGAAATTCCCAACTCCTTCTCTGAACAGACCATGCCCTCGGAAACAACACCCCGAATTTTGGCCGGCCTCAGCAATATAGCTTCTCCAGTGTGGCCATCTATAAGCCGCGCCCCAGTGCGGGCAAAAGGCACTTTCTGGCCAGGTGCGATATTGGGAGCACCACAAACCACGGTCACTTGCTGACTGCCAAGGTCAACCGTAGCTAGCTTAAGGCGGTCAGCGTTAGGATGGGGATTCACAGCTATTACTTCCCCTATCACTACATTATCCCAGGTGTCTCCCACAGTCTGTATGTCCTTGACTTCCAGGCCAGCCATGGTCAGTCTCTCGGCCACTTCCCCGGAGCCGAGTTTTATGTCAACATAATCGCCGAGCCATTTGAGGGAAACTTTCATGTTCTCACCTTAGGATTTAGAACTGCCTCAGAAATCTGAGGTCGTTGCTATAGAAGAGCCGGATGTCATCAATGCCATAGCGCAGCATAGGGATACGTTCAACTCCCATGCCGAAGGCAAAACCGCTGTAAATCTCAGGGTCGATGTCGACGCGGGCCAAAACATCAGGATGTACCATGCCCGCACCCAGTATTTCAATCCAGCCGC
Source organism: Dehalococcoidia bacterium (assembly GCA_046483735.1). Taxonomy (GTDB): domain Bacteria; phylum Chloroflexota; class Dehalococcoidia; order GIF9; family AB-539-J10; genus RBG-13-51-36. The sequence goes on from JAWOCP010000160.1 coordinate 4,454, forward strand.
TGTAGCCACACAGGCGACAACCATCACTATTGCACGCTAAACATCCGATGGCTACCTCCACGCCGGGCTCCACGAAAGGAAAATAATCGCAACGAAAGCGCACTTTCCTTTCCTCTCCGAAAACGCAGCGGCAAAATTCAAACAAAGTGCCTTTTAGATTAGCCAGAGTGATGTCCTTGTCCACAGCCAAACCTTCGACCTGATAAAACATCGACTCGTGAGTAGCGTCAGTCGCTTCATATCTGTAAGTTCGCCCCGGCACTATGACTCTTATCGGCGGACGTTCTCTCTCCATCAACCTGATCTGCATCGGGGAAGTGTGAGTGCGCAGAAGCCTGGCTTTTCCCCCCATATCTGCATCTATCCACAGGGTAGCAAACATATCTCGCGCCGGATGATGTTGAGGAATGTTCAAGGCTTCGAAGTTGTAGTAATCCCATTCCACATCGGGTCCTTCAATCGTCTGGAAGCCCATATTACCAAAAACATCGCAAATCTCGTTAAGTGCTTGAGTGGTTGGGTGAAGACGACCTGCAGGAAAAGGCCGACCGGGCAGGGTGACATCTAGTCTTTGGGACTCCAAAGGAGAGGCATAATAAGCTTCCTGTAGTAGTCTCTCCTTCTCGTTCAGTCTTGACTCCAAAGTTCTCTTGATTTCGTTGGCTTGGGTGCCTATCCTCGCCCGTTCTTCCAGAGGCAAGGTAGCCAAAGAACGCAGAATTTGTGTTAGACTGCTTTTCTTTCCCAGATGACGAACACGCCACAACTCCAGCTCTCGAGAACTACCAATATGACCTAGTTCGTCGAGAGCTTGTGTATGAAGATATTTGAGTCGTTCCAGCATCGACTGCCAGACAATGCTATCCTTGTCCAAAATTCCCGGAATTCTCAGGCATAATATGATTACGAGCGAGATGAGTTAGCTTCGGTCACCGAGTCTACTAATGTGGCGAACCCTTCAGGGTCTTTGACTGCCATCTCAGCTAACATCTTGCGGTTGATTTCCACGTTTGATTTCTTCAATCCCGCAACAAACTGACTATACGTAAGTCCCCTAGCCCGTACTGCGGCATTGATACGAGCAATCCATAGCTGTCTGAAGTCGCTTTTCCGCTCACGACGGTGACGATAGGAATAATCTAAGGCATGAAGCATGGACTCGTGAGCCGTTCTATAAAGCTTATGCCTCGCCGCTCGATGTCCCTTGGTTAGCTCAAGTACCTTCTTGTGTCGTCTATGAGTAACTTTCCCACTCCTGGCTCTTGGCAAGATTCCTCCTTAGTCTTCAGGTATTATCCTTTCTTTCTTTAGCAACAAGATAGACTACTAGCAATGCAATACCAATAAATAGAAAAATAAGCCCCGGTATACCAGTTCCCCTGCCTATTTGGAAAACAAACGTACTAACAAGGAGGGCTACGCCTATGCCGGCCACTATAGAGCCGACGACCAGAAACCCCCAACCAGGAGGACCTGGTCGCTCTGCTTCTCTTGGCTGATACAGCCCTTTCTCAATCAAGGCCCGGTCTCTCCTGTATTCAGTCCAGATTGCCAGCAAAGCTATGAGGCAACCAAAGACTATGCCGAAAATCGGGATTAAAATAGCCATATCTCCTTCTCTCCTCCACACTATTGCTATTTGTAGGGCAGAAGCCTCCGTAACCTCTTCCTGTCCACTGAGGCTACAGGCATCTTTTCATCGTAGAGGCGCTTGGTTCTAGCAGCCTTCTTCCGTCTCAAGTGGCTTTTGCCGCATTTAGTACGCATAAGCTTGCCGCTTCCTGTCACATGAAAGCGGCTCTTTGCTCCTTTATGGGTTTTGAGTTTTGGCATCTGTTTCTGTCTCCTTAGATTTCCTGAGGGCAACCGGGGATAAGACCAAGGCTATACTCCTCTGCTCGTTAACAGAGCTGCTCACCACAGCTATTTCCTTCGAGGCCTCGGTTACTTTCTGAAGCACCTTCCAACCTAGTTCAGGATAAACAACTTCACGCCCTCTAAACCTTAGCACCAGTCTTACTTTGTTGCCCTCCTCTAATAGTTTCTTCGTCGTCTTTATTTTCGCCTGCAAATCATGTTCCTCTATCTTCGGTCTCAAACGGACTTCCTTAAGTAAGCCGACTCTTTGTCCCCTCTTCGCCTTGCGCTCCTTCTTGGTTTGCTCATACTTGTATTTACCATAATCAAGAAGTCGGCATACCGGCGGAGTTGTCGTCGCTACCTGTACTAAATCAAGGCCGCGCTCATAAGCAATTTGTAACGCTTTTTGCAGAGGCACCACGCCAAGCTGTTCCCCATCCTCCCCTATGAGGCGAACTTCTCTGGCCCTGATTCTCCTGTTGGTTAGTAATTCTTTAACTATGCGCCTTCTACCCCCGGAACAGCGTTGAAGACTTAGCCTCTATAGCTGAGTTTATCCTACTCTTGAGTCGCACCACAGTTTCTACGCCCAGGTCCTCCCCACTCCTTAAGCGAAGTGACACGCTGGATGAAGCCATTTCTTTATCACCAACGACAAGCATAAAAGGGATTTTCTCCAGTTGGGCTTCCCTTATTTTCGAATTCATTCTCTCCGGGCGGTCGTCAACTCGAGCTCTGATGCCTTCATTCCTAAGCTCGCTCTCTACCTCTCGGGCATAGCCTACATGGCGGTCTGCTATGGGAATTACTATCGCTTGGATCGGCGATAACCATACTGGGAAAGCACCGCCATAATGCTCTGTAAGGCAAGCCAGAAAACGCTCCATGCTACCTAAAACTGTGCGATGTATCATCACCACATTATGCTCCAAGCCATCTTCACCAATATAACAGACATTAAAGCGTTGTGGCAAGTTGAAATCGACCTGGATGGTAGGACCTTGCCAAACATGCCCTAGAGCGTCCTTGAGTTTAATATCAATTTTGGGCCCGTAGAAAACGCCCTGGCCAGGATCAACCTCATAATGCAGGTCCAGCCTCTGCAAAACGCCTTTCAAGGCTTCCGTGGCCTTCTCCCACATTGAAACTGTGCCTGCATATTTCTCAGGGCGCGTTGATAACAACACCTCATACTTGTCAAAGCCAAAGCTAGACATCATGAATTGTGCCAACCTCACAACCTCCAATACTTCCTCTTCAACCTGATCAGGTCGGCAGAAAATATGTGCGTCATCTTGAGTAAAGCCCCTTACCCTGGCCAGACCATATAATACGCCAGTTCGCTCATACCTGTATACTGTGCCCAATTCGGCGTATCTCATAGGCAAGTTGCGATAACTGCGTAGTTTGCTTCTATACATCAAAATATGCCCCAGGCAATTCATGGGTCTCAGCAGATATTGTTGCCCTTCAATTTCCATCGGTGAGAACAGATACTCCCGATAGAATTCCCAGTGCCCGCTGGTCTTCCATAAATCTAGCTTGGCAATGTGGGGAGTGTAAACGATATCATAGCCTCGCTGGAAGTGTTCTGCTCTCCAGAAGTCCTCGATGATTTGTCTAATCAAAGCACCTCTGGGATGCCAGCAAATCAAGCCAGGACCAATTTCTTCATGAGTGCTGAAGAGGTCAAGCTCTTTGCCTACTTTCCTGTGGTCCCGTTTGGCCGCTTCAGCCTGACGCCACAGGTATTCCTCAAGTTCCCCTTGGCTTTCGAAAGCCACACCATATATTCTTTGTAGCATGGGTTGCTTTTCATCGCCGCGCCAGTATGCTCCAGCTATATGAGTTAGCTTAAACGCCTTGACTTCACCCGTAGAGTTTAAATGCGGACCACGACATAGATCAGTGAAGGAACCTTGTTTATAGATAGTTACCGTAGGATCGGGAATCTCATCGATAAGCTCCAACTTGTAGGGCTGGGTAGCAAAAAGCTCACGCGCTTTGTCCTTACTTATCTCCTCCGCAACAAATGGTACATTCTGGCCGATAACCTCAGTCATCTTGCTCTCGATTGCGGGTAAGTCTTCCGGTGTTAAGGCACGTGGCAGCTCAAAGTCATAGTAAAAGCCATTCTCGATTGCCGGTCCGATGCCGAATTTGGCCTCGGGGAAAAGATATTGTACCGCCTCAGCCATTATGTGCGCAGCAGAATGGTGCATTCGTTCCAGTTGCTCGTCCCCTGTCTTTGATTTCATCTCAAGCTTCCCATTATGAATCTAGGAATCAATCATAAGCTCGCCAAAAATGGGCGGTACTGGACTTGAACCAGTGACCTCTGCGATGTCAACGCAGCGCTCTAACCACTGAGCTAACCGCCCGTTTCACGATTGTAACAAACATAGCTTCACAGTACAATCCATTGATAATATGGCAAGAACAGAAGATTAATTGTCATGAGGTGGATTAGAAATTAAACATCGATAAACATACGACGCTTGGCGTGGCTATTCTTTCCCTCGCAGCCTTACACCACTGGTGACATTGATCTGTATCGTCTGACCACAATTGGGGCAGGTTACTTCCATGACCAGAGGCCTTCCCATCACTCTCTCTACAAGTGATGTTACAATAGAATCCATGTTGTCCAGCCTCTCATCCAGCATATCGAGGCGCTTAATTAACTGCCCCATGTCCAGGTCATGGTTGACCTGTTCGACTGGATCAGCTTTTTCCTGTGAAACCAATTTACAGACTCTTCTCTACAACGCCTAATGATTCTAGCTCAGCTTTATCCGCTGTCATGAGCTTATCTATCTGTTCAGCAACGGTGCGTTCCAAATACTTACGAAAGGCATCCCTGGCAGCCGGCGATGACCTCACCGCCTCCTTCACCCTTTGCCATTCATCCTCGATCACTTCATTCATCTGCTCAACGCCTATGGGCTGTTTTCCCTGCCATAACTCTTCTATCCTATCCAAAACCCTGCTTGTCATCGCCCTCTTAATGCGGTCGAAAGAAAGTATCTCCTCCGCAGTATATGGTTGCCCTGCTTTTTTCTCAGTCATTTCTAGCGCCTCCAATCAGGTTTATTTCTTCTACTATGATAAGTATAGCAGCGCGACTTGTCAAGGTACAAGTGGTTCCCACCTGTCGAGCGAGTTGAGATGGGAAAGAAACACTTCACAAACAATATGGACCAGCCACCACACCCCCCGTGTTGCGTCAAAATAAAGTGTTACCGAAGTGCTCCTTGTTGCGTCATAATTATTGTTACCGAACTCATTCTACTAATTACCTTTCAGCCAGTGTGCAGAGGTGGTCCACTGATTGCCTGATCT
>JAWOCP010000014.1:0-13594 GCA_046483735.1 Dehalococcoidia bacterium
CCTGGTCGATGATGAAAGGGGTGTGGTCCGCTTGGAAACAACCGGGGATAACGCATTGAGCCAGGACGTTTTGTTCAAGCGATTCATATCTTCAGGATGTGGGAGAGGAGCCTCTTTCTATAGCCCCACCGACGCCACCAGCCAAAAAGTGGAATCCCAAATGGAAATATCAGCTGAGGAAGTTCTCGACCTCGTCCACAGATTTCAACACGGCTCCCACCTTTATCTGGCAACGCACGGCGTTCATAGTGCTGCCTTATGCAATATGAAAGGCATGCTGATTTTTAGCGAAGATATAGGCAGGCATAATGCCATCGACAAGATCTTTGGCAAGTGCCTCCTGGAGGACATAGACACCGACGATCGGATAATAATAACCAGTGGAAGAATCTCCTCGGAGATATTGCACAAGGTAGTCAAGAGAGGCGTTCCCATAATCGTATCCATATCTGCACCGACTAATCTGGGAGTGAGAATTGCTGATACCCTGGGTATTACTCTGGTCGCTTCAGTCCGTGGGAAGAGGATGAGTGTCTACACAGCTGCATGGAGGATAGCACATGACAGAAGATAGAAACGCAGAACTAATAGACAGAATAGGCAAGCTCAAGGAAAGCAGGAAAGCTGTCATTCTTGTCCACAACTACCAGTTGGGCGAGGTTCAGGATATAGCTGACTTCGTTGGCGATTCTCTGGAGCTGAGTCAGAATGCTGCCAGAACCGACGCCAGTGTAATCGTGTTCTGCGGAGTCCACTTCATGGCGGAAACAGCTTCCATCCTTTGTCCCGACAAGGTGGTCTTGCTTCCTGATATGAATGCCGGTTGTCCTATGGCAAATATGATTACTGCTGAATGCTTACGGGAGAAGAAGAAGGAACACCCTCAGGCAACAGTGGTCTGCTACATTAATTCCTCAGCCGAAGTCAAGGCAGACTCAGATATCTGTTGCACTTCCGCCAATGCAGTCGAGGTCATAAGAAGCCTGGATGCTCGGGAGATACTATTTGTCCCCGACCAGTATCTGGGGCATTATGTCTCCGCCCAGACGGGGAAAAAGACGTTCCTCTGGCCCGGCTTCTGCCCCACCCATGCCAGGATAACGCCTGAGACAATAAGGAGATTGAAGCAGGAATACCCTCAAGCCAAGGTGGTAGTCCATCCAGAGTGCACACCGGAGGTCATCGCCCTCGCTGACCAAGTGCTCAGCACTGGCGGGATGTGTAGATATGCCCAGAGAGACGAGGTTGAGGAGATGATTGTCGGCACAGAGATTGGGATAATACACCGACTTAGAAAAGAGAATCCTGGCAAGAGGTTTATTCCTGTTTCCGAGCAGGCAATCTGTCCCAACATGAAGTTGATTACACTGGAAAAAGTTCTGTGGTCTTTGGAAGAGTTGAAGCCCGAGGTGAAGGTTCCCGAGGAAATTCGTCTCAGGGCAAAAGCCGCGGTGGATAAGATGCTCGAGATAGGCGGGAAACGATGAAAGAAACGGACAAGATAGTGCTCCTTATCACTACCAGCGGCGAGGAAGAAGCTCACAAGATTGCCGAGTTGCTGGTCGATCGAAAAAAGGCGGCTTGCGTGAATATTGTGCCCCGGGTGAATTCGCTTTTCCGGTGGGAAGGCCAGCTTGAGTCAGCCCAGGAAAGCCTCATGATTGTCAAAACCAAAGCATCGCTCTTTCCCGAAATAGTTGACCTGGTAAAAGGGGCGCACAGCTATGAAGTGCCTGAAATAATCGCTTTGCCTATCGCGGCCGGCAGTGAAGACTACCTTAAGTGGCTGGACATTACTTGCCAATAGGGGTATACTAGCTGACACGTTCCAATAGCTGCCACTCAAATAGCCAAAGGGAGGCCAACCGAGAATGGATGAAGTTGTTATTTCCCGTGCCATCGTTGAAAGCTACATGAAAGACTTCATGGAGGCAATGGAGGTGGACGTTGCTATAGCCGGAGCCGGGCCAGCAGGGCTCATCACTGCTTACTGCCTGGCTAAAGAGGGGATAAAGGTGGTGGTATTTGAAAGACAGCTTCGCGTTGGTGGTGGCATGCCCGGCGGGGGGATGATGTTCAACCGCATCGTCCTTCAGGAAGAAGGCAAACGGATATTGGATGAGTTTGACGTTGCGGTCACTGAATATGCCAAGGGGTACTATGTTGCTGATTCGCTGGAGGCTATTTCAACTATTTGCTCGGCGGCAATAAAATCAGGGGCGAAGATCTTCAATTTGATCGGCGTCGAAGATGTGATGATTCGGGAAGATGACAGGATAACGGGGCTTGTTTTGAATTGGAGCCCTGTTTCCTTGGCCAAGCTTCATGTGGATCCTCTAACTGTAAAATGCAGGGTGGCCATAGATGCCACTGGACACGATGCCGAAGTCTGTCGCATCGTGGTCAAGAAGATAGGCCCGAGTTTAAGAACGAAGACAGGAGAGGTGATGGGGGAGAAGTCGATGTGGGCTGAGAAAGGAGAAAGAGAAATATTGGAAAACACCAGGGAAGTTCATCCTGGATTAGTGGTTGCTGGTATGACGGCGAACGCCGTTTTTGGCTCCCCGAGGATGGGGGCAATTTTTGGTGGCATGCTTCTGTCGGGTAAGAAGGCCGCCCAGATAGCTATGGAATTACTTAAGCAAGCTTGAATTTGTTATGGCAAAAACGATAGCCGAAATTAACGATAAAATCAGAAGGGGCGAGGCAGTGGTGGTGACTGCGGAGGAAGTGATCGACCTTGCCAGGGAGAAAGGCCTGAGCAGGGCAGCCCAGGAAATCGATGTAGTTACCACCGGTACCTTCGGTCCAATGTGCTCCTCCGGTGCCTTTCTCAATATTGGACACTCCAGGCCGAGGACAAAACTTGGCGGCGGCAAGGTTTACCTCAACGATATTCCAGCCTACACCGGGATAGCTGCTGTGGATCTTTTCCTCGGCGCAACTGCCATTGCCGATGATGACCCAAGGAACAAGTTTTACCCGGGGGAGTTCAACTACGGCGGTGGGCATGTCATCGAGGAGCTGATAGCAGGCAAGGATATAAGGCTTACCGCTACTGCTTACGGGACGGATTGCTACCCCAGGAGAACACTGGAGACCCTGATAAACATTAGAGACATAAATGAGGCAATCTTATTTAATGTCAGGAATGCCTACCAGAACTATAATGTGGCGGTGAACCTCTCCGATAAGATACTCTATACCTATATGGGGGTGCTCAAGCCCAACCTGGGAAACGCTAACTACTCTACAGCAGGACAACTCTCGCCTCTCTTCAACGACCCTTACTACAAGACTATAGGTGTTGGGACGAAGATTTTCCTGGGTGGAGGCACAGGTTATGTGGCCTGGCATGGCACCCAGCATAACCCCACTGCTCTTAGAGGAGACAATGGTGTGCCGCGGCGGGGGGCAGGAACATTGGCCGTGATTGGAGACTTGAAACAGATGAAGCCGGAGTGGCTGGTGGGGACAAGCATGCTTGGCTACGGTTGCACGTTGACGGTGGGCATAGGTGTCCCGATACCTGTACTTTCCGAGGAAATTCTCCGCTACACCACGGTAAACGATGCCGGCATCTTAGCGCCCATCGTCGATTACTCCGAGGCTTATCCCCAGATGAAGGCAGATATCCTGGGAGAGGTTAGCTATGCTGAACTCAACAGTGGTTGTATCAAAGTTCAAGGAAGGGATGTCCCTACAGCCTCGCTGTCCAGCTATCTAAAGGCGGTGGAAATTGCCAATATCTTGAAGAAATGGATACAGAAGGGTGAGTTTTTGCTTGCCGAGCCGGTAGCTCCTTTGCCCGGAGTGGAATCGGGCATAACCTTCAAGCCACTCAAAGAGAGACCAACAAAGGAGTAGTTGAGAGGAATGAATGTCTCCAGAAGAATAGTGCTTCACTTCCCACCCAACGTGACAGGGCAGCCGGTGGTCTACCGGCTGGTTAAGGATTTTGGCCTCACCTTTAATATTCTTAAAGCTTCGGTCTCACCAGGACAGGAAGGATTGCTGGTCATGGAGCTCAGCGGTGAGCAGGAGAACTACGATAAGGGCGTCAAATACCTCAGTGAGACCGGCGTAGAAATGCAGTCTTTAAGTCAGGATGTTGTCCGCGACGAATCCAGGTGCACTCATTGTGGAGCCTGTATCACCATGTGCCCAACAGAGGCATTCTCTCTGGAGCCGGGAACCAGGCAAGTGCTCTTTGACCATAACAAGTGTGTCATCTGTGGACTCTGTGTCAAGGCTTGTCCTCCTCGGGCGATGATATTGCGTTTCTGATTGAACGATATCCAGACTCAAGACACGAATGACCAAAACGCGAAGATTTTGAATTTGTGTCAGATTTAGGAATTAGAGGTTGGGATTCTATATCCGTCCATGTATGCGCCACGCTTCTACCGCCACTGGATCAAGGACAGCGGTCTAGTTTCCTTCAACGTCGTAGTAGCACAGACAGACCTCTACGTCCGGTCCCGTCATAATCTAAAGCATAAAGCCCTTGATTCTGTGCTGAAGCACCGCAGCTCCCTGGAAGCATATATTGAACGTCATCCTCTCTTCTTAACTACATTGGAACCTTACCAGGCCGAAGCCGAAGCCCCTGCGCTGGTCAAAGAAATGGCCAGAGTATCTCAGCTGGCAGGTGTTGGTCCTATGGCAGCAGTGGCTGGCGCCATCGCCGAAGCGGTAGGTAGGGACTTACTTGCTTTCTCGCCGGAGGTGATTGTGGAAAACGGCGGAGACATTTTCCTGGAAATATCCGAGAAGAGACTGGTGGGTATATATGCCGGGCAATCTTCTTTTACGGAAAAAATCGCCCTGGAAATCACGCCTGGAGAAACGCCCTTGGGCATAGGTACGTCCTCAGGAACCGTGGGGCATTCCTTAAGCCTGGGCAGCGCTGACGCCGTCATTGTCCTTTCATCCTCGGCAGCTCTGGCCGATGCCGCAGCCACAGCACTGGGCAATGTAGTCCAGACAGCAGACGACATTCCCAGAGCAATTGAAGAGGCGCAGGAGATAGAGGGACTTCATGGCGTGGTTGTTATTGTAGGCGACAAAATGGGCGCCTGGGGCAGGGTGAGAATTGTGCCCCTCGGCTAGTCCTTTCCTTTTGCCCTGAGCAGTGATAAAGTTTCACGCAATGAGAAACTCACCCGACCTCTCTCTTCAATTGGCTCCCCGGCACTACAGGGGATTAATCATTTCCAATCCTGTGATAATAGCCGCTGGCACAGCTGGCTATGGCATAGAGTACGGCGAAGTTGCCGACATACAGAAGTTGGGCGCGATTGTCTGTAAAGGGACAACCCTGATGCCCAGAAAAGGCAATGTTCAGCCGCGACTGGTGGAGACTGCCAGTGGTCTGCTCAATTCGGTCGGCCTGGAAAACATCGGTGTTGACTCTCTGATCAGGGAAAAAGCGCCTGTATGGGCGAATTGGCAGGTCCCGGTTATTGTTAATGTTGCCGGGGAAACCATCGACGAATATGTGGCCGTGACAAGCAAATTAGAAGGCGTGCCCGGAATAAGTGGCATTGAGCTAAATATTAGTTGCCCCAATGTTTCCGCAGGAGGAATAGAATTTGGTGTTGACCCTGAGCTCGCCGCCCGGGCAACTTCAGCGGTTAAGTCCGCCACCAGTCTACCGCTTATCGTTAAGCTGAGCCCCAACGTAACCGATATCAAGGAAATCGCTTCAGCAGTGGAAGAAGCTGGAGCTGATGCCATATCCCTGATTAACACACTGAAGGGCATGGCAATCGATATAGACCGGAAAAAGCCGTGGCTGGGGAATACTGCAGGTGGGCTTTCTGGCCCCGCTATCAAGCCTGTAGCGGTTTATATGCTATTCGAGGTAGCCAGAGTGACCCACGTTCCCTTGATAGGATGTGGCGGCATCGCCTCTGCCGCGGATGCCCTGGAGTTCATTATGGCTGGAGCCACTGCTGTGCAAATTGGCACAGCCAGCCTGACTAGCCCCCAAATTGGGCTCAACGTATTAGAGGGAATAGCAAGTTTCATGAGGCAGAACGGGATTCAAAATCTAACTGAGCTTATTGGTATTGCTCTTACTTAATTTGGTACCGGCCATAGCTGCCCGCCTGATATCGTCATTGCGAGCGGGGCGAAGCAATCCCCTGCCCCTCCACAAGATTGCAGGCCCCGACTTGTCGGGGCCTGCAATAACAGAATTGTGGAATTGACATAGATTACGTCATACTACTTGCTTTTCTCTGAACCGCTGGCCTTGCCCAAAATGGGCATTAAATCCATGGGCAAGGGGAACACGATGATGTTACTTCTCTCTGTCGCAATACCTGCCAACGTCTGCAAATAGCGGAGCTGTAAAGCTGACGGCTGACTGGAAATAACCTGGGCAGCCTGGGCCAGTTTTTCTGCCGCCTGGTATTCACCCTCGGCATGAACCACCTTGGCTCTCCTCTCTCGCTCAGCCTCAGCCTGGGCCGCCATAGCCCTCTGCATTGTTTGCGGCAGTTGCACATCCTTAACCTCCACCATGCTCACTTTTATACCCCAGGGATTGGTGCCTTCATCAACCACCACCTGTATCTTTTCATTAAGCCTGTCCCGCTGGGCCAATAACTCATCCAGCGTAGACTGTCCGACAACATTTCTTAAGGTGGTGGCGGCGAGCAGCGAGGTTGCCTTGACATAGTCCAGCACCTTGAGGATAGCATCTGCGGCCTCAACCACCCGAAAGTAAATCACGGCGTCAACTCTGACGGTCACATTGTCCACGGTTATGCACTCTTGCTGGGGAACATCCATAGTGATTACCCGCAGGTCAACCTTCCGCATATTCTCAACGAATGGTATAATCAAGACCAGGCCCGGTCCTCTGATCCCCACAAATCTGCCCAGTCGGAAAACGCCCCCTCTTTCATACTCTCGAACGATTTTCAGAGCTGCCGACAGAAGTATTATTACTACTACTGCTATAATGAAATAAATAACCCAGTTCATTTGCCCTCCTGTTCTTTAGATTTTTTTGTCACCCACAATTTCAATCCTTCTACTTTCGTTATTATCACCTCCTCTCCAGATTCTATAGTACTACCTTCAGCTATGGCTGCCCATAACTCTCCCTCAGCCAGAACCGTGCCCCTGGGGTTGAGGGTCGTTCGCACCACGGCTTCCTTCCCTACCATCTCTTCGACACCGGCGGATAGTTTTCGCTTCTGCCCTGTCACGATGGCATAAATAATGAAAACCACAAAGGCAACAGCCAAGACTATGCTTACAATAATTGGGCCGGTCATTTCGATAGCGGGCATAGAGAATTCCATGAATGCTACCTTCCTATTCCTTTGATTTCTTTGTCACCCATAATCGCAATCCTTCCACTTTCAATATTACCACTTCTTCACCCGGTGCTGCTTTGCCGTCCTCCAATGTTGCTGCCCATAATTCTCCCTGAGCGAGAACTGTCCCCGCAGGATCCAGTGGCGTTCTTGCTATGGCTGCCTTCCCGATCATTCCCTCGGCCCCGGTAGCCTTGCGGCGCCTTTGTCCGCGGATAATGGCGCCGACGACAAAGATAGCGAAAGCGATAGCACCTGCCGTGACCCCGGCAATTAGTCCCCTGTGTACCGCTATCCCCGGGCTGTGGCTGAACAATATCAACGAGCCCATGACCAGTGCAACCGCACCTCCGGCGGTCAATAACCCAAAGCTTTCGGTGAAATACTCGGCGATAAAAAGTCCCACGGCCAGCAAAATAAGTGCTATGCCTCCCCAGTAGGCACCAAGCACACCCAGGGAGTAAAACGCCAGGAAGAAACTGATGCCGCCAAACACACCGGGGAAAACCAGCCCCGGGTTAGAAATCTCGACAATCAACCCCACCGTAGCCAGAGTGAAGAGGATATAGGCAATGTTAGGGTCGCTGATGGTTTGCAGAAACTTCTCGACGGCATTCATTTCGTTTCTGGCTGTAACATAGTCCGTAGTATCGATGGTGACTTCCTCGCCACTGGCTAACACGGTTTTCCAGCCATTGATCTGGGAAATAAGGCCTTCCAAAGTCTCAGCTCGCAGGTCGATAAGGTTATGTTCCAATGCTTCGCTAGTGCTGAAGGACTTGCTCTCCGTCACTGCCAGCCTTGCTTCTTCTATGTTACGTCCGCGGTCCTCGGCTATGGTCTCCATCCACTTAGCTGCGAACTCAACTATCTTTTGCTTCTCCTCCTCTGTCATTTCTCCGGCAGCTACAGGATGGGCAGCACCCATAGTCGTGCCCGGCGCCATTGCCGCTATATGCCCGGCCAGAGTAATGAAAGTTCCCGCTGAGGCAGCCCAGGCCCCTCTCGGTGAGACATAAACCGCGATAGGTACGTCCGCATTCATAATCCTTTCAACTATCTCCGCAGTAGAGTCAAGGAGCCCGCCGGGGGTATTTAGCTCGATTATGCAGACAGTAGCATTCCTCTCTTCAGCTTGGCCAATACCTCGATCAATATAATCTGCTGCCACGGGCACAATGGTGCCGTCAACAGTAAGTACTTCCACAGCGGTAGGGATGGCGGCAGCAATTATACTGCCTCCTAGACCTGCAACTACAGAAATCACAAGCAGAGTGAGAAAAAAAAGCCTGAGCCCAATTCTCAGCATACGGTATTGCCCTCAAGCCAATTATAAACTAAGCACTTAGACGTGACAAATTATTTCATCATTGAAGCTAGACATAGCTTAGTGTAAAATAGACCGAAGATGAAGAACCAGAGATGTAAGGGAATGCAGGACCTGCTCCCGGAGGACATGTTGCGCTTTCGGCGTATCGAAGATGCCTTCCGAACTTGTTGTCGCGATTGGGGCTATCGGGAGGTGAGGACGCCAACCCTGGAATATCTGCACTTGTTTACAGCTACGGGAACCCTCACTCCGAGTATGTTGAGCAAGGTGTATTCCTTCCTTGATTGGGATGGCTGGAGTGGTGAGCGAGTCGTCCTCAGGCCAGACGGCACTATTCCCGTAGCCAGACTTTGCATCGAAAACTTAACAGAGGAAAGATTGGCCAGGCTTTTCTACGTGACTAATATCTTTGCTTTCGAAGGAACCGGGAGAGAGAACAGGGAGCGATGGCAATGTGGTGCTGAGTTTTTCGGTGCCGACAAATTTGCTCCGGACGGGGAGATAATCTTGTTGGCCAAAGACGTTATTCGCAGACTCGGCCTCGGCAACATTGGACTACAATTGTCCCATGCTGGCTTGGTAAAGGCATTGCTCAAAGAGTTCAACCTCAGCCCCGGCGAGGAAGCTAAGATGACCAGCCGCATTCTAGAGGGAGACTGGCAGGTACTGACCAGGGCAGAATCCGCTAACCCCGAAGTCGAGAGGTTGGTAGCTTCGCTCCTGGGTCTCAAGGGAAAATCGAGCAGCTTTCTACGCAATGTAAGAGCCTCATTCCCCGGAGCTTCACAGGACTTCAACTCCAGTCTGGAGGACTTCATGAACGTTGCTATGCTATTAGATAGCCTGAGTTGTAGCTATGAGATTGACATCACAGCGATACGGGGTTTCGAGTATTATACTGGGACCTGTTTTCAGTTCCTGGCTGGCGGGGAAAAAATAGGCGGCGGAGGCAGATATGATAAGCTTGTGCCCCTTATGAATGGAGAGGATGTCCCCGCCTGCGGATTTGCCCTGTATGTTGACCCTATAATGAAACTGCTTCCGCCGGAGAAAGAGAAAAGGAGCGAATGCGGAATCCTGGTTAAAGGTACGGAATTAACTCCAGAAGTGGCAAGAATGTGCTTTGCTCTGGCGGAATCCCTTCGTGATGCCGGATACCCGGCAGAACTTGACTTCACCGGCCAGGAAGAATCGAATCACAGGTGGATCATCCGAGTTTCTGAGAAGGGGACACCTCTGTTTGCACTCACTGATTGCATGCAAAACCGACAGCGAGCTGCCGGTTCTACGGCAGAGATTCTCGAAGTGTTAAGTGAGGGATGAAAGATTATCAGGCTGGCTACGTCAAGCTCGCCCTCCCTAAAGGCAGGCTGCTATCGTCCACAGCCAGCTTGCTTGCTGAAATAGACCTGGGACTCGAGGACTATGGCGATAAGACAAGGCAATATCGCCTTCGCTCGGCAAGGTTCCCCAATCTTTCGGCCAAAATACTTCAGGAAAAAGACATTCCCATACAGGTGGCTGTCGGGAATTACGACCTGGGTATTTGTGGTCTGGATTGGATTGAAGAATACCTGGTGAAATATCCAGCGGGGGCCCTGGTGAGAATATCGAGTCTGAATTACGGCGAAGGCGGTATACACGTGGTTGCCGGTACTCGAGCGGCGACAGTCGATTTAAATGAGCTATCAGCCAGAGGCAACGATTATCGTATAGTGAGCGAGTATCCCAATTTGACTGAGGCTTTCGCCTTAAATGTCAGAATGAGAAGATTCAGGATTTTCCCGGTGTGGGGAGCTGCTGAAGCTTATCCCCCGGAAAATGCTGACCTGGCAGTGCTTTGGGGCGAGAGTGCAGCGGATATAGCTGCTCAAGGCTTATTTCCCCTCAAACAGTTGCTCCCTGTTACTGCTTTTCTGATAGCTAATCGAGAGAGCCTGGAGAACAAGGACTTGAGCCGGATATTAGCATGCTTCAGCTCCAGGCTTACCGCTGACCTGTCCGCCTGCTCGCCGTACGACTTCGGCAGGCGAGCCGAGGCCTGGCAGGCGGGGCCCCAGATATCAATAGAAGATGAGCTTGATAGTTCTGAGGAGCTGGGAATTCCTCGCCCCACAGGGTCGCCAAATGAAATCAACCTGGCTTTGCCTGATGGTCACCAGCAAGCGCCTACTGCACAGTTCTTGAAGCGAGCAGGGCTAGACCTTCAGGGGTATTCTGAAGAGGTGCTGAGCCGCCGCCCCTGCGCCGACTTAGACTGGCTTGGCATCAAGGTAATCAGGCCCCAGGACATGCCCCTCCAGGTAGCTAATGACAACTTTGACTTAGCCATTACCGGTGAGGATTGGCTGCGGGAACATCTCTGTCGCTTCCCCTCAAGTCCGGTGAAGAAATCGCTTTCTCTCGGCTTTGGTACCGTCAAAATCGCCGTTGCCGTGAGCCAGGAAATGCCGGTGGCCAACGTTGACGAGTTGAGGGCAATTATGCAGGGCAACCCCGATGCAACTGTGGCGCCTCTGAAGGTAGCCTCGGAGTACACAAATATTGCCGATAAGTATCTTCGCGACAATCACATTAGCCCGTACAAGCTGATTCCTACCTGGGGGGCGAGCGAGGCTTTTTTGCCCGAGGATGCCGATATGCTTATTGATAATGTCCAGACGGGAAAGACTATCGAGCAGCACAAACTGAAGATTATCGATGTGCTCTTCCAGTCATCGGCTTGCCTGATTGTGAACTCCCATGCAATGGGAGCATCTTCCAAGAAAGAGAAAATAGAGTTCCTTACACAGAAGTTGCGAGCTGGGCTATCGTGAGAGCTGTTAACAATAAGCATTGTCCCCTCTCCCTTGATGGGGTAGGGTTAGGGTGAAACGTGAAAAGAGTCAAAGGATTCAACGAAGCCAGCCAGTTACTGACCAGAAAGGACTTCTGGCAAAATCTCACCACCCCGCCAGGGCTGGCAGCCCGGATAAAACAAGCCTCTGGTCAGGAGCCTTCAGTTCAAGAAGCGGTCAACCGTATAATCGGTGAGGTTCGGGACAAAGGTGATAAAGCCCTCTTCGATTACACTGAACAACTGGATGGAGTTCGACCGGATTCCCTGGAAGTGGATAGACAGGAAGTGGCTGCCGCCTATGACATGGTAGATAAGAAGGTCATCTCGGCCCTCGAATTTGCAGCCAGAAGGATACGGGACTTTCACCTTGCCTGCGGGCATGAAACCGGCGTATTCCCTATCGACAAGCACCTGAGCTGGCAGGTCCGCCCCTTAAACAGGGTGGGACTGTATGTCCCTGGCGGAAGCGCCGCCTATCCATCCTCAGTGTTGATGATGGCCATACCAGCCAAGGTGGCTGGCGTTGAGGAAGTCATCATGCTTTCACCGCCTGCTAAGGATGGCAGGATTCCTGCGCCCACGTTAGTAGGCGCCGACATCGCCAGGGTCAACCGCATCTTCAGGATTGGCGGCGCTCAGGCTGTTGCTGCACTGGCTTATGGTACTGAATCGATACCCTTGGTGGACAAAATTTGCGGTCCGGGCAACATCTTCGTAACATTGGCCAAGAAGATGGTCTATGGCACGGTGGACATCGACGGTCTCGAAGGTCCCAGCGAGATAATAATCGTGGCCGATGAGAAAGCCAACCCCACCCTTTGTGCTGCCGACCTGCTGGCCCAGGCCGAACATGACGCTCTGGCTTCGGTAATTCTGATCACCACGTCGGCTGGCCTGGCCGACCAGGTAGACAAAGAAATTGATGTGCAACTGGGCAAATTGAAGCGGCACTCTATTGCTGGAACGGCTCTTGACGCCGGGATGCTTGTGCTTGTCGAGAACATGGCACAGGCGGTTGAGCTGGTCAACCTTTTTGCTCCGGAGCACCTCTCCATTATGGCATCCGACGCTTTGGCTTTGGCGTCCGAAGTCCGCAATGCCGGCTGTATTTTCATAGGCGAGAATTCACCTGTTGCTCTCGGCGATTATGTTGCCGGTCCCAGCCACGTATTGCCCACCGGCGGCAGTGCTCGTTTCAGTTCTCCTCTGGGTGTGGCCGACTTCCTCAAAATCAGCAATATCATCGCCCTGAATAAGCCTTCCCTGCGAGAACTGGGCCAGGCTGCCATCGAGATAGCCAGAGCCGAAGGGCTCGATGCCCACGCCCGGGCAATAGAAAAAAGGATGAGAGCCAAATAAGGGATTAAGATGCAAAAGGCAGAAATACAGAGCAAAAACAAAAATTTTTGCACTCTAACTTGTCATTTTGATTTTCTATTTTTGACCTTTGGTTTTGGTTGATATGGACATCGAAAGACTCATCAGACCCGAGCTTGTGACCATGAAGAGTTATACTCCTATTGAGCCTACAGAGGTTCTGGGTCAACAAGGCGGATTGTCTCCTGATAAGGTAATGAAGCTCGATGGCAACGAGAATCCTTACGGTTGCTCTCCCAGGGTTTATCAGGCTTTGGCCACTTATCCCTACTATCACAATTACCCCGACCCCGAGCAAAGAGAGCTACGCGAGGCCTTAGAGGTATATACTGGCCTGGGTCGTCAACACATTGTTTGCGGCACGGGCAGCGATGAACTCATCGACCTTATCCTCAGGCTTTCCCTCAAGCCCGGGGACGAGGTTATCAATTGTCCACCGACATTCGGCATGTACCCCTTTAGCACAGATATTTGTGGAGGCCGGTTAGTCGATGTGCCCAGAACCGAAGATTTTGCTCTCGATATGACCGGTATAAAGAAGGCATTGACCGGGCGAACAAAGGTCATTTTTGTCGCCTCGCCCAATAATCCCACAGGCAACATCACCACAGATAGGGAAATCATGGAGCTTGTTGAAACCGGAATAATTGTTGTCGTGGATGAAGCCTACTTTGAATTCAGCAATGTTACTGTAGCCAACCTGGTGCCTACTCG
>JAWOCP010000078.1:0-90996 GCA_046483735.1 Dehalococcoidia bacterium
GACCCCGACGGGGGGGAGCTTAGCTATGCATGGTCGGCTGGCGCAGGCGAAATAGACGGAGCAGGAGCTATGGTTACGTGGATGGCCCCTGACCGAGAAGGTGACTATGATGTCACAGTTACGGTGACAGACGGCCGCGGTGGCGAAGATACTAAGTATGTAACCATTACCGTGAGGGCCAATCGGCCTCCGGAAATTGCGAGCCTGACGGCCGATGCAGCCTGGGTTACTCCTTCGGGTAGTCTCCAGGTGACGTGTAATGCTTCAGACCCCGACGGTCATGTGTTGAGCTATGAGTGGACAGCGACCGGAGGCAATATTACCGGCACAGATGCAACGGCAAACTGGACGGGTCCTGAAGAAGTTGACATGTACGACATCACAGTTGTTGTTACCGATGGTTACGGCGGCTCAGCTACAAGAAAGTTGCCTGTCAGCGTGGTTACAGGACAAGCACCGGTTATCGAAGAACTGCTTGTCACGGCTGAGCACAAATACCTGAAGAAGACCACGTTTGGATATCTTGTGGGCGAAGGAAAGGAGTTTCGTATTCTGTGCGTCGCTTTCCACCCCGAGGGTTTTGAGCTAAGCTACGCATGGGAATGGGATGACGGGGAGTCCGAGATTTCTGAGGATGGCTCAATGATTACCTGGACTGCGCCCTATACGCGCAACGTTGAACTGACGGTCACTGTAACAGTGTCCGATATCTACGGCAATATGGTAAGCCAGAGTATAGTTCTCGAGGTGCGATCTTGCGGAAGTTTTGGCTGATAGATGATGGACGGCCCTAGTTGAGGGCTTGGTCTTCCAGGTAGCGACCTTGAAACCGTCTGCCTTGAATTAGATATGAAGCAGAGACAAAGGAGTATATCCTGAAGAAGGATCTGTCAATGTATAACAGGGTACTAAGCTTCTTGAGAAACACCTTCCGGGACCGTTTCAAAAGGTATCTGATAATATGCCTGATTATCCTGGGGATAGTGCTTGGGGTCATAGGCCAGCAGACGCCAGCGCCACCAGTTAACGGCGAAGGCTTTGAGGTCCATTTCTTCTGGGTTGAAGGCTGTTCATCGTGTGCAAAACAAAAACCGTTCATGGAAGAGTTAGAGGAGCAATACCCCGAAATCTCCCTAATTCGGATTGAGTGCCGAAGCGATAGAGAATGGGACTTGTTGGAGGAAATGGTTGCCGAACGTGGCGTAGAAAAGTACCCGATGGTGCCGACGACAATTTTTGGCAATCAGGTCTTTGTGGACTGGGAGTCCCGGGAAACAACCGGCCGGGCGATTGAGGAAGCTCTTGAGCAATGTCTGGCAGGGGAGTGCCCGGAATACCTGCCGCCGGATGAGGAACCCAGCGAGGGGATCGACCTGCCCGTCTTCGGCAGAATCGTGTTTTCGGAGCATTCGCTTGCTGCCCTGGCCGTGATCTTGGGACTTGTCGATGGCTTCAATCCCTGTGCTCTGTGGGTGCTAATTTACCTGATATCCCTGGTAGCGACTCTGAGAGACAAGAGAAAGATATGGCTGATTGTCGGGTCTTTTGTCCTGGCCTCCGGAGTCATATATTTCCTGTTGATGACGGCGTGGCTCAACCTCTTCCTGTTCATCGGCTTTGTCAGACCGGTGACAATCGTCATCGGATTGGTAGCCCTGGGTGGAGGAATACTGCAAATGAGGGAATTCATAAGGGCAAAAGGTGAAATCGTCTGTGAAGTTACCAGTGAAGAATCTCGAGAGAAGACGATGACCAAGATGCAGAGGATCGTCTCCGCACCCGTAACCATCGCCACGATACTGGGAATCATAGCCCTCGCCTTTGCCGTCAACTCCATCGAATTCGTCTGTTCGGCGGCAATTCCAATGGTCTTCACCCAGGTCCTGGCTCTGAGCAATCTCTCCACCTTCCAATACTATGGCTACATCCTGTTGTATGTCTTGTTTTTCATACTTGACAACCTGATTATCTTCGGCGGTGCTGCTTTTGCCATGACTTCCAGCCTGGGAGTGAGATATGCAAAGTATGCCAGACCAATAGGTGCCGTAATACTGTTGATTCTGGGGGCATTGCTCCTTTTCGCCCCGGATTTGCTGCGTTAACAGGATAGAACCGCAACCACCTCCCAGCAGTCTGCTGGCAAGACCAGCGCTGGCACCCACGCCTAGCAGTGCGAAGATGTGAGTAGCCGTCAACCTCTTTTCTTCGGTAGTTTGCCCTCGAGCCAGCCAAGTTTCACTGGTCGCCTTTCGTCTATTGCAGGAATATAGGGCTTGATATCCAGAAGAGGAGTACCGTCTACGGCATCCAGTCCCTTTACCGTTAGCATGTTCTTTTCCCTGGCTACCAGTTCCACCACAGTCAACCCCAGGGGAGAAGGTCTTTGGGGCGACCTGGTAGTGAAGAGACCGTGTGGACTATCATCCCAGGGTGTCTTGACTACCAACTGATATCCCTGATATTTGTGGAACCAAAAAATGACGACAATATGCGAGAATTCCTCGATGTCTTGCAGTCCCTCCTCGAATTCCTGGAACAGCTCTACCTGAGAAATGTCTTCACTTTCATGCCCGTGCCTCGGTACGTTTTTCGTATTCTTGTACGGAGAATGAATTATCCCTATGGGCTTCAATTCCAGACTATGCCTTTCTGTCATCCCTCGGGCCTTACCGGTCAGGCTATCGGTTCCTGAGATTATATCATTAGTTGAGGCGATTATTATTGGCTGTGGTATAATCGTGATAGCGGTGAAGATGACGGTCCGTTGGAAGGTAGACAATGAAGCAAGATTTCTCCAGATTTGATGGCATAGACGACATCAGGCAGACGTATGAGCATTGGCTCATTGAGATTGAGAACTTCGTCAATCACTACAAAGTGCTGGAAACTAAGGAAGCCAGAGTAGAAGCGAGAAAAGGTTCTGCGGCGGCAAAACAGGTGTTGACGAAGTACCACCGTTCAGCATAATGGTGTATCGTGTGATAATCCCGGTTTTTACACTGCCGGCCACACTGGCTTATTTGAACCGGTACCGCTCCGAAACGGCCATCTAGAGCGGTGCAGGTATTTATGTTTACAAGGCTGGTTTTTGGGGGTAAAATAGCTATGATATTGGGCGGTTAGCTCAGCGGTTAGAGCGCTTGCTTCACACGCAAGAGGTCACTGGTTCAAATCCAGTATCGCCCACCATGAACCGTGAGTAAAAGGGAGGTCAACAAATGAACGAAGGCAGAGGAGGATTCCTTACAGCTGGCGGAGTACTGGCTATTATAGTAGGAGCATTCGAGCTGATTGGTGGAGTGGGCGTGGTGGCCCTGAAACTTTTGGGATACGTGCCACCCAGAATGTGGTTTTGTCCTATTCCCCCGAACCCTGAAGGGGCCTTTCTAATGCGTATCTTCCCGATGGGGCTGATTATTGTGGGAGGAGTTCTCGTTGTTCTGGGCATAATAGCCATAGCAGGTGGTGTCTCGGCCGTGAAGAGGAAGAGCTTTGGCTTGGCCTTGGCCGGGGCTATCTGTGCCCTTCCATCGGGCGTTTTGGGGATACTGGCGCTTGTTTTTGTCTCTCTGGGCAAGGGAGAATTCGAGGCAGAGTACTAGACGCCGAAGTGGCGGAAAGGCAGACGCGCTACGTTCAGGGCGTAGTGTCCTTAAGGACGTGAGGGTTCAAATCCCTCCTTCGGCACCATCTGTGTGGTGTGTGTATGCGCCTGTAGCTCAGCTGGATAGAGCGCAGCCCTGCGGAGGCTGAGGTCGCGGGTTCAAATCCCGCCAGGCGTGCTGGGGGCGGTTAGCTCAGTGGTGAGAGCGCCTGTCTTACACACAGGAGGTCACTGGTTCAAATCCAGTACCGCCCACTGTCGACTTAGCTTGGCATAAGCGTGCATTCGGTTGGCTGAGCTATCTATCGAGGCCGGTATATGTCCATGCTGACGTTGGCATTATGTCGTATATTGTTATCCTCGGCTCTGACGCTAAGAGCGCCATTGCCTCTTGTAGTATCTGCTGGCTAATCTTTGAACTTTCCCATGCCTCCCAGTTCTCAAGTCTCTCCCAATTGTACAATAGGGCTACAATAGAAGTGTCTTTTACGCTTCTGATGTGCTCAGCACTGATGAAACCCGGAAATGTAAGCGCATATGATCTTAGCTTCACCAATACAGGTTGTATGTCTGCACCCTCCTTCAGTTCATATCCTACGATAACCTTTATCATTATGCTCCTTCCTGCTATGTGTCCTCGACAACCTGAAATTTGCCATGTAAGGCTTCAGTGTTGAAGTAGCACATTATAGCATTAGACATTCGCACAGCAAACAACCATGAATCGCTGGTGATAGGCCGCAGAGTTCAGAAACTGCGCAGCAATTGTGAATCACTGGCTTTGTGGCTAGCTAACTTGGGTTGACAAGAATATGCCATGTGTGCTACCTTGTTGGGCCGACTTGATGAATACCACCGGCGTAGGTATTCAGAGACTGTGTAACCTAACAGGGACCAAAGAATGAGGTATGCAGAGACAGGGGTTAATCTAGAGATTGATCTCTCCCGTGGAAGTATAGATAGAGAAGGAAGTGACCCGAGGTTAACTGAACTGCACCTGGGTGGTCTAGGCACCAATACGAAGATACTATGGGATAGAGTTCCCCCTGAAGTCGAGCCATTCTCTCCCGAAAATCTACTCATATTCAGCACCGGGCTGCTGTGTGGCACACCTGCTCCTGGCGCTAATCGTACTATTGTCTCTACATTATCTCCTCAGACCGGATTGATGGCGTTTTCAATGATGGGGGGATTCTGGGCACCGGAATTAAAGCATGCCGGTTATGACAAAGTAATCATTCGTGGCAAGTCACCCAGTCTGGTTTATTTGTGGATAAACGATGACAAAGTGGAAATACGCGATGCCTCTCACTTGCAGGGTAAAGGCGCTCTGGAAACTGCGGAGCTTATTCGACAGGAATTGAATGAACCCAAGGCCCACGTGGCTGCTATCGGTCTGGCTGGCGAGAACAGAGTCTATTTTGCTTCCATCGAGCAGGGCAAATCCAGTGCCAGCCGGGGCGGAATCGGCGCTGTTATGGGGGATAAAGGGTTAAAGGCCATAGCCGTTCGTGGAAGGAAGGATATCAACATCGCTCGACCGGAAGAATTCATGCAGCTCTGCAATGAGGTGCTGGAGTATATTCAGTTCCGGGCAGATAACCCCATCCAGGGGGTGCCGCCAATTCTGGCCGGCCTTGGGTCACCCCAGGAGATGGCCATCCACGATGAGGAATGGCACACCACTAATTTCTCGTGGGGGAATGCCCGTACTAGGAGAAAGGATTTCTGGACCAAGGAAACGGAAGGAAAATGGAGGAGGACTCAGGACAAGGCGGTGGAGCGGCTTATAAGTTGCTTCAACTGTCCCATGAAGTGCGGGGCAGTGATTGCACACCCGTCGCTAGGGCTTTCAAAATATATGATGAAATGCTACTCGAAGCTCACTTATGTGATGGGAGCTATGACGGATGACCTGGAGTTTGGTTTTCGAATCGCCGGTCTGGCTCAGGAATACGGAGTGGACGGATACACAACACCCCAGGTTATGGCCTTCGCGGTGGAGCTCTACGAGAACGGTATCTTAACCGACCAGGACATGCCGGAATTCCCGTCCGAAAATGAGGAAAGGTTTTTCTGGTTGCTTGACAAGATTGTCAGGCGAGAAGGGATAGGAGATATCCTGGCCAACGGCGTCTACCGGGCAGCTCGCGAGATTGGCAAGGGAGCAGAGGCCTACGATCATAATACTATTAAGAAGCAAGAGCAGATTCCCATGAAGCTGGGAATGTTGAACCCCATCTATTATATTATGTGGTCAACTGGCGAGAAGGTGAATATTACGCAGATTGAAGGACAGCTTCCTCAGGCGCCTTTTCCTACTGAAGAGCTCAGGGGGGAGTTCGTAGAAGATTGGGTGCAGGTCCCCACCGGAAAGGAGGAAAGCTTCAAGCGATTTATTCTGGAATGGGGAGATGAAGACAAGAAACTGCCATTTTGGCCACCCATTGATTTGGTTTGCGACCTGGTTGAGTGGCAGGAGACAATGCATTATATCGATGATGCAACTGGGATCTGCGCCGGTCTGTCCTCATTCCCTCTGAAGCCGCCGTATCATATACATAATCTACCACGCATAATCTCAGCAGCCACCGGGCTGGATATCGATGAAGACGGGCTGTGGCAAATAGCCAAGAGAAATCGGAATCTGCTCAGGGGCGTTAATGTAAGAAGAGGTTTAAGAAGAAAAGACGAACGTCCTCCAGAAGACCATTGGAAGAAGAGATTTCCCGAGTTTGAAGCCGAGGTTCAGGATGAGTACTACAAGTTTAAGGGTTGGAATAACGAAGGCGTTCCAACTAAGGAGACTTTGGAGAAACTCGGTTTGGATTACGTTAGCCAGGACTTTGAACAAAGAGGGGTTTATGCAGAGGAGAAAGTGGAGGTAAGCGAGCAGGATTCCGCCAAGAGCGAAACGGCGAAGGTGCCTAAGAAGGGGTCTGAAAAGGGAAGAAGTCAGGGCAGTAAATAATGAAAACAGTCAAGGTAATTAAGATTGATGTTGATAAATGCAATGGTTGCCGGGCGTGCGAAGTAGCGTGTTCTGCCTTTCACGCTGCGCCTAAATATAGCACCACCAATCCAGAGAGGTCTCGGATTCGGGTGTTTTGCGATCCGCTAAGAGATGTTTATGTTCCGGTGCTGGCCGGTGAATACACTGAGGCGGAGTGCAATAGCAGGAACATTTATACGATCAACGAGAAGGAATTTGACGAATGTAGCTTCTGTAGAGCTTCCTGTCCGTCCAGGGAGCTTTTCAAAGAACCTGATTCGGGTCTTCCTTTGAAGTGTGACGTCTGTGAAGAGGAACCGCCGCTAGAAGAGCCGCTATGTGTTCAGTGGTGCTTGGCCGATGCGCTGACTTACGAGGAAAGAGAAGAGGAAGAGGAAGAAGAGGGAGATAAACGGAAGGAAATGGAGGTAGGGTTAGAAGCATTGGTGAAAAAACATGGGGCGCAGACGGTAAGGGATGCCCTTGCCCGAATAGCAGAGAGTTAAGAATCAGAACAAGAGACAAGGAGTTAGAAGATAACGGAGATTGTAACTCCCTTCAAGGAAGGGGTAGAGGCGGCAAGAGAGGCAGGCGGGGAGGCCTTCAGGTTTTGTTACCAATGTGGGTTATGCGATACCGTTTGTCCGTGGAATAGGGTTAGAAGCTTCAGTATCCGCAAGATAATCCGACAGACCACGTTCGGTCTTCCTGAGATAGAAGGTGAAGAGATATGGCGTTGCACTACGTGTGGAAGCTGCCCTCAACGGTGTCCCAGGGGCGTTGAAACGATAGATGTCAGTGTATCTCTCCGCCGGATTGCTTCGGAAGCGGGAATCACTCCTGCGCCAATCCACACCGTGAATGTAAGCGTGGGTACTGAAGGCAATCCCTTGCGTGAACCACGGGATAAGAGGACGGATTGGGCAAAAGGTTTGCCCGTAAAACCGTTCACTGAAGGGATGGAAGTTCTGTATTTTCCCTGCTGCTACCTCAGCTATGACTCAAGAACCAGAAGACTGGCTACTGCCACGGCGCATATTCTTAACAAGGCAGAGGTGGACTTTGGGATACTGGGTCCTGAACAGAATTGCTGCGGTGAGAGTGTCCGCAAGACGGGCGATGAGGGACTATTCAGGCAGTTAGCCAAAGGGAACATCAAGACGTTCATCGACAGCGGCGTGAAAAAAATTCTTGTGGCTTCGCCTCACTGCTACCACACATTCAAAAACGAGTATCCCGAATTCATGGTCAACTTCGAGGTAATTCATATCTCTCAGTATCTACTCCAGCTTATTAACGAGGGTAGGCTTGAGCTCACCAGAGAGTATGGCAAGAAGGTTACTTATCATGACCCGTGTTATCTTGGTCGGCACAACGGCATATATGACGAGCCCCGGGAGGTGCTGAGAAGGGTACCCGGTTTAGAGTTGATTGAGATGGCTGAGTCCCGGGAAGATAGTCTCTGTTGTGGAGGGGGAGGAGGTGGGATTTGGATGGACGTTTCAAAAGGTGAGAGGTTCTCCGACCTCAGAGTAGCACAGGCTGTTGAGACTGGGGCTGAGGCATTGGTTACTTCGTGCCCGTATTGCATCATCAATTTTGAGGATAGTAAGTTAAGCATGGAGGATAGTGAAGTCATAGACATCAAGGATATTACGGAAATCATCCAAGAAGTGATTTAGAGCAGTAAGGACGTAGAAGAATGGAAAAAGAACCAGCCGAAGGACAGTTTGTGAAAGGTCTGGCAGAAAGTAACGTTGGAGATGTCATGGTGGTTGGTGCCGGGATTAGCGGCATTCAGGCTGCTCTTGATCTTGCCACTTCCGGTTTCAAGGTTTACTTGGTTGATAGTGCACCGGCTATCGGTGGCAAGATGGCTCAGCTTGACAAGACGTTCCCGACCAACGACTGCTCCATGTGAATACTGTCGCCTAAACTGGTCGAGGTCGACCGGCAAGTTAACATAGAGGTCCTGACCTATACTGATGTTCGCAGTGTGGAAGGGGAGGTGGGGGACTTCAAGGTGACGCTGATTAAGAAGCCGAGATACATCATAGAAGATGCATGTCGGGGTTGCACTACCTGTACGGAGTATTGTCCGGTCAAGATCCCGGACGCATATAACCAAGGGTTGTCTTTGAGTAAATGCGCCCACATACATTTTGCTCAGGCAATTCCCCTGGTCACCTATATAGATGCCGATACTTGCCTTTTCCTTAAAGATGAGAAATGTAACATTTGTGTAGGAGTTTGTCAGAATGATGCCATAGACCTTTACCAGAAAGAGGAGAGGGTAGAAATAGAGGTGGGGGCGATAATTCTGGCTGCGGGTTTTGAGCCATTCGACCCCGGAGTGAGGAGTGATTATGGCTATGGGAAGTTCAAGAATGTGGTGACCAGTCTTGATTTTGAGCGGATATTGTGTGCCACCGGGCCTTATGAAGGTGAGATAAGGCGTCCTTCTGATGGGAAGCACCCGAAGAACATAGCTTGGATTCAGTGCGTTGGTTCCAGACAGGTTATCCCTGGTGGCAACAGCTATTGTTCATCCGTATGTTGTACATATACCCAGAAGCAGGTTATTCTGACCAAGGAGCATGACGCAGAGGCTCAGTGTACGATATTCCATAACGATATTCGTTCGTATGGCAAGGATTTTGAGCGGTACTACGAAAGAACGGAGAACCTCCCCGGGATTCGCTTCATCAGGAGCTACGTGTCGCTAGGGAAAGAGATTCCGGAAAGCGAGAACGTAACCATAAAGTACTCTACCACCGATGACGGGGTAAAGGAAGAGGAATTCGACCTCATCGTATTATCCATTGGATTGAGCCATCCCCGTAACGCGGAGGAATTGGCTGATAAGTTTGGCATCGACCTCGAGTCTCACGGATTCTGCAAGAACAATCCTGTCAATCCGATGGAGACATCTCGCCCGGGAATTTTCGTGAGCGGAGCCTTTCAGGGTCCGTTGGATATTCCGGAGTCGGTTTTTACCGCCAGCGGAGCTGTATCTCAATGCGGTGAACTCCTTGATTACAGGCGAGGGAAGCTCACCAAGGAGAGGATATATCCACCGGAGAGGGATGTCTCCAGTGAGGAGCCCAGGATAGGGGTCTTCGTGTGTCATTGTGGAGCCAACATCGGAAGAGTGGTAAACGTTCCTTCCACGGTTGAATATGCTTTGACCCTGCCCAATGTTGTCCATGCTCAGGAACAGCTATTTTCATGTGCTACCAATTGTGCCAAAGAAATAACGGACATGATAGAGGAAAAAGGGCTCAACCGTGTGGTGGTGGCTGCCTGCTCGCCCAGGACTCTCGAAGGGCTTTTCCGGGACACTGTCCGAGAGGCGGGGATTAATCAATACTACTTTGAATTTGCGAATATCAGAGAACATTGTTCCTGGGTCCACGCTCGAGAAAAAGAAGAGGCTACCGAAAAGGCAAAGGATATCATCCGGATGTCGGTAGCTCGAGCCGCCCTCTTGCAGCCTTTACGGGAGTTCGAGCTGCCTGTCGATAAGAGGGCATTGGTGATTGGCGGAGGCATAGCCGGCATGACCTGTGCTCTGTCCATAGCCGAACAGGGACACGATGTCTACCTGGTGGAGAAAGACAAAGACCTCGGGGGAATGGCTCGCAGAATTTACTATACCCTGGAAGGACTGGATGTTCAGACATATCTGTCTGACCTCATAAGAAAGGTATATCAACACCCATTGGTGCATGTATACACTGACGCTACTATCATGGAGGCTACCGGTTATGTTGGAAATTTCGTAACCAAGGTGAAGTCTACACGAGGGGTCGCAGAGATAAAACATGGTGCAGCCGTCATCGCTATCGGGGTCGATGAATATAGACCCACTGAGTATCTTTGTGGGGAAGACGACAGGGTAATGACCAATCTAGAACTGGAGGAGAAAATCGCGGGTAGAGATGAGAAGGTGGTTAGTGCCGAAAGCCTGGTCATGATCCAGTGCGTCGGTTGTAGAAATGAAGAGAGGAATTACTGCAGCCGGATATGTTGTAGCGAGTCTATAAAGAACGCCTTGAAACTGAAAGAGATTAACCCCCATATGGACATCTACATTATCTTTCGGGACATGAGAACTTATGGGTTCAGAGAGGATTATTACCGGGAGGCGGCGGACCGGGAAGTGAAGTTCATCCGCTACGAGCCCGATGACAAACCAGTGGTGGAAGCTACCCAAGAGAGCGGTAAGGAGATCTTAAGGGTAACCGTAACTGACCCTATTTTAGGCCAGAAGATTGCGATAGATGCTGATTTCCTTAGCTTAGCTGCTGCGGCAATTCCCTCAGGGGGAAACAGGGAGATATCTCAACTGTTCAAGGTGTCTCTGGGCCCCGATGATTTTTTCAAGGAAGCCCACGTCAAGTTGAAACCTGTTGATTTTGCCGCCGACGGCGTCTATCTTTGCGGGACGGCTCACTATCCCAAACATATACCGGAGGTGATCAACCAGGCTTATGGAGCTGCTGGCCGGGTGTTAACGCTTCTCTCGCGAGACTGGGTCACAGCCTCGGGGGCTATTTGCGAAGTGGATGAGGAGGAATGTATTTCGTGTGGGGCGTGTATCTCAGCCTGTGCGTATGCTGCTATAGAGTTTTATGATACACCGCAGGGCAGAAAAGCCAGAGTTAATCCTGTCCTCTGTAAGGGAGACGGCCTCTGTAACGCAAAGTGTCCGACAGGGGCAATACAGCTGAAGCACTTCACCGATGAAGAACTGCTGAGCCAGATTGATGCGGTGCTTTCCATCCCCGTAGCAGTCGGCCAATGAACAGGGTAAGGTTACCGAGTTAGGAAGGAATATGAATGGTTAAAGGGTTTGAGTTTAAGCCAAAGATCCTAGGTTTTGTCTGCCACTGGTGAGCATACGGGGCTGCTGACCTAGCTGGAGTTTCCAGACTGCAATATACAACTGAGATCAGGCTTATCCGGGTCATGTGTTCCGGTAGAGTGGACATGGAATTTGTGCTCAGAGCCTTCTCTAACGGGATGGATGGGGTGTTCATTGGTGCTTGCCGTTTGAATGAATGTAACTATATTACTCATGGAAACCGAGATGCTCTGAACATGGTGCTTCTATGTAGGAAAATAATGGAACACCTAGGGCTTAATCCTGAAAGATTAAGGATTGAATTTATGTCCTCCGGTGAAGGGTCCCTGTTCGCTGAACTTGTCAATGATTTCGTCAAGACAGTGAAGGAATTGGGTCCTCTTGGCGAAGCCGAGGGCATAGACGAAAGTGAATTGAAGTCAGGACTGGAAGCGGCTAGAGGTCTGGTGCCTTACATCAGACTGGTGGAAAGGGAGCGACTGAGAGTGCGTTTCGATACAGAAGAAGAGTACAACGAGTATTACCGCAGTGAAGAGGCAGATAGATTATTCAGGGAATTGATTGCGGAGAAGTTAACCATAAGCCAGATTTTGTCGCTCATGCGAGAAAGGCCGCTTTCAACTGGAGAAATCGCGGAAGTCTTGGGCTTGACCCCGTCCGAAGTATCCAGATATCTCAATAGTTCGGCGAGAGTAGGATTAGTCAGGTTTGATGAAGTCCAGAAGTGCTTTGTTTTGGCCTGAGGTGGAAAAGCAAGTACGAGATTGGCCGAAAGAAAGCAGCAGGTCAGGATAGTGGTTATGGATAACGATAAGATCGACGAGATTATTGATAAATATCAAGAGGAAGCCAGTTCGCTCATTCAGGTATTGCTGGAGATTCAGAGGGAAAATCATTGGCTTTCCAATCAAGCATTGGAAAAGGTCAGTACGAGATTAGGAGTGCCTTTAAGCCAGATACGGCATATAGCCACATTTTACAAAGCCTTCAGTGTAATCCCCAGGGGGCGTCATGAAGTTCAAATATGTCTCGGCACTGCCTGCCACGTTCGAGGTGGGCCAAGAATTCTCGATAGGGTGGAGGAGTTCCTGGGCATTCAAGCTGGACAGACTACGGCAGATATGAAATTTACCTTGGAGACCGTCAACTGTCTCGGTTGTTGTGCTTTGGGCCCGGTGATGGTTGTCGATGGAAAGTATCACGGCAAGATAGCACCAACCGGGGCCGACGAAGTGCTCAAAAAATGTGATTAAGGGAATGTTATGCCAAGGATAAACTCGCCTGCTGAACTGGAAGAGCTCAGGAAGGGCATCTTGTCTGAAAGAGACCCAAATAAGCCTTGTATTACACTTTGTTCGGGGACTGCCTGCCATGCTTCCGGCAGCGAAGAAATCGCTGCGACTATTGAAGAGGAGATCAAGAAACACGGACTAAGTGATAAGGTGTCCTTCAGGAGGACTGGTTGCCATGGCTTCTGTGAGAGAGGCCCTATCATAGTCATTCACCCCGAGGAGATATGCTACTTACAGATAGAACCCAAGGATGTTCCTGACATTATTTCGCAGACAATAAAGGAAAAGAAAGTGGTAGAACGTTTGCTCTACACTGACCCCAGTAGCAATGAAAAGATAGTTCGTGAATCTGAAATTCCCTTCTACAAGAACCAGACGCGGCTTGTTTTTGGTTCCAACGAACAGATTGATCCTAAGAGCATCGATGACTATCTGGCCCTCGGTGGTTATGCTGCTCTGGCGAAAGCCCTGTTCCAGATGACCGCCGAGCAAGTATTGGAACAAGTAAAGAAATCTAACCTGAGAGGGAGAGGAGGTGGTGGATTTCCAGCAGGAAGGAAGTGGGAGGAATGTCGCAATGCCCCCGGTGAAACCAAGTATGTAATCGTCAATGCCGACGAAGGAGACCCCGGGGCCTATATGGACAGGAGCCTTCTGGAGGGGAACCCTCATTTGGTTCTTGAGGGATTGACCCTGGGAGCCTATGCCATTGGCTCGCACGAGGGTTATATTTACGTTCGACAGGAATACCCCCTAGCAGTGGAGAACGTGGGTATTGCCATCTCACAAGCCATGGAATATGGTTTGCTCGGGAAAGACATTCTGGGCTCAGGCTTTGATTTTGTTGTCAAAGTGCATCGAGGGGCCGGTGCTTTCGTCTCGGGTGAATCGAGTGCACTGATGACTGCGATAGAAGGCAAGGTGGGAGAGCCCAGGCCCAAGTATATCCATACTGCCGTCAAGGGCGTTCGGGATCAGCCCAGTTGCTTGAACAATGTTGAGACATGGGCTACTGTGCCACTTATTATCAACAAGGGTGCTGACTGGTTTGCCAAACTCGGAACTGAAGGCAGCAAGGGGACGAAGATTTTTTCCCTGGTGGGCAAGGTAAACAATACGGGCCTTGTGGAAGTGCCGATGGGCATAACGCTGAGAGACATTATCTATAAGGTAGGCGGCGGTATCCCCGGAGGCAAGAAGTTCAAAGCAGTGCAGACGGGAGGGCCATCCGGAGGATGTATCCCTGAAGAGCAATTAGATATGCCAGTTGATTTCGATGAGCTCGCCAAGGCCGGGTCAATGATGGGTTCAGGCGGGATGATTGTAATGGATGAAGGTACGTGTATGGTTGATGTTGCCAAGTATTTCCTTAGCTTCCTTTCTGATGAGTCTTGCGGCAAATGCGTCCCGTGCCGTGAGGGCATCAGGCAGATGCTGAAGATTCTGACTAATATTAGCCAAGGAAAGGGAAAGGAAGGCGACATCGAGCTTCTGGAAGAGCTGTCGGAGGTGACCAGTGCTGCCTCACTTTGTGCCTTGGGTAAGACTTCTGCTAACCCGGTTTCAAGTACTATAGGCTACTTCAGGGATGAGTATGAAGCACACATCAAGGAGAAGAAGTGCCCGGCCCTTGTGTGCAAGGCGCTGATCTCGTACTATATTGACCCGGAGAAGTGTAAGGCCTGCATGATTTGTCTCAGGCAATGTCCGGCCGGGGCAATCATAGGTGAAAAGAACGTGATTCATGTGATTGACCAGGGCAAATGTACGAAGTGTCAGACTTGTTTTGAAGTCTGCCCCCCTCGTTTCGGTGCAGTGAAGAAGATTTCTGGCGAGCCTGTTCCCCCTCCCCTCCCTGAAGAAGCAAGAACTGTGGCCAGAGAGAGCAAAGGAAAATGAGCAAGATCCTTCTGCAGATTGATGGGAAAGAAGTTGAGGCAGAGGAAGGGCTGACCGTGTTGGAGGCGGCCCAAAGCGCCGGGATATCTATTCCTACACTTTGTGACCACGGAAAGTTAGAGCCTTACGGGGCTTGTCGAATTTGCACCGTAGAAGTGGACACTCGCGGCAGGACGAATCTAGTTGCCGCTTGTTGTTACCCGGTAGAACAGAATCTGGTGGTGAGGACGAGGTCTGAGAAGGTAGATAAAACTCGCAAAGTACTTCTGGAACTGATGCTGGCCCATGCCCCGGAAGCGGAAGAATTACGGGAGCTGGCTCAGGAATACGGGGCAAACAAAGCCCGTTTTGAGAAAGAGCCTTCATTCTGCATTCTCTGTGGTCTATGTGTGAGGTACTGTGCCGAGGTCAAGAAGAAGAATGCTATTGGATTTGCTGATAGAGGAGTAAGACGAGAGATAGTCTTTGTTCCAGAGATAGCCTCTAAGGAGTGCTGGAACTGTAAAGAATGTTTTCCGCTTTGTCCTACAGAGGCACTACAGGCAGCTTTTGTTTTGACTAAAGGTCTGATGTCCTCATCACCTCATGTCGAATGTGAGGCAGGGGAATAGTCAGCTTCTGAATCGAGAGAGTGGGTAGAAAAAATTCTCCTTCCCTGCTATACTTCTATTCGCGGACAACTATAGTTCTAACGGCTCGTGTGATTGTCCACGTCTGACGATATTGCAGTTGGGCGCAGTTTCGGACAGCATTCCTGTCCATTATTGGGGCAGGTTGTGGGCAAATTCTGCGAGCTTTGCTTTCCCCTCTAACTTCGCCCCACTGAGGAGGGAGGAGCATCATGATTTATGTAATCTGTCCGTAAGGATTGAATTTGGCGAAAAAGTCTGTCCTAGTAATCGGTGGTGGAGTAGCCGCGATTCAGTCTTCACTTGAGCTGGCCAATATGGGCTCTAGGGTGTATTTGGCAGAGAAGACACCCAGCATCGGGGGGAGAATGGCACAACTGGACAAGACCTTCCCCACCAATTATTGTGCCATGCGTATACTTGGTCCCAAGATGATTGAGGCCAGGTCCCTGCCTGATATAGAACTCTTAACCAATTCTGAGGTAGAAGAAGTCTGTGGAGAAAGAGGAGAGTTCAAGGTCAAGGTCAAGAAGAAGGCGTTGTTTGTTCATTGGGCCGGATGTACAGGGTGTGGCCCGTATGTAGAATGATATCCCGTCATTTTACGCTTAAACAGCTAAAGGGGAAGCCCAGCGATTGATGAGACAACAAGAACAAGTCACTGCTGGCGATGACTCACTGGTAAGAATCATCAATGAGAAGAGGCTATCCTGCTGTGTTGAATGTGGAAAGTGTGTCGCCACTTGCCCCATGGGCGAGTTCTATGGCAGTTTGTCATTCTTGTTCTCTCCCCGGGGCATTATCACAAAGGCGCTGCTGGGTGCAGACATTTTAAGAGACTCAAATATCTGGTTTTGCCTGGAGTGTGATATGTGTGCCAGGATGTGTCCGGCTGGTGTCAAGTATGCAGAATTCGTGGAAGATATCAGGCAACTTGCCATGAAAGAGGGTGTTACCGAGAATTCGGTGGTTTGCCCGCGCTGCGGGCACTACTATCTGCCATTACCGACCGTGGAACGTCTGAGAGAAGTGCTGGCTGGGGTGGGCCTCGGCGACGAGTTTGCCGGACTTTGTCCGCAGTGCCGCCGGGACGATACGGCAAAGAAACTGGCCTTCCCGACGCCCCTGGTGAAATCCGAGGGTACCCGTCACCACCGTGGATGAGGGTTTCTGTAACGAAGCCCTTGTTGCTTAACATAGAGCGATGCGAACATTGACATGCGTCTCGAAGACGAGTTACTATATGCAACCTGCGGGTGCTTGTTTGTCAGAGGAAATTCTGGAGAGATGTCATCCCTTTGACATGGCAGCGGGTTCTTACTGCAAAAAACATAAAAAGGGGGAAAAGAAATGTATGTCAACAGGGTCTGTGTCGTAGGTGCTGGCGTCATGGGGAGTCAGATTGTGCAGTTGCTGGCGGTAAACGGATATGAGGTGTCGATGACGGATATTGAAGACAGGTTTGTCCAAAACGGTCTGCAGAGCATTAAAGGCAATTTGCAGAAGTATTTTGTCGACAAAGGCAAAATGACCCAGGAGGAAGCCGATAAGGTGGTTGGCCGCATTGCGGGTACTGCTGACCTCAAACGAGCTGTGGAAGGTGTTCAGGTTGTGATTGAAAGCGTTACTGAGGACATGGTGCTGAAGCAACAGACGTTCAAACGTCTGGATGAGTTGTGTGCGCCGGAAACAATACTCGCCTCCAATACTTCATCACTTAGTATTACCGCTATAGGTTCGCTAACCCGACGACAGGACAAGGTGATAGGGATGCATTTCTTCAACCCGGTAGCGGTAATGAGATTGGTTGAGATAATTCGTGGATTCAAGACTTCGGATAAAACATGCGAGGTCATTAAGGACATGTCAGCCAAGCTTGGGAAGGAAACGATTATTGTCAACAAGGATGTGCCAGGTTTTGTCGTGACCAGATTGTTTCTCGTGTTGTGCAATGAGGCAATTAAGTTACTTGAAGAGGGTGTGGCTACTGTTGAGGACATTGATAAGGGGTGTCGATTAGGACTGGGACATGCAATGGGCCCGCTGAAGTCGCAGGACATAGTCAACGGGATTCCGGTCGGATTGCACGCGATGGATTATATGCGGGCTGAGCTGGGAGAGTATTACAGGGCTTCTCCACTGTTACGAAGGAAGGTTGAGGCCGGTGAATTAGGTGTGAAGACGGGCAAGGGCTTCTATGATTACAGCCAGCAAAAGTGACGATTCTGGGATTATTCCCGGCAATCAGAAATAGATAGGCGTCGATTTTGGAGGTCAAGAATGGCTGAAAAGAACGCTTGCATAGTTGGCGGTGGCATGTGCAAATGGGGCGTCAGGGAAGCAAGTTACATAGATATGGTTCAGGAAGCCGCCAAGGAGTGTCTGGATGATATACCTGGACTGAAGCCAAGGGATATCGACGGGTTGCTTTTTGCCTCAACTTTTGTTGGAAGGCGTTCCGTGCAAGCCAATACGGCTCCTGTCGTGGCTGAGAGACTGGGGTTAAAACCGACTTCTATCTGTGCCAGGGTGGATGTCCTTTGTGCCGGTGGAAGCACGGGAATCCTTTTGGCCAAAGGACTAGTAGAGAGTGAAATGTCTGACGTTGTGATGGTGATAGGCTGTGAAAAGCTTTATACTCCTGAGAAATGGCAGGTGCAATACGATGAAATTGCTGCTATAGACCACGACTGGGATTCGCCGCAAGGTATTGGGCCTCCGCCACTATGGTTTGCGCTGATTGCCAAGGAACACATGAAGCATTACGGGACAAAAAGAGAGCACTTTGGAATAGTTCCGATAATAAACTACGATTACGGCTATGCCAATCAGAAAGGTCACTTTCAGAAAAGGGTGACGATGGAAGAAGTCCTCAATGCAATTGAGATAGCGGCTCCTCTCGGATTATATGATTGTTGTCCATTGACGGATGGCTCCGCTGGAGTGATTATTGCTTCTGAGGAAAAGGCAAGGGAGCTCAGCGACAGGCCGCCGGTCTACATTCTTGGAGGAGCTCAGGCCTCAGTTCACAGCGTAAGTGCGAACTGGCCGGGAGAGCATCTGGGGGATTGGCCACATTTGAAACTGGCAGCTGAAAAGGCCTATGCCAGTGCCAAGGTCAGACCTGATGAGGTAGATGTTGCCCAAGTACACGATTGCTTTAGCATATCGGAGATTATCGAGGTGGAAGAACTGGGTTTCTGCAAAAAAGGCGAAGGTGGACCTTTTGTAGAGTCAGGTCAGACGAAGCTCGGGGGCATCATTCCCACCAATACGGATGGTGGTCTTCTTTCGTGCGGGCATCCCTTTGGGGCAACCGGGATTCGTCAGGCGATAGAGATATTGAGGCAACTCCAGGGAAGAGCCGTACACCAGGTCAACAAAGCAGCGGTTGGTGTAACGCACAACCTGAGCGGCGCCAATGTGGAGCACACGATTGTGGTCTACGGCAGAGAGCCCAGAAAATAGAGGAGGCAAAGGATGGCATCAACAGGAATTCCTTTCTTAGAGGGAAGATATTCTCCTACGCTGGACATATGGCCAATTGAGGCTAAGGAGTTCAACCGGATATACAAGTTCTACGAACATCTGCGGGAGGGCAAGTTCACAACAACGAAATGTAAGAAGTGTAGGCGGGTAGCATATCCGCCTCGCGTGATATGCCCTGAATGCTACTCTGACGAGCTGGAGTGGGTCGAGTTGCCGAAGAAAGGCAAGGTGATAGTCACCGTGGAGAAATGGGGAGGCGTCCCAATATGCTTCGAGCCACCCCTAATCGATGCCTGGATTGATCTGGGGGAAGATAGTCCCGTCAGGCACATACTGAGTCGGATAGTGAACTGCCCGCCAGAGACTCTCAAAGAAGGCGACGAGGTTCAGCTTGTGGTATTTGATGTTCCATCGCACCCGATAGAACTCAGAAAAGAAGTAATAACGGCAGAGAGAGTATTTTTTGCCTTTGAGCCTGTTGAAAAATAGCCTGATCACCCTCCGGCAATTATGACTATTATATGGAGCTCATCTCCATCCCTAACCGGCTTAGCCAGTTCCTCCGGGTAAGAGCTTTCCGTGTTGACATAGATTTCAACCAGTCTGTTTAACCTTCCGTCCTTTTCAAACAGCCATGGCTTGAGCCCGGGAAACTGGGCGACCAGTTGGTGAAGACACTCTCCAACAGTGCTCCCGTTCACCTCAACCACGTCCTGGTTGTTAGTTTGCTGAGATAAGAAGGGATGGATGTTTATCTTAACGGCCATTGCTTGTGTTATCTTTCAAATCGCTGCAAACGATGACAGCTTAGATCTTGGTTTGGCCCGAACCCATTTCTCAGAAGCACGTCCGTTGATTACCCCCGCTCCTTCAGTGCCGATGCTACGGGTTCAATGACCAGAACTTTCCCTGCAGCTACCTTGGTTGCCACAATGAAAGCGAGCCTTGCCTTAAATGTAATAGGTACGCTGGTGGTCATTCTTTCGGGTGGAGCGCAAACTATACAGAGGCCATGGCGTCGGCAACCTTGCGTAATAGTCCTGAGAATCTGTCTGCCGTTGCTATCTGCTTCTCCATACTCTGCTCAGTGGCGTCCACATATTGTATGGCATCGACTTCACAGAACCTGGCACACTGAGGATCGCCATCACAGAAGTCACACTTTATTACCTTTTGACCGAGACTATCAAATGCCATAGCACCAAAGGGGCAGATAGCAACACACATCCGGCAGCCAATACATATATCGTAATCAACCACTACTCTATTCATGGTCTCATCGCGCGAAATAGCCTTTACCGGGCATATTGTCTGGCAAGGAGCCGATTCGCATTGTTGGCAGGTCATGGGGACATATCTTCCCTCTTGCTCCCATTTGATTACTCGTATCCGGCTGCGGGCAGGATTGACCACCCCCTCGTGTTTTACCGTACAAACCTGCTCACATATTCGACAGCCAGTACATTTCTCGTAATCTATCACTAGAACCTTTGCCATGAAATAGTCCTCCTTAGCACATGTTGCGGATGCTAGAGCAAATGAGAGGGCTCTTTGTCTATGCCCAGTTTCTTCAGGGTCTCCGGCCTGGGGACTCCGTTTTCATCCCAGCCATGATGCTCGTAGTATTCGTCTATCATCCTGCCAAACTTCTTTCTATCTATCGTCTTGCCACAAGCGGCGGGTACACCTCGAGTAGTTGGCTCGTCATAGTATCGGTCAGCCAACACGTCATCCTTTCGGGTCAGCCCTTCCCTGATGTTGAAGAGCCTTTCTATGGTATAGCACCTGTCAGCCACGTTCCAGATATCGAGCGGCGACAACTCCAGTCCGGTATTGAGGTAAAGCAGCCGGGACCATTCTTCAAAATTGGGGAAGTTTGGCCCAAGGAATATGGTGTGATATTTACATATGCCGAGGCAATCCACTGCCTCATAGCACGTTTCTTGCCATCTTACCTGCCAGGGCTTCCCTTCATAGTCTTGCCAATGTGAAGTCAAGGGACCATCGTAGGGAACCGGCTGACTATATACTCTTCTCAGTACTGGTTCCGGCAACCCGTAAAGGTCAATTGCCGGTCGGCCTCTGAGGTGGTCGGAACCCCTGGAGGCAACAGCGACATTAAGAGCCAGGGCCGGCGTCGCTCTCTCGTCTGAATGAAGATTGCTCATACCTTTTACGTGAATCAAGTATTTGATAGAACCTTTACCTATCTTCTTGGCGGCTCGTAGTGGTCCTTCAGCCAGGATATCGCCCAGTCCTTCTCTTCGGGCAATACGGTGTATCATCTCATTGAGTGCTTCGGCATTACCAAACCTGAGTTCCAGTCCGTCGGTATCCTTATCAGTAAGGATTCCCGCTTCATACAGTTCCATTGCCCAGGCAATCATACTGCCTGCCTCGAGGCAGTCTATACCATAGTTATTCAGAAGGTGGCCACCTGATAACAGGGCAACGATGTCGGCACAGCCTGTCTCTGCGGTTAAGGCACCCTGCACCGTGTACTCAGGCCCCTCATCGTAAACACCAGCATATTCACCAGATGGAATGATATATTTAGCCCGGCAGTGAACCTGACAGCCAAAACAACTGGCATAGCCAATCGCATGTTCATCGATTGCTTCAGGCTCGATAGCGTCACAGTTCTCAAATTGGTTGGCCTGAAAGTTCCTGGTCCTGATTCCGCCCCAGGAATTAGTTGCTCCCCAAATAAATGGGGTGCCCAATCTGCCCTGGGTCTTAGATACCTTGGCAGCGGTTACCATGTCAATGACATGCCTGTTATATTCCAACGCTTCAACGGGGTGTGCTATCTTCAGGTCCATAGTACCTCTCACTGCTATTGCTTTGAGGTTCTTGGAGCCGAGCAGTGCACCCATGCCTGTCCTGCCGCCAGCATTCTTAAGTCCGGTCATAACATTGGCAAACCTCACCAGATTCTCGCCGGCTATGCCAATGGTTAATACCTTTACATCTCTATCGCCCAGTTCTTCCCGAATAGTCTGTCGAGTCTCACTGATATCCTTCCCCCATATGTGTGAGCCATCCCTTATTTCAATTTCACCATTGTGAATCCACAAATACACTGGCTTCTTCGCCTTTCCTTTAATAACCAGATGGTCAAAGCCAGCAAGTCTCATCTCAGGGGCGAAGAAACCGCCCATGTTGGCACTGCCAACATAGCCGGTAAGCGGCGATTTGCCACCAACATGGGTTCTAGCAGAGGCAGAGGCCAGAGTCCCGACCAGAATCCCGGCGCTAACAAACGCCACATTATCCGGTCCTAGGGGGTCAACCCCCGGTTTTATGTGATTGTACATCAGATACATGTCCAGGCCCCTACCACCGAGAAACTTCTTTCGCACCGCGATGGGAATAGGCTTTATCTCAATTTCACCTGTAGTTAGATTAATGTAAGCTATTTTTCTATCCAGAGCCATGTCTATCTGTCCCTCTTTTTCGTCTTAGTCTTAGCCGTAGTTTGGGTCTTACTCTCAGCCTTAGCCTGAGTCTTGGTCTTAGCTGTGGCTTCCATGGTCAGTCGCCTGTTCACATCCCAAACGGGTCCCCTTATCCTGGGAAAGTCCGGCCATAGCCAGGTTATGCGCCACTCAAAGCTGCAATGAGGACACTTGTATGTTTTCGACCCTTTTGGTGGCGTGATCCTTTGCATGCAGTTCATACACCTCACCTGTCCTGTCGATCGACCTCTGGCGGTGATTTCGGCTGTTGTTTCTGTATCCAACATTACCTCCTCTTCGCTGGGATTGCGGCCGTAATTTAACACAACTCGTGCCAAAAGGCAAGCTCGCGCCATCGTAATATCGCCTGCAACGCCTTCGGCTGCCATAACATGGTGGTCGTGGTTGATGAGCTCGCCCGGATGATGCTGAAGTTCTGGGAGGAATATGCTTGTGGCCGATATAAGCTGCTGCCGCAGCAACTCGCCGGGCCATTATTATGAAGAACTGAATCTGCGGGATACCGGTATCTTAGTACCTGCGGCGTCCACCTCCTCCACCAAACCCACCACCTCTACCATAAGACCCACCGCCTCTTCCATAAGACCCACCACCCCTTCCGCCTTCCGAGCGAGGACGTGCCTCATTAACGCTTAGCGTCCGCTCTCCCAATGATGTTCCGTTAAGCCCGTTGATTGCCGCCTGGGCCTCAGATTTCGTTGCCATCTCAACAAACCCAAAACCTCTAGACTCGCCGCTGTACCTATCCTTAATGATGTTTACCGACGTGACCTGACCAAAAGCTTCAAATGCCTGGCGTAATTCATCCTCGGTAGTCTCGCGGGACAAATTGCCTACGTATATATTCATGATGTTAACCCCCTTTCCGTTTTATGGCCTCACCGTTCATGCAGCCAAACTTGTTGAAATGCAGCGAATTGTTCTGCTTCCAAACTTTTGGGGGCTGGGTTTGCTTCCAGCCCCACTTGAATCCAGATGCCTTGAATTACGGTCGAGTGCTCAATTTGATCTTGCTGTAGCACTCACTACAATATACCGGCCTGCCCTCTCGAGGCTCGAAAGGCACTTCACATTCTTTAGCACACTCAACACATACTGCGGGGTGCATTTGGCGGCTAGACCTGTACCCACTGAAGTTGCTGCGTTGGGCTCTCCTCGCTTCGCGGCAAACAGGGCAGCGCTTGGGTTCGTTGGCATATCCCTTGTTAGCATAGAACTCTTGCTCATCAGCGGTAAAGGTGAATGTGTCACCACAGTCCGAACATTGCAGCGTTTTGTCTGTGAACCCCATTGGATGACCTCCTTTCTTATAATACTTGGCTAGAGCTTCGGTCATCCAACGTTTGTAGAGAAACCCGGAAGAGCTTTCCAGAGGCGCGATAACCTAAACTTGTAACCACTAATTCCAGTATAATAAAGGGCAACAAAAATTGCAACTAGTGGATATTGTAGCCGGATTATTTGTGTCCTGCAATACTGCCGATCATGGCCTGGCTACAAATGGTAGCATAGAACAATGGGGGACGCGTATAGACTAAGGCTGAAATTCCTGGGATGTCTGGTGGGGACGGCAATCGGCGATGCTCTGGGCGCTCGACGTGAAGGAAGTGGAATGTCCACAAGCGAGGATATCGCTGCCCTTGCCGAGACACTGAAGCAGTTCATTTATACCGATGACACGCACATGACTATCGGCATCGCTGAGTCCTTGATAGAAAGAAAGGGCTTCGATGGAGAACACATGGCGCGAACCTTCATCGAGAATTATGAGGCTGAGCCGTGGCGCGGCTATGGACCAGGCCCCCCCATGGTTTTTAGGATGATAAAGAGCGGTGAGCCATGGAATAGGGCGGCAAATAGGCTTTATGGTGGTGGGTCATTGGGCAACGGCTCAGCCATGCGAGTAGCGCCAATAGGGCTGTTGTATTCCCGTAACCCGGAGAAGCTAAGGGAAATCGCTTATCGGTCAAGCTCCATCACTCATTCTCATGAATTGGGCCAGGAAGGAGCGGGGCTCCAGGCTTATGCTGTAGCGCTTGCGGTTAACACGCCGTCGAATGAGGATATCGACAAAGAAGTTTTCCTGTGCCAGCTCCGGGATTTCGTCCAACACCAGCTGTATAAGGAAAAGATAGCCCGAATAAGAGAGATGGTTCGTGAGCAAGATAAGGTTAGGGTGGTCGACGTGCTGGGAAATGGTATAGAAGCACCCAGGTCGGTGCCCACGGCTATCTACTGCTTCCTCACACAGCCACAATCCTACAGGGACACGGTGACCTATGCTATAAGCCTGGGTGGCGACACGGATACTATAGCAGCTATGGCGGGCGCTATCTCCGGGGCATATCTGGGCATAGAGGCGATTCCGTTGGGATGGCGGATGAAGCTGGAAAACAGGGAGTATATTGAGGCCCTGGCGGAGAAACTGGCCGCTTTGGCGGATAACGAGAATAGCGACTGACCCAATAGTCTATTAGCCGCCGGAATCGGGCAGGTTTGTCGTGATTTCAGGTTTGTCTTCCACCTTCTTCATCTCCTTCTCGCAGCACACGAGTGTACCGCCACCCACCTCGATTACTTCCACCTTATTGCCGCAGATTTTGCACTGGTATACCTCTCCGTAATTCTTTACAACCATGCTGCACCTCCTATTGTTTGCCGGTTGTCCTCCCTGTCACAGGCGCCGGTGCTCAAGTCTATCAGTCGCCCAGCACAAACGCTGTATTGGGAATGGGTATAGCATAACCTATTAGAACCCGAAAGTAACGCCCAAGGCTAGATATGGAACTCAACAACGTCACCATCTTGAAGGACATGTCCCTTGCTCACTCTCTGCCCATCATACTTGCCTGATCCCCAGACGACAGCATATCTCAAATTCTGGCGAAAGTCCTTATGGAGGCTCTCAGCGGCTTCTTCCACCGTACTGCCCTTCTCCAGTATCATGGGGTCGGTCAAGTCGGCCTTGCTGCCGGGGGTCTTGGTATAAACTCGAACGATGTTCAGTGTTTGATAGACCGTTCTCTTGAACTCCTCCAAACCGCCACCTTCTCTAGCTGAAATGGAAACCAGGGGAAACAGCTCGGCGTAGTGTGCACGCAAGAGCTTCCAATTCTCTTCTGCACCTGCCAGGTCATTCTTGTTCCCTGCGATCAACATCCTCCTGGGATAACTTCCCGGCGTTACCTGTGTAATGCCATTTGTTGGGGGCTCTATTCTTGCTTCCTTTAGCCCTTCGAGAGTTGACTCGACCTGGCTTATCGGCTCCCTGGATGAATCTATTACCATGACAATGAGGTCGGCATTTCTGAGCGTGTTTGCCAGCAGTATTCGCACTTCTTTGTGCCCGATAGGCGGGGTATCCACCAGTTGTATTTGTATATCTTCAAACTTCATCATCCCCGGAATCGGGTTCTGCGTGGTGAAAGGATATTCGGCTATCTCGGGCAGGGCCTCGGTTAGC
The DNA here is from genome assembly GCA_046483735.1 of Dehalococcoidia bacterium. Taxonomy (GTDB): domain Bacteria; phylum Chloroflexota; class Dehalococcoidia; order GIF9; family AB-539-J10; genus RBG-13-51-36. Next base: position 25,715 of record JAWOCP010000078.1, read on the forward strand.
GCTGCCAATAACTGTGATTTGCCGGCATTGGCCGGTCCGACTAACATTACCTGTCCGGCACCTTCGCGTTGAATATAGAAACCTGTTCTCCTAGCTGTGGCGTATGTTTTTTCTGCCTCCTGTGAAAACCTGGCAATCTTCCGTCTCAGTTCAGCATGGAGCTTATCGGTGCCTTTGTGTCTGGGCATTATGGCGAGCATAGTTCGCAGGGCGGCAATTTTTTCCTCCGGATCTCTGGCTGCCCGATATCTCTTCTCAGCCTCAAAATACTGTGGCGGCAAATTGGCTGGCATATCGGTAATTTTAGCATCATGCTCCGTTTACCAAAACATCTGAAGGTCTTTCCTTAGCGTTATGCCCACACTGGTTGACAGTGTGAGAGGGCTAATATACCATAGTCCACAACCTGGAATTATTGGAACAACCGTAGTGTTACACGCAATGACCGTCGTCGAGATGATAGCTAGAAACGCCCGAATGTATCCCAACGATATCGCCCTTATCGAGCTAAGACCGAGTAAGAAGCTGAGAAGGGAAATCACGTGGAAGGATTTTGATGAGAGGGTCAGTAGGGTAGCCAACGCCCTGATAAAAAGGGGGGTCAGGAAGGGTGATAGGGTAGTACACTGGATGATGAATTCCATCGACTGGCTTGAGGCCTATTTTGGTGTTATCCGGATCGGCGCATGGGCGGTGCCCCTTAGTTTCAGGTTTGATAGCAGAGACCTGAAGTATTGTGTTGATATAGTTGAAGCCAGGGTGATGATTCTGGGCGAGGAATTTACGGAAAGGGTAGAGGCTGCTCATGCACAGCTGCCGACAATAGAGCATTACATCTTTGTTGGTCAGAACACGCCCAAGGACATGGGAAATTTCGAAGACATACTTGGCAAGGCTTCGCCCAAACCGCCAGTAGTTGACATAAAGGATGACGATGAAGCCGCACTCTACTTTACCTCGGGGACCACGGGGCCACCTAAACCTATACTTCTCACTCATAAGAACCTCGAGTCGGGTGCCATAGTTCAAGCTTTTGAACATCAAACAAGGCACGAGGATAATTTTCTCGTCTGTCCTCCCTTATACCACCTGGCAAAAATACACTGGTTCGGAAACCTGATTGTAGGTGCTCGGGGAACGCTGTTAACCGAGGTCAACCCGCAAAATATGTTTGACGCCATATACAGGGAGAGGGTAACAAGGCTGTTTCTACTGGTGCCGTGGGCTCAGGATATACTCGGGGCGTTAGACCGTGGAGAATTGAGAAAAGAGGACTATGATAACCTGAGCTGCTGTCGTCGCCTTCATATGGGGGCGCAACCGGTGCCAGCTAGCCTGGTCAAGCGGTGGAAGGAGTACTTCCCTGATATGCTGTACGAAACCGATTTTGGCCTGAGCGAGTCCACCGGGCCGGGATGCATTCGCCTGGGTTATGGCAATGAGCATAAGATCGGAGCTATCGGCAAAGCCGGCTTGAACTGGGAAACACGCATCGTAAATGATAAGGATGAGGATGTCGCTCAAGGCGAGGTTGGTGAATTGCTCGTGAGGGGCAATGGAGTGATGAAGGCCTATTATAAGAACCCGGAAAAGACGGCTGAAGCCCTGAAAGGGGGGTGGCTACACACCGGTTATATGGCAAGAATGGATAACGACGGGTTCATCTATCTCGTGGATAGGAAGAAGGATGTGATCATCAGCGGTGGGGAAAACATTTTTCCTGGCGAGATAGAAGAGGTGTTTCGAGGTCACCCCAAGATTCACGATGTGGCAATGATTGGTGTTCCGGATGAGAGGCTGGGGGAAGTAGTTGCAGCTATAATCGACCCGGGGCCCGGCATGACCCTGACTGAGGAAGAGGTAAAGCAGTTCTGCCAGCCCCGTTTGCCGAAGTATAAGTGGCCAAGGCGAATCATATTTGACAAGGTGCCACGAAATCCCACTGGCAAGATAGAAAAGCCAAAGTTGAGGGAGAAATACTCGGGGAAACAGGAAGCCTTTTGAACCGGCTGTGGTTTTCACCCTGTAGCAGGTAAATGCCTATTCTTCTTCCTTAATGCCGGCAAGCTTCTTCGCGAAGCGCTTCTTTTCGTCGATGTTTGCATGCCGCAATACCGTCATGCGGTGCGTCTCGGGCGAGCCCGCTCCATGAATATTGGAGACGATATCCCTGCTTTCAAAGGCAAGTTTCTCGATCAACCTGAAGATTCGCACTCTGTCTTCTGTGGACACGTTCTCTGCGCCTTTCAGGTACTTCTGGAGAAGGGGGCCGATCTCGGGGTTCTGGAAGTCCTTATCTGATGGTATATCAGCCACCATGCCGCCAGCTATCTCAATCATCATCCGGACGACCTCTGCCAGCTCCTTGCCCTCGTAGAGTTTGGAGATATTCGATTGTACGGGGTCGACGGTGTAAATACCTGACGGAGTGGCCTTGGACTCAACAGATGCAGCAATGGAGCACCCATAGATGGCCTCCGTGACCTTGAGCATCTCGGCGAGCTTGTGGTTGATATGTGCAGGTCTCTTGGCCATGCCACTATAATCGGAGGCCACGGCAGCAGCGCCGATGAGAATATCGCCAACGCCACATTTACAGCCGCCGTGTGAATGGCGGTGATAGTTGCCGAAGTTCCTCACCATCTCACCGGCATACTCATATTCGCCACAGAGGAATACCTTGTCCCAGGGCACAAATACGTCGTTGAAGATGACCAGAGGAGCGAACTTGCTGAATTCGACGTTGCCCAGGTCGCAACCCTCAATCGGTCTCGATTCCAGTGTGCCCCTGCCGTAAACGTGGATAACTCCTTCAGCATCCGTGGGGAAGGCGAATGAGACGGCGTAGTCTTTGTCACCTTCGCGCATCTCTCTGGTAGGTACCACCAGTCCCCACTCAGAGCAGAGTGAACCGGTCTGGTGAATCTTCGCTCCCCTGACGACGATGCCGTCATTATTCCTGTCCACTACATGCAGATACATGTCCGGGTCTTTTTGCTCCGATGGACGAAGTGTCCTGTCGCCTTTCACGTCCGTTACACCGCTAAATACCACAAGGTCGTGCTTCTGAACGTATTTAACGAACTCCTGCAATCGTTCCCAGTAGTTGGTGCCATATTTCTGGTCGCAGTTATACGCCTCAATACCAATTGAACTCATGGCATCCATGCCCGTGCATCGCATATAACAGCCACCGATCCGGTGGGAGAGGAATTTGAGCATTCTTACCTTAGCCAGGAGGTCTTCCGGGCTCCTGTAAAATTTGACGAAGCGACTCACGTCCTCGTCTATCAGGTCCGACTTTGTCACCAGATGCTGGCGACCTTCCGTGTCATTCTCCATTTCATACGTCTCTGCCACCGCTGCCAGCATGTGTTTGATTAGTGGATGCTCATAGGCGTTATCCACCTTTTCTCCCAGAATATATGCTGTGGGATGAACGTCTTTCAACGACTCGCGGTATTGCTCAGGAGTTCTGATTGCCATTTGTGTCTCCTTTCGTCCTCGTATTGTCTCACCCTCGGGTCCCTGGGGGCGCGTCCTTCAGTTTATCATTTATCGCTTTTCCTGACAAAATGCGTACCTATGCGATTCTTGGCTGCTATGCGGGTTCTTGCGTGAGAAAATTGACGGCACGGCCCCATATAATATATTCTTAATCCTTAAATTTCTCACATCAGGTGGTGGATTATGAAGCTACATGAATTTGAAGCAAGCGAATTGTTTGCCAGTAAGGGTATTCCGGTGGCGCGTAATGCGGTGGTGACCTCTCCGCAAGCAGCTCGGGATAATGCTGAGGAGATCGGGCTGCCTGTGGTGTTAAAAGGGCAGGTGCTGGTTGGAGGCCGAGGGTTTGCCGGATTTGTGCAAACCGCTGAATCACTGGACCAGGTAGAGAAACTCACTGAAGAGCTGCTGGGCTCCGATGTAAGAGGATTTCCTGTACAGGCAGTGCTGGTGGCTGAGAAGATCGACGTGGCTTCGGAGTTTTACGTCGGCGTGACCATAGATGGGTACCTCGGCAGCCCGGTGGCGATTCTCAGTTGCGAGGGCGGCGTATCCATTAATCAAATAGCCGCGGAGCAGCCCGAGTTGGTGGCGACGAGGCCAATCTCTATTAGCAAAGGCCTTCGTCTGATGGAAGCCAGGGAGATGTGTCGTGAAGTAGGCATGGAAGGAGATGAGGCGACGCACCTGGCCGGCATGCTTACAGCGCTTTACCGGGTGTTCAGGACCTATGATTGTCTGGTTGCTGAGATAAATCCGCTTGTTCGAACTGCCCGGGGGAAGTATCTGGCGCTTGACGCCAAGGTTGAACTCGATGATTCAAGCCTGTATCGACATACCGACCTCGACGTGGATGTTGAGGGGCGGATTGATAATCCGCTGGAGCGAAGGGGGCGCGAGATAGGGGTGACATATGTGGAACTCGATGGTGATATTGGGCTCATTGCCAGTGGAGCCGGGTCAGGCATGGCCAGCATGGACATAATCAAACAGAGGATGCGGCCGGCCAATTTCCTGGAAACTGGTGGAGGTATCACGGAAGAGCTTTTGTACAATGTGATGGACCTTGTAATGCGAAAAGAGGGGTTGAGGGCTGTGTTCATCAATATCTATGGTGGCATCAACCCGATTCATGAGGGCGCCAAAGGAGTCGGAAGATACATGAAGGAACATAATGTCAGTATCCCTGTCGTGGCCAAGGCACTGGGCAACTACCAAGAGGAGACATGGGAGATCTTTCGCAAACATGGAGTGCATGTTGTCACCGATGTCTCCATAGAGAAAGCAATAGAGTATCTTGCGGAGCTGGTGGAGGGAACAAGATGAGTATTTTGTTGAACAAACAGACGAAGGTCTTGGTCCAGGGTATTACGGGAAAGGTAGGCCAAGCTCAGGCCCGGTGGATGCTGGACTATGGGACGAACATCGTTGCCGGTGTTACCCCGGGAAAGGGTGGTGTGGTGGTAGAAGGAATTCCTGTTTATGATACTGTATCCGAGGCAGTGGCCGAGCAGGGTGCTGAGGCGTCTGTGTTCTTCGTACCTCCTGCTGGTATCAAGGAGGCGGCTATCCAGAGCATTGATGTCGGAATCCGGCTTGTAGTTGTGGTTACCGAGCATGTACCTGTGCATGATGTTATGGAGGTGCGTGAGTATGCAGCTGATAGCGATGCGGAGATCGTGGGCCCGACAAGTCCGGGGATTATCACTGTGGGCGAGGCCAAAATGGGCATAATGCCGGGCAACATGTTCAGTCCGGGCCGAGTTGGCGTGCTTTCCAGAAGCGGAACCCTCTCTTACCAGATCAGTGCCAACCTTGCCGCTGCCGGTTTTGGGCTGAGCACTGTGGTAGGAATTGGAGCTGACCCCGTAGTGTTCACAAATGTCCCCGACCTTTTGCGCCTGTTTGAGGAGGACCCTGATACCGACCTGGTGGTACTCGTAGGTGAGGTTGGTGGTGTACAGGAAGAAGAGGCAGCCGAATACATCAAGAAATCGGTGACCAAACCGGTTGTTGCTTACATCGCCGGAGTGTATGCTCCGCAAGAGAAGCGAATGGGGCATGCGGGGGCTATTATTGAGGCGAGTGGAAGAGGTACGGCTCAGAGCAAGGTCGCTGCGCTTCAAGAGGCTGGAGTCGAGGTCGCCCAATTTCCCGTAGAGGTGGCCCGGCTGGTGCGGAAGCGATTAGCATCTTCCTGAAGTCTTTGCTTGCCCGAAACTATTAATTGTTAAGGGAATAGGTTCTGGTTTTCCTCTCGGGTATCAAATCGGACATATTATTGAGCAGAAACGAGCCAGCCGAATCTTTCAAGGAGGAGTGACAGGCATGTCAAATGCAACTTATAAACCTGATCAATTGCGCGAATTGTGCATTGAGGTATTCAGAAAACTGGGTTTGAAAAGAGAAGAAGCAGAAATTATCAGTGGAGTATTGATAGAGGCTGACCTGAGAGGTATTTCCTCTCATGGGATTGCCAGATTACCCATATATGCAAAGAGAATCAGACTGGGATTAATAAATCCAAATCCTGAGCCCAGAATATTGAAGGAAAACGAAACTGCAGCATTATTGGATGCAGACAACGGTATGGGTCATATAGCATCCTATAAGGCTATGGAAATATGTATCGACAAAGCAAAAAGGACGGGCACGGGGTCGGTCGCGGTTAAAAACTCAAATCACTTTGGTATAAATGCCTATTACACGATGATGGCTGCCAGGAAGAACGTCATTGGAATGGCATTTACAAACACCTCTCCTCTCATGGTGCCTTTTGGTGGAAGCGAAAAACTATTAGGTTCCAATCCCTTGAGCATTGCTATTCCCGCGGGCAGTGAGCCAGACCTGGTTCTGGATATGGCGACCAGCGTAGCCCCCAGAGGGAAATTAGAAGATGCGGCAAGAAAAGGCTTGAGTATCCCCGAAGGTTGGGCAGTAGACAAAGGGGGTAGAGTTACTGTGGATCCAAAAGAAGGTCTGTCCGGAGCGCTACTACCTTTTGGCGGACCAAAAGGATACGGTCTGGCTATATGTGTTGACATAATGTGCGGAGTGTTGACGGGTTCGGATTTCGGGCCCAATTGCGGTGCGCTATTCGGTGACCTTGACCGCCCTCAGAATATCGGACACTTCTTCATGGCAATCAACATAGAAAACTATATGTCTATTGGTGACTTCAAAGAACGCATGGATACGATGGTTCGGACAATAAAGGAATCGAATAAAGCTCCGGGGGTCGATAGAATCTACATGCCGGGTGAAATAGAGTACGAGAAGAGCATCGAGCTACGGAAGACAGGGATTACTCTTACCACAGCGGTGGTTAATGAGCTAAACGATTTAGCAGAAAGTCTGGGTATCCCTGAAGTCAAGAGGATTTAAGACCAGAAATCGAATATTTGAAGTAGGCCGTACAGGATTCGAACCTGTGACACCCTGATTAAAAGTCAGGTGCTCTACCAGCTGAGCTAACGGCCCATTTGCAGCTTTGCTGGGCGGTCACATTGCTGCCCTTTTTCGGAGAATCAGCGTCTCGCTTCTTGCTCACAACCCGAGTTTTCGATACGCTTATTTTACCATAGCTGCAGAGTCTGTCAACGCTCGCACCTCTCTAGCTTTCTCGGCTATCGTAGGCGCAGCGTGCACGAGTCCTACCTGAGAAATGGAAATCAACTCAGCCGACTACTAACGATGCTCAATAGGGTGACTCGAAGGGCGAGGATTTGGCAAAGTAGGCTATCACTGAATCTCATCGGTACTCTGTAGGTGAGCGAGAATGCAGCTAAGGAGGCATCAGCATGGCTCAAGTGCGATGCATAGTCGATGCAATCGGGGTAGCCAGCCGCCTGTCCTGAGCGCACGTTGATACTGAAGCCTAAAGACAGCAGCAGCTATCTTCCCATTTGGATAAGTCCATCCCAAGCACAGATTCTGGCGGACCAGCTAAACGGGTGGCCCGATAGCCAGAAAGAGCTTGATGATTTCCTGGCTGCTAACAATGCCACCGACTCCGATATTGGATGTGCCATAGTCTGTCTGGACAGGGATTCTTTCTTTGCCAAGGTGCTCCTCTCTTGACACACCAGGCCTTATGAAGTCAGGTGCCCCATTGGAATAGCGCTCGCCGTGGCCGTGAGGGCCAATGCTCCTATTCTGGTTGACGACGCGCTTTTTGACAGGGTCGGTGTGCGTTTGACCTAGAGCAGAAATCCTGCGTAGACAACTGTCCAAGGATTACAGGCGGGGTTCTGCCAAACAGCATAACGTCATCCACGAGCACCGGTGAGCGTTACCATTATGTGCTTTCATATTTCTGCTGTGTACTTCTTCGTATTCTACGAAGAGATGTACCGGCTGAATGCCTTTCGGAGCTTTGTATCTGGTAGAATATATATGTGAGGAATCAGTAATGATCGGATTGGCAAGGCTATTCAACTTATTGGGAATTGAAGATGAGCAGAGGCTTCACCCTCGCGTATTAGAGCGCATAAATGACTTGGAGGCTCGCATTTTAAAGGAGATACCACAGCTCAATGGCCAGGAGATCACGGTAGACTTGGATATCTATCTTGATGACAAGGAGAGGGCTGAATTTCAGGAATGCTTAGCCGACATGAGAAAATGGGTAGCTGGGTGTATGGATACGGGGGACAGCTATCATCCATATGCCTACTCATCGTGGATGACTCATCCGATGAACCGCGTTCAATCGCTGATAGAGAAGGCATATAGACTCAAGGCAGAACAAGCGGAGCTGGAGCGGAAACAACGAGAATGCGAAGAGAAATGGCAACTTGCCCGCGAGGCAGTGAATCCGCCGCTTAGTGATGCCGAGATGTATCTCAGCAACGAGGAATATGACGAGTTTATAGGAGCTGCTCGGCAAGCTATTCTCGTCTACACTGAGAAAGGCGAAGATTATCTCAGAGACATGAGAAGTTTTGATTACTGCTGGTGTTTGGAACGGATCCACAACAGAAAGGAGAGAGAGCGTCACCTAATCGTAGCAAAATCTACTGCTCAAGAATTTGACAGACGACTCCATGAGGAGAAAGTGAAGCTGCAGGCATTGCTGGCTCCCAATAAGAAAGACGCTGAGAGCTACTTCAGGAAACAAGTCAGGGACCGTCGCTATACGGGTCAGAATTTTTCTTGGCTGTTGTCCAAGCAGGAAAAGCACGCTTTCGACAGGATGCTTGTTGAAATTAGCAGGAAGAAGGTAGAGGCACTAGTGTCCGCTGACTTTCGCCCCTTCATTGCCAGCGAATGCTGCAGGTCTTTTTTCCTCTTGCCTAGAGCCGACTATGGCTTGGTAAAGATCCCTTGTCTCGGTTTCTTATTCGACGTCTTCGCCGTCGTTGAGACTGGCGTATGGATAGGGCCTAAACAGAAGGTGTTTGATGGCTATGTTTTTGACTTGCCGTTGAGAGAAGAAAGGGGAAACGCCTCAATAACAACACCAGACTTCCTTGGTTATCACTACGTTGTGCTCACTCCGGAAGCGTTTGGTGGGTGGAGCTTCTGGCAGAGCATTCCATTGATTCTTCTGAAGGGATTGCTCAATGGAGAGACGCGACCGAGTGGATCTCGCATAACCTCAGCCTCAGCTGATGATATGACTTATGAAGTTGAAGGATTCGAGGGAGAAGTTGAGATCCCGACCGAGTTTGCAAAGTACCTCCAGAGCATCGGCAGCATCGAGGGGATGGCCAGTATAGGCATCATCACCGAGACCATTGCAGACATCGTCAAATCTGAGTTAGCCAAGATTGGAAAAGAACAGCCTGCCTTGGCAGTAAAAGGCACTCTCAAAGACGAAGACACGCTAAAGACAAAGGCGTTTCAACTATTCGGCCGGGGCAAGAAACCCAGCGACCCCGAAGTGAAGGCTTTGGGCATCAAGCCAAACACGGCGTACCGTTATCATCAGACCTGGAAGAAAGCCCTTGACCACAGCCAATCTTAATGTGATTTTGGTGGAAAATCATAGTAGTAATCATAGTAGAAAATCATAGTGGCAGTCCTAGATAATCATAGCAGTAAATCATAGTGCCAATCATAGCAAATCATAGTAGGAATCACAGCCCTTCGCCGAGTGTTACACAGAAACGACTAGACCAATTCAGTGTTATGAGCCGAGTTACTTTCCGCCCTTTCTCCACGCGCTGCAACTTCTCGATGAAATGTGACTCAGTTGCTGGAATGAAATATTGAATAAGTCTAAACTATACTTGAGTGAGAAGAATAAGGTAATTTGGATGCTAAATATCTTCATGAACGGCACGGTTTGAATCCTAATGGGTGATAAATTTGAGATGTCAAAGCAACGCGGTTCGGTTGCTGAAGAGTGGACCGACCAATTCTGTAAAAGGTCATTCCTCCAAGACTTCTTGTTTCTCCGCCCTAAAAGGGTAAGCACTGGGAGGGAACTCGCTGACCTACTGGCAATTCTGGATGACCAATGCCTATGCATCCAGATTAAGGCCCTTGGGAATAACTCTCTTCCTTCTGAACAACGCCTTATTAACTGGGCAAAGAGACAATTTGTTACAGCCGGTCGTCAAGCAGCAGGGGCTATTCGAAAGGTAGAGACCTCCGAAATATCAGCAACTCATCCGTGGCAAGGAAATGTTATTCTTCACGCCGGTGTTCTGGTTCCTGTTTGCGGGATAGCGCTGGTTGAATACTTGGGGCGGCCCTTTGTGCTAACTCCTAACGTGATGCCCCAAACCTCTAAAGGAATCCCCGTCCATTATTTTTCGCTGAATGATTTCTTGAACTTGGTAGACCTTCTCGGGACGCTTCCAGACATTATCGAATACCTTCGGCAAAGGTCCGAGGTTTCACACGATGTCAAAAGCATAGTTGGTAACGAAGGAGATTTATATGCGACTTACCTTTTAGATGGCCATCTACGGTCAGGGCTCAGCTACAAAGAAATTGAAAACAGGTGGTCTCGCCTCATAGATGTAGAGGAATCTTTTGACCGTAAACGTAAACATAATATATTTGTAGATTTCTATAACAGTCTCATTGAGGAGCTTCATAACCAGGATCCGAACAGACTTTCGTATACACCACCGGAGCTTACCGAGCTCATGATACCCATATCTGATAGAACAAGCTACTTGGAAATTGCTACTCAGCTGAACAGACTACCATATATCTATCGAAGAGAGATTGGGAAGCAGTTATTTCAAGTAGCAAAGGAGGTCAAGGGCGATGGTAAAACACGAATGTTTACTTACCGGAACCTTGGTCAACCATGGGTACTCACATTTCTTGTAGCACCAAATATGGACCGGACATTGAGGATAAGGCAACTAAATCTATTAGTTGCATCAAACCAAATCCAATACGGTTGCCGAAGTGTAATCGGTATAGCCTGTCCTTCTCTTGATTCTAATCAGGGCTATGACTATATTTCTATAGACAAAGCGACCTACAACGAAGAGGAAGTTAAGAAGGTTGCCACGAGAATAATAAAAACTACAGAAATTACGTTAACCTCCTTCCCTGAAGCGGCAGACGATTCTCTACTACCTAAAGATGAAGACTTCGAGTAAGTAGAAATTCTCGTTTGTCCTCCTTCGTCTTACAGCACCCGTATAATCCTGCCTTTCCATGAATCCTTTACCCACGGCTGCCTAACCCAGTACCCAACTCTTAGGCTTTCTGTTCACCTAACGTCTCGCCCTTGCCGCCGATCTGCTCCCGTTGTTGTTCGGCGCCGCATTCGGAACACCTTCGGGTCAACAACGAATTCGCCACCTGTCAGTTGTAGCCAGTTGTTGACATCTCCGAGTAGGTCAAAGATCGCGTCGCTGTAGATCTCCAAGAACCCATGATCAACCACGAACATCCTCAGGAGCTTGTCTACATCATAGGGCGCGAAGTCGCCAAAGTCTGCTACCACAGATCTGTCATCGTTCAGGTTCTTCAGTAGCAAACACCTGTTGGGAAACCTGATACTCTCGCTATTCAGCTCGCTACCAGCTACAATCTCGTATGAAGTGGCCTCTTCATCTGTTCCTGCATATAATCCTTCAGCTTTCTGAACGCTTTCTAGACACCTCAAACTCTTGATGACTGAAATGATGGATATGACCTGGCTATTCTCTAAGCTCTTGAGAATGAACGAACTTCGCAGAACCTCATGTAGGCTTTCTTCAGCGACCTCCCAGCTCTTCAACACTTGAAAACCCAAATATGCGTTTCTAGATAAGATCTGTTTGAGGTCATCTTGTCCGAGGGATAGAAACTTGCTTACGACCGTCGGTGAGGAATCCCTTGACTTGAGCGGATATACTATTTTATGTAACTGGTTGATTATTGATAGCATTTGTCGGTCGATTTGCATCTTGGCATAATCAAATGCTTCTTTGTTCAGCCTTTTCTGAGAGAGATTCTGTGTCAGCTGATAGAAAAGGTATATGAGGGGTATCGCAAAGAATGCAGCGGAAATACTAGTGAAGAGACCTCTAATGTCTTGGTTCAGTTCCAATCCAATGCGAAGAAAAAGCAGTCCAGCCAGAACAGACACAATATAGGGGAGAACTCTGAGCCATTTCCTCCTATCCATGTTTCTCAACTATGTGCCCCCTGTACGTGAATGGTAAGGCGTTTTCACCAGAGGAGCTATGGCTTCATCCAGATTTGTTACTATTGAGTCTAACCGCTCTTGCCATGAGATTACTTGTGATTCTTCGAGATCGAGTTGCCTGGCGAGACCGACGCTCTCTATAGCTTCTGTGACTCTCAGTATCGTCACGGATAATACGAGACCTTTGCTCGGTAGGTCCGGCTTTCTGCTCAGCGTATGTTTCAAGGGAATATGATCGGGCATTTCAGATTATACTACGGGAGCCCAGTTTGCGCCCATGTGCAGCTGAACGATATGACGAAATGTATGCCGACAGTGGGATGCTTAGCAGGTGGCTCTACCGTACGTCTTCGAGCGGCTAGTTTGACACTTTTTCTGATAGCTAAAACAGGGCCTTTTGCTTTGTAAGTCTTCCATTTCAAACAAGAGCGTCATATAATGATAATGAGGTAGTGGAAGTGAAGAGGCTAATCCTTTTGATTGCCCTGGTGGTGCTGGTAGTAATACTGGCGGGGGCGTCGGCACTGGCGGTGTCCGATAGTAGCACCTCGCTTGCTGAGAGCAACCTTCCTGATGACGAGATAACTGCCAGCCAAACTGAAGCGAGCAATTCCTCATCGAATGCCACGATAGCGATTACCAAGTATGCCGAAGATGATGTGAGTGGCTCAAGTGCCGAGGCTGCAACCGTCGTGCTGCGAGCTAGGACCGGCGGCGGTGAGTAGCCCAGCCCGTGGATTCAAGAAGGTGACAAATGACAGATAACACGTTTTGCAGACACCTATCAGGCGAATCTTGCTCAGTGGTTGGGGAAAGATGCTTTAGAATACAAAGTGGGACACAGTGCGAATATATAGACTATTATGAGCGGCTAAAGGACATGGCCAAGGATACTCCTGCGATAGCCGCGAGAGCAAGGACAAGCATGATTGATTCGTTACTGGCAAGCTGGAAAAAGTACGCGCAGCATCCCCTTCCAGGTCTGAAAACAGTGGTGGCATCCCCTCTCGAAAGAATAGTGGCAGCTATTCTAAAGTCTGAATTAGAACCTCTTGGTGTAACCGTGCGTGCCCAAGAGAATTTCCCCATATGGAGTGGTACTGAGATAAGAGCGGATGGGCTCGTCGAAAAAGAAGGATTCCCCACCTCCATAATCTCAGTGAAAACATGGCTAGGACTAGGCCAAATCAGAGAGACTTTTGCTTATGCTTACTGGGCTAAAACATGGCTAGGTCAAAAACACATAAGGGTATATCATGTTGCTATCTTGAAAACACGCACCCTGCGTCAGACCACAGAGCGTTTAATAGAAATCTGCAAGCCTTATCTTGACGGTGCATTCTTCCTAACTGAGGCACCTTATATAGACGAACTCGTTAGGGAGCTCACGGAGTCATATTCATAGCGGGAAGCTCAGGTTTCTGCGAACTAGCCAGCGGATTTGGAATATCAGAAGAATGCTAGCAAGGTACGGGTACCGAAACCTTAACCTTCTCGATGGCAGTTACGGTGGCATAGCCTTGACAGCTAGGTAGGTGATACGGAATTCAACCAGGATAAGTACTCACGCCCATATTGCGACAACTGCAAGGTGATATACCCCATCGGAGCTGTAGGTCGTGTTACCCACTGTAGTAAATGTGGTGGACCCCTACTGATGAAGTCATTCAACCCTTGGCCAAAGGCCATCGGGGCTGTTGTGCTCATTGGTGTTGGATTGATTACCCTACTCATCGCAGAGATACCCATAATCTGGATTGGAGCCTTCATTTGGGCAATAGGGTTGCTAATCAATGGATTCAGGCAATGGTCCAAAATCAAGGACCTAGATAATCCTCGTAGATCTCAATATATCGCACCTCCAAACCCTGTTAGAAAAGAACCAAAGGAAGACCGAAGGCATGTTGTTGTGAACTGCGGAGCGTGCTTCCACCAATATCGTGTCCGCAGAGGGCAAGGTATCATAAAGACCAAATGTCCGAGCTGTGGAAGAGAAGTACGAATGAGCACGTAACTATACAAACATGGCAGATGGCAACATGGAAACAGAGAGAGAACTCACCAAATATAGCCCCGAGCGTCTTCTTACCCATATCGGAAGCGGAGCCGCACTAGCTCGGTTTTGGGGTATCTTTATTGGCTAAGTAGATGAAAGGATGGCATGACGGACTACGATGCTAGGCACGATAGATATTTCTATCTAAAATGTTCGCGATGCGGGAAGCGCGTGAAGGGTTGGCTCTCAATACCTGACGCTAAGAAGCCATTCTACGAGAGAGAGAGCCACGAGTGCCTGGAATGCGGTCACGTATATTTCAGACACGATAGGGAGCTGCCTACGGAGACAGCTGCAAAACTCAGGGCTGAACTTGGTGAGCCCTACGCAATAGCCCAATGCCCACGATGCGGGGGTAAGGTACACTGCTACTCGAAAAGGATTGATACAGCTAGCAACAAGGAGGCCTTCAGGAACGATATAGATCGCGTCTGTGAACACTGCAACTCCTGGCACACGGAGTCAACGACACAGCTGACCCTGGAATTCGTGAACCAGCAGAGAAGCTGCGAGGGACTCCGTCCCTTGCCCCATTTCCCAGATTGCACCGGGTGAGTTCATCTGCCACCAGCCTCCCGTAGATGTGGGATACCCACTGATGAACACATGATGAGGTATTGACAATTCCTTCGCTATTGATAGAATAGTTACATAGGACTAATATAGGATTCGTGGTTAAGGGTGTGTCAGAGAATTGTCATAGCCTCAAGTATGTTCAGCCCGGATCCGACACTGGCCACAATTTCCTGTCCTATGGCAAACCGTGTCAATGGAGGGCGCGTATACAATGGCAATAGAGGACCGGGATTACTTGAGAGGTAGTCATCCTCCTAACTGCTCCTGTGTTGATTGCACGAATAGGAGACTCAGAAGTCTCCGAAAAGAAACCAATACGAGCTTCAAATCCAACCGACCGCGGTCTGACAAGAACCCTGGAGCAAAAGGGGAGAGTGGCAACGCGGGGTGGAAGGCCTCTAATACTAGCCCCAGTTTTCCGGATTGGCTGAAAGCTCTGCTATTGGTATTCGCGGCTTCGATTGTGGGTCTGACAATCAGCACGTTCGCCGAGAGTTACTTGCCGTTCTGGCCAGTTTTCGGGTTCTCTATCTTCTACTCCATTGAGAAGTGGTTCTACTATCTCACCAAGAGGTACAAAGGCCTCGGAAAGCTGTATCGACTGGTCCTGAATCTCTCGATACTATCGTTGCCAGTTCTTCTCATCTGGTTGGCTGTAAAGCTGTTCTCGCATCAGCTTGCCCAGCATCCACTGGTCGGCAGTCTGATGTTGGTCGCGGGATTCGTTCTCTTTGTTTGGCTCTGTAAGGTTGCTGCCAAGAACAGCTGGCGATGGCCTAGTATGAAACTCACGGTGTTTTCCTTGATATGCTTGTTCCTCATCTTCTCCTTCGCTGGGGTGCAGCCATTATCCGACTACAAAGATGGTCTATTCAACTCCATATCTAACTATTTCAGAAACCCCAATCAACCTGATACGACTCCCTCTGCATCTGACACGATTCCCTCCCCGTCTGATACTACACCCTCTCCTTCTGATACGACTCCCCCTCGTTCTGACGAAATCAATTCCCATACTGGTGCATATGAAGACTACTACCTAGGTCTTGTACATACGTCGGGGGGATACCTCTCAGGGAATGGCTGTTATGACAACACAGGAGATTTCATTGTACTCATCAATAACGAAAATGCCCGTGATCCAAGCTACTTTCAATTAGTTAGCTTCCTACGACATGATAATACTGACCAGTTCCCATACATATATACAATGAGTGTACCAGGAGTGTATTACGGTAGCGCAGAAAGTCACGTAGATTTAGAGCACATTCAAAACATAATTGATGGGGCTGCACAACCTGGTAACCCTCATGTGTGCGCCGATTTTGCGGAGAGACTTCACAACAACGCTGAATTGGCAGGAATCAGATGCGCCTATGTCAGCATAACACTAGCTGGAAATACTGGACACGCGTGCAATGCCTTTCAAACAACGGATAGAGGGCTAGTCTATGTTGACGTTACTGGATGGCCGCCAGGTCAGCCACACCCAGATAGAGCAGTGTCAACGGTAAGCATTGTAGTCGGACGATCTTATACACCGGTGAGTCTATTTCACGAAGCTGGTTGGCAGGATTCGTACGTTAGCATGGGAATAGTTACCGATTTCCAAGTTGTTTGGGATGGTAGTTGGAACGATTAGTTCGCATACTTCGCCATCTTCAGGATGAGGTTGTAAGGTCGAGAAAACCACGCAAATGCTAGTGGGAATCATGACCAAGGAACGGGGTAAACTCAAAAAGTGTGGAAATAGTTAGCGGCAACGAGTACTCTTTCTGTTAGCAAAAAAACAGGAAGGAGGTACTCACTACCGCTATGAGAAAGCAAAGCATAACAGAAGGCCAGACGTCAAGAATAGTGTGGGACAATCTAGAAGAATGGGCGCGCAAGAAGATCCAGGAATTCGTTCAGTCTCTTTTGGAGGAGGAAGTCACAGAGTTGGTGGGACGTAAGAAGTCGGAGCGATGTAAGGCGGTGGATAGCCCGCCGGTGTACCGGAACGGCCATGGCAGAGGACGACGGCTCACATTGGGATGCGGGACGGTCAAGATTAGGCGCCCCAGGGTGCGAGGGCTGGAGGGACGTTTTCAGAGTCGGGTACTACCCCTCTTTGTCAGAAGGAGCAAAGGGATAAGTGAACTCATACCTCAGCTTTACCTTCATGGGCTTGCATTGGGAGACTTTGACCTTGCCCTGAAAGGCCTCTTGGGCGAGGAGGCCCCTGTGTCGGCCAACACGGTAGCTCGTCTTAAGGAACGATGGCAGCTGGAGTGGGAAGAGTGGAACAGGCGCAGCCTTGCTGGACTCGAAGTTGTCTTCCTGTGGGTGGATGGAATATACGTGAAGGCAGGACTGGAGAAAGAGAAGGCGGCACTTCTGGTGGTAATCGGTGGCTTAAGCGATGGTCGGAAGACGGTACTGGCGGTAGAGCCGGGTTACAGGGAGTCGACTGACAGCTGGTCTGGAGTGTTGCGCAGCCTCAAGGAACGGGGAATGAATTGTCCTCGCGGGGTTGTAGGAGATGGCAATCTCGGTATCTGGGGAGCTTTGAGCAACGTTTATCCGGATGCCCTGGAGCAGCGCTGTTGGAATCATAAGGTGCTGAACGTACTGGACAAACTACCCAAGAGGGTCAAGCTTAAGGCCAAGAGACAACTGCAGAGCATAGTCTATTCCGAAAGCCAGCAGGATGCAGAGGAGAAACGGGATCTGTTTGTGCTCTGGTGCGAAAGAGAAGGCTATAACCGAGCAAGCGAGACACTTACCCGGGACTGGGATAGGATGGTGACCTTCTACCGTTTCCCGAGGGAACACTGGAAGCATCTGCGCACGACTAACGTAGTGGAATCGCCCTTTGCAGCCCTCAGGTTGAGAACAGATGCAGCCAAACGGTACAGAAAGATAGAGAACGCCACAGCGGTCATCTGGAAGATGCTCATGCTGGCAGAACAGAGGTTCCGGAGGTTGGATGCGCCAGAGAAGCTCGAGCTAGTCTATCTTGGCATCGATTTACATGAGATTCAGGAAGCCAAACGGGAGGAGGTACTCGCTGTCGCTTAGCATTTTACACACTTTTTGACAGGACCTCCCAAGGAACGCGAGGAATTGAGTAAAGAACAAAGAGAAGAACTACTGAATCAGATAGAGACGTTTCTGGGAATGGGACTTGTTTCCTTACTAGTTGCCGCTATAAATTGGGGTGGACATGCAGAGGGAGGATGGGGAAACATGACAGACTGGATTGGGCGCTCAATAAGTTCATTAATAATCATTGGAGTTGGGATTCTTCTGGTACGGAAGCGGAAAACATCTTGGTTTGTTGTACCCATCCTACTAGTGATACTGTGGGTTGTGTTTGCGCTAGGTTCGATACCTTTGGCATATACATTCTTTATCGGTATCTTTCTACTATTCCTGGTTTACTCGATATTGCTGTCCGCGTACTATTTGTGGAGTAATCGAACAAGAAAAGTGTCACAACGGCTCAATAAGATAATCAAGCACTCCAACTATGCGAGACAGACGCTGTGGTCAGCACTTCTTCTGGTGGGAACGATAACAACTTGGAGTGCGATTCGACATCGCATCCCGGATCCTTGGCCAGACGCTGTGTTAATAGTCTGTCTAAGTGTGGTTGGGATACTAGTCTATGCGTGGCAATCGGGCATTAGGCAAGACAAATAAATAAGGAATAGCAATCAAATAGTGGGTTGTGTGATACACCAAATCGCCATTGCACATTTGTCAGAATAGTGCAGCTTGATGTCGTCCCTCCGTATTGGCGCTGCTCATTGCCGCACCGCCTGATATCTCATTTTTCGTGTTTCTCCTGTACTGCATACCCTGTGCTGCATCTCTATGCTGAATCTCTATGCTGAATCTCTATGCTGAATCTCTATGCTTTCTGCTTTGCTGGGAGTTAATGCTCGCACAGTGAAAAAGCATAGCATTCGAGCATAGAAGATTGCAGCATTGGAGAGTGATAGGGTGACAAAGTAGTAAACGACATGGGATGAGCCCGATCTGGCAATGTGCCTTACGGGCAACAGAACATGCTCCTGTGCTCCTCTATGCTCTATGCTCCTATGCCCCTGTACTCTGTGCTCCTATGCCCCTGTACTCTGTACTCCTATGCCCCTGTACTCCTGTGCTCCTATGCTCTGTACTCCTGTGCTCCTATGCTCTGTACTCCTGTAATGCCTTCCCGCTGTTCTTTCTTCTCTGCTCTTCACTATTCGCTCTATGCCCGCTCTTTTCTCCTCCCTACCCTGCACTTGCCACACTTCACCTTATGGTCACTGTTCATTCACTGATATACGATATTCTGTGCAATATAGTCTGTACTTTGCCCTGTACTTTTCCCTGTTCTTTGCCCTGTACTTTTCCCTGTTCTTTGCCCTGTTCTTTTTTCTGGAGTGAAACGCTGTGCCCGCATAGTTATTAAGTTGAACAGGGAGCACAAGAACAAACAAGAACACTTCCTTAATACAGTCTGCAGCCGACTTGCTGTATGACCGCCCCGACAGGAACAATGTGGTGCCCTGCACACAGCAATTCATAGGGATTCTGAGGGCCGATCTTTGGCCGGCAGTGTCTTTATACCCCCCTGACCTTTTCGCCCCGTGATTCACTCCTTGCTGCTTGTTCTCAGAAAAGATTAGGCGATTTCTAGCGGCGGTCACGGGCCCGGCGCTAATCTCTTTTTCCGCTTTGCTGGGCCGGCAGTCTCAGACCAGGTTGATCATCTGAGCTGAGTCGCCACGACGACGACCCCAGCATCGGGCCCTGCACATTGCGATGGAACGTTCAATACCGCTGCCGGTGAACAACAAGGTGTCCTATCAAGGCTGACACAATCGCTGCAAGTCGCGATCTGTGTCTCTGAAAGCGTCTTCATAATTGTCCTCATTGCTATCTCCATCAGCATCTCGTAAAATGTCTCCATGAAACCTGCAAGCGATAAGCAACTTGTAGCGGTGGCACGCAGGTATAACCTTGACCCTGGCAGTCTCAAGTGCCAGGCATTTGCTTTGTTCGACCAGGGGTACTCGCCAAAGGAAGCACGGTATCTACTTCGGAGCTTCCGCGACCCTGAATATCCCCAGAGCTTCAGCAATACCATCAGGAAGTACTACTTCCTTTGGAGGAAGGCCCAAGAGCTTCAGCGGCCTAATGGAAGCTAGGCAAAGGCGTGCAGGCACACAAGGAAGTGAGTATCCCCTACTACCCAACAAGATGGCTTTTTGTGCAACTCAAGCTCTCACATGCACGTGTTTATCTCGATTTCTGTTCAGTAGTAGTAATCTTAGCTTAGAATGAATTGAAAAATGGATTTGAAATGAGTTAGCGCATCTCAAGATGCGCCACAGTCAAACCACGGCACTTGATGGAGGGGCCGTATGCAACTTGTTTTCGACTGTTTGCAGGTATGTAGAAAAAAGTATTCATCTTATCTTCGACAAATGGGTAGACCATACCTGGGTTACCCGCTGCAACCTTTGGCATGCCCAATACAAGCAGATTTTTCCCCACGGAAGGATTGTCGTTTGCCACGTTACGCATCGTATTGACAAGATGCCTCAACATAGTTATCGGGCCCGTGTTTCGTTCGATGCAGGTCTTAATGTTTCGATGAAGATGTTTTAGTTCCTCCTGAGCTATCTTCTGACCTACTGGAAATATCATGAATTTATTTCTGTCAGACAAACGTAAACCAAATACATTAAACTCGTCGCTTACTGAATCTAGAAGCTCGCCTCTGGTTCCGTAAAAGTTCGATATTAATACCAAGGCAGGGCACAGTGGCCCATCTGGATTCGCACGGAGCCAACCAACCCCAACAAATGCGTGTCGTTTGAGCTGTCCATACTTCAGTGGTATTCTAATATTCTTGAATGCTTCTGTGGATTTTCCTCTAAGAACTGTGAGCCATGTTTCAAACGATTCAGGTAATACTGACAATAGCCAATCATCAGTTCTCTTCCCTTCAATGTAGGCAAGACCGGTATAACTGAAAGCGACATGACCACAATAGAACACGTTTTTGTTTGAATCATCATCGAACATTCTATAATCAGGCAATAGCACTAGTCTTCTGTCAGAAACTTGCATCAAGTAATCGTGAGTTAAGCAATTTAATACAAGTGTCATGATGAAACATTATAGCACTCACAATTCCGCCCACGAAAAAGAGGTCTCAGTCAGTATAGCTCCCGACGCCCTTCAAAATTCCACCGCGGCCCATTGATGATTATCTTTCCAGTGATATAATGGTTATGTAGGGCTCATGAACGTGAGAAGAGTTGGCACCTTTCTGATGGTGATAACCCTGATTGCCGCGACCGTAGGCTGTGTTGGTGTTACTATGTTTGACATAGACCCTAACTCCGGCAAGATGCTCGACACCGCAATCCTCACATCCTCGGACGAAATGCTCACCGTTACAATTCCGGAGGGTACCATCGCCCTAGATAGGGAAGGCAATCCGCTACTCACTCTGGAGGTAGATGAGGACCCCGAACCAGCCGCACCACCAGAGGATGCCCATATTGTTGGATTAGCCTACAACCTCGGCCCAGCGGGAGCTACCTTTGACCCGGCCATGAGTTTGACCTGGAAATATAACCCGGCGGATATTCCCACGGGCGTAAATGAAGAGAACTTAGTTATAGCCTACCATGATGAAGCGACAGGCGAGTGGGTGATATGCGAATCTGTGGTGGACACGACGACAAATACTGTCACAGCTTCGGTATTTCACCTGACCACGTTCGCTATTGTCGGCGTCCCGTCACTTCAATACACCCTCTCCATCTCCAGCACCGCTGGGGGTAATGTGACCACTCCTGGCGAAGGGACTTTCACCTATGATGAAGGAACAGTGGTCAGCCTTGTCGCTCAACCTGACGAAGGCTACCAGTTTGTCAACTGGAGTGGGGATGTGGGCACGGTTGCCAGTGCGAATACTACTTCAACCACAATCGTGGTAGAAGGCAACTATTCAATCACTGCCAGTTTTAAGGAGATACCACCGGTTGAGTACGATCTTACCATCTCCAGCACTGCTGGCGGCTTGGTAACCGTACCCGGTGAAGGGACTTTCACATACAACGCCAGCACGGTAATTGACTTGGTGGCGAATCCGCTTAGTGGCTACTACTTCGTCAATTGGACCGGGAATGTAAGTACAGTTGCGAATGTCAACGCTGCCGCGACCACCATCACAATGAACGGCACCTACTCCATTATGGCGAACTTCTACGAAATACCCGTGACCTACTACACCCTGACTGTGGGGATAAATGGGAGCGGCTCAACGAGCCCGTCGGTCGGGCAACATACCTACGCCGCAGGTACGGTGGTCTCCATTAGCACCACTCCAACTGATTGCTACCGCTTCGTCAACTGGACTGGTAACGTGGGTACTATTGCCAATGTCAATGCTGCCTCAACCACCATCAGAATGAACGGACACTACTCTATAACGGCCAACCTCCAGCAGGAGGAGCCTGTGTACTTCGCCGACTCCAATCTTGAGACAGCAATCAGATGGCCCGCCCATATCAATAAACCCGAGGGTCCCATCTGCCCGTCAGATCTGGAAGGGCTTACCTGCTTGTGGGCTGACCATATGAACATTTCCGACCTCACTGGTCTGGAGCACTGCACCAGCCTGACAGAGCTCCATCTTAGTTACAACCAGATAGCCGACCTTTCATTGCTTGCCAATCTGACTGGCCCGACAGAACTCTATCTTCGTGATAACCACATAAGCGATATCTCGCCGCTTGCCAATCTGACCAACTTGACCAACCTGGGCACACTGGACCTTCGTGACAACCAAATAGATGATATCTCCGCTGTGTCCGGCCTAACTAGCCTGACGTGGCTCATCCTTAGTAATAACCAGATAAGTGATATCTCACCTGTGTCTAGCCTCATCAACCTGAGAGGGCTCCTGTTTGAGAATAACCAGATAGGCGACATCTCGTCACTCGCCAACCTCACCAATCTGATAAGAGTCGATATGCCCTCTAACCAGGTAAGCGATATTTCACCGCTGGCTAATCTCGGCAGTCTAGTACTGCTCGACGCGAGCGGTAACCAGATAAGTGACATCTCACCACTAACCAATCTCACGAATCTGACAGACCTTCGACTTCACGACAACCAAATCAGCGATATCTCACCTCTGGCTAACCTCACCAAGATGATATACCTTCAGCTTGATGACAACCAGATAAGTGATGTCTCACCTCTGGTTAACTTCACCGACCTGGATCAACTCCGCGTTCGCAGTAACCAACTAAGCGATATCTCACCCCTAGCCAATCTCACTGCCCTGACAACGCTGTGGCTTGATGATAACCATATAAGCGATATTTCGTCGCTGGTCAATCTCACCAATCTACGTGGACTCTGGCTTCCGGGGAATCAGATAAGTGATGTGTCACCACTGGTGGAGAATGAAGGACTCTCAGAAAGGGACGAAGTCAATCTGACGGGGAACCCTCTAAGCTCTGATTCCATCAACATATATATACCTCAGCTCGAAGCCAGAGGAGTGATTGTTGATTATTAGGACTCGGGCGGCTGGGGTCAAAGCTACGGTACACCTGATTGAGAGACTGTATGTTAGCTTGTTTTGTTGATCCAGCCGTAACAAGATGACGGAATGCGTGGTTGACATAGGTTCCATGAGTGCCCAGCTCATTGTGATATAATGCTTGGTGATGAGAGGTTGGGTTTGGTGGTTCGTGAACATCAGATAGGGGGCTTTCCCCGAGGAACACTGTGAAAGCACTAGAGCCGTGGCTTTTCTTCAAGAGCATTAAGAATCCAGCAGAATGGTGGCTTCGGTTTGCCCTACCAGTAGCAGCGATAATACTTGCTATATACTCAATGGGCGTGAGTAGCATCCAACTTCAATTAGCACAGCGCGCTCACGAAATTACAGTCAGCCATTACTTTGAAAGTGAGGAGCCAGCTTCGCAGTATCGGCGAATATCTCTGGACTTAATCAGACTAGATAGCAAGATCGAACAAGCTGAACAATGGATTGCTCAGTCTGACATGCCCAAGGCCAGCGTTATGGAACTAGAGCAAGCTCTATATGAGGCGAAGCATTGGAGGGAAGAGACTGACAAAGCACTATTTGAGTATAGATTGACCGATGCTGAGGGATATAGGGGTCTTGGCCATGAAAGCGTGGATGAAGTGCTTCGTGAATTGTCAGAAGAAGTTTTCGCACTACCGGTTGTGACTGTTTGGTCAGAAGGTTTCCTCAGCGTTGGAATCGACAATCTAACTACAGGAATGACCAGAGAAGGTGAAACACTTGAGACAGTCACAATCGTGATAGCCGACCCGCCAATCTCATCTCGCTACCCCTATAGAGTTATTTCTTGTTATGACATATCCCCAAATAGAGCAAGGTTGGACGATCCAGCCACATTCACTTTCGGCTATGACCCCGACGATATTCCTTTTGGTTTCCATGAAGAAGACTTGGTGGGTGCCACATGGAATTGGGACACCGAAGAGTGGAGTGTCATCCATGATAGCAAGATACACTTGCAGGAAAACAGCATTTCAGTCACGATGAACCACCTATCATACTTTGCTGTTATCGCACAATATCCAAAGCTAACCCAACCTATTGGCTGGATTGCCATAACTGCTGTTGTTTTGGGCCTTTCCCTTCTTGTTGCCTTTGGAGTCGCCATAGCTAATCGAAGACAACAGAGCGGCAGAAGGCCATTAACGTGCAGAGTTCGTAAGCATCAATGGTTTCCAAGAGTTCCAACACCTAAGCAATACCCTAGACGTCGATCAAGAGACTGGAACGGTAGATAACAAGGTGACGAGTGCAGCATCGCCTAGCTCCGCAGCCGATGTCTTCAGTACTCTTCCATCACCCATGATTATTGTATATACTTTCTATGAGCAGTGCAGTGCGAAGGAGGGCTAGCTATGGCGGGCAATCATTCTGAGATAGAAAAGAGGTTGTGGGAGGCGGCAGACCAGCTGCGGGCCAACTCCCGTCTCAAATCGTCAGAGTATTCTGTGCCGGTCCTCGGCCTTATCTTTCTCCGTTACGCTGACCACAAGTTCGGCATCGCCAGACAAGAACTGGAAGGCTCACCCATCGCACACGGCCGCAGGCGCGGTGTCAGTAAGGCTGACTATCATGCCAGGGGATTTGTCTACCTGCCCGAGCAAGCCAGGTTTTCCCATCTTCTGAACATTCCGGAGGGGGAAGCCGTAGGTCGTGTCATCAACGAGGCTATGAAAGCCATTGAAGCCGACAACGAGGAACTGCGTGGAGTTCTGCCAAAAGACTACAACCGACTGGAAAATGACACACTGGTGGCATTGTTGAGACTGTTCGCATCCATCCCGATGGATATGGAAGGTGATGTGTTCGGGAAGTTATATGAATACTTTCTGGGCAAGTTCGCCATGGCTGAAGGACAGCGCGGTGGCGAGTTCTTCACTCCTACATCTCTGGTCAAGCTCATCGTAGAGGTCATTGAGCCCTATCACGGGCGTATCCTGGACCCGGCCTGCGGTTCGGCTGGCATGTTTGTCCAGAGTGCCAACTTCGTAAAGAAGCACCAGCGAAACCCCAGCGCCGAAATCTCGCTTTACGGACAGGAAAAGGTGGCTGAGACCATCCGCCTATCCCGCATGAGCCTTGCCGTACACGGGTTGTCTGGCGACATCAGGCAAGGGAATTCTTACTATGAGGATGTACACCGGAGCCTGCGCAAGTTTGACTTTGTCATGGCCAATCCTCCGTTCAACGTCAATGGAGTTGATAAGGAGAAGATCAAGGACGACCCCCGATACAACTACGGCATCCCGAGGGCGGACAATGCTAATTACCTCTGGATTCAGGTTTTCCACAGCGCGCTAAATGATAATGGTCGTACCGGATTTGTGATGGCAAATTCAGCCAGTGACGCCCGACAGTCGGAACTCGAAATACGAAAACAACTAATTGAAGACAACAGTGTCGATGTGATGATAGCTATCGGCTCGAATTTCTTCTACACTGTGACCCTGCCATGCACGCTCTGGTTCCTCGACAGGGGCAAGAAGAACACTGATAGAAGAGACAAAATGCTGTTCATTGACGCCAGGCATATTTACCACCAGGTTGACCGTGCGCACCGTGAATTCAGCCCCGAGCAGATTGAGTTCATCGCCAATATTGTTCGCCTCTATCGTGGAGAGCCTCTAGATACGAGAAACGGCAGCACAGAGATGCTGAAGGAGCAGTTCCCTGAGAATAGGTATGCTGATGTGCCAGGACTCTGCAAGGGTGCCAGCCTGGACGAAATAAGGCAGCAGGGATACTCCCTCAACCCCGGCCGCTACGTGGGTGTTGCTGAACAAGCAGCTGATGATTTCGAGTTCTCGGAGCGGCTGCAGGAGTTGAACGAGGAGCTGGAAATCCTTAATACTGAGGCACGGGAGCTGGAGGAACGAATCGCGGAGAATGTTGCAAAGCTACTAGACAAGATGGTTTGAGTAGAATGCTTAGACAAATCATTTTCAAAGACTTTGTCACATTACAAAGAGGCTTTGATCTGCCAACTGTACAACGTGTGGATGGACCTTACCCGGTTGTTGCGTCGACGACTATCCATGGTTATCACACTGAATATAAGGTCAACCCACCAGGCGTGACTACCGGCAGAAGTGGAGCTCTTGGAGAGATTTTGTATCTTCAGCAACCATTTTGGCCTTTGAACACGACGTTGTGGGTCAAGGACTTTAAGGAGAATTTCCCAAGATACGTGTACTACTTTCTGATAGCAATGCACTTGGAGCGTTGGGACGCTGGCACAGGCGTACCTACCCTGAACCGAAATCACTTGGATAATGTCGAGATAGCTGTGCACGATCCAAACGACCAGCGCAAGATCGCCGCTATCCTCTCCGCCTATGATAACCTCATTGAGAACAACACCCACCGCATCAAGATACTGGAAGAGATGGCGCAGATGATATACCGGGAGTGGTTCGTCAACTTCCGCTTTCCAGGTCATGAGAAGGCCAGGATGGTTGAGTCGGAGCTGAGGCTGATTCCAGACGGGTGGGAGGTCGGTACGCTAAACGAACTGGTTAGGATCGTATCCGGCTTTGCCTTCAGCAGCAAAGAGTACGTAGTTAATGGCAAGTATGCAATCGTGACGATCAAGAACATCCAGGACGGAGTTTTTATGTCGGACTGTAATAGTCGTGTTGACAGCGTGCCACCAAGTATGCCAGAGCATTGCCGTCTTCATACGGGTGATATTCTGCTTTCGCTAACTGGCAATGTGGGAAGGACGTGTCTGTTTTATGGGGAACAACACTTGCTTAACCAACGAGTCGCAAAGATTTTGCCAAGAGAGGGAATAGGAAAGTCATTTGTGTATTTCACGTTTCGCCAAGATAGCCTAAGGCGTCGACTAGAGATGATTTCAACCGGGGTAGCACAACAAAACCTCAGTCCTATCAACTTGGGTAATCTGGAGTTGATATTGCCGCCGAAACACCTATTGACGGACTTCTGCCGAACGTTCGATGTATTTGTAGAACACATTCTTCTGCTGCTGATTCACACTGCCAACCTCCGCCAGACCCGAGACCTGCTGTTGCCCAGGCTGATTTCCGGCGAGATTGATGTGGAGAATCTTGATATAGACACCGGAGAGACACAGGCATGACTGACCAGTACTCGGAGTCAACTCTTGTAGAGCAGCCAGCCATTGAACTTTTCCAGGAGCTGGGGTATGAAAGGGCAGACTGCTTTTACGAGCAGGTTGGTATTGGCTCGACTCTGGGCAGGCAGACCACGCAGGAAGTGGTGCTGGTTCCCAGGCTGCGTGCTGCTCTGCGGCGGCTGAACCAGAATTCACCTGAAGATTCGATTGAGTCGGCAGTTGAAGAACTGGTCAGAGACCGAAGCACGCTTCATCCAGCGGTAGCTAACAGGGAGATCTACCTTCTGCTCAAGAACGGGGTCAGAACACTAGTCACTACCCCCGATGGTGACCTGCAGACGGAGACCGTCCGTGTCATCGACTGGAACAACCCGGAGAACAATGATTTCTTCCTAGCTTCACAGTTTTGGATTTCCGGCGAGATGTACAAGCGGCGTGTTGACCTTCTCGGCTTCGTCAATGGTCTGCCGCTCATTCTCCTCGAACTGAAGGCCGCCCACAAGCGCCTGGAGAACGCCTACCGCGACAATGTGCGGGACTACAAGTCCACTATCCCTCAGCTATTCTGGTATAACACTTTCGTCATCGTATCCAACGGAAGCAACAGTAGAATTGGCAGCATGAGTGCCGAGTGGGAACACTTCAACGAGTGGAAGAAGATCAGCGACGAGCAGGAGCCGAGTGTTGTGTCTCTGGAAACCATCATCCGGGGCACATGCGACAAACAACGCTTCCTCGACCTTGCCGAGAATTTCACCGTTTTCACCGATGTGGGTGGGCCGCTGGTGAAGCTCGTGGCCAAGAACCACCAGTACTTTGGTGTGAACAATGCCATCAAAGCTCTGCAACAGCTGGAAGAGAAGCAGGGGCGTCTTGGCGTTTTCTGGCACACTCAGGGGAGCGGTAAGAGCTACTCTATGATGTTCTTTGCCCAGAAGGTGCTTCGCCGTATTCCCGGGGGCTGGACATTCTTGATTGTGACCGACCGGCAGGAGCTGGACGACCAGATCTACAAGAACTTTGCCAACGCCGGCGTCATAACGGAGCCGCACATCCAGGCCACAAGCGGCCAGCACCTGAGACGGCTTCTCAAAGAAGACCACCGCTATGTTTTCACCCTCATTCAGAAATTCTGGACCGAGCGTGGCCAGCTGTATCCCAAACTGTCCGACCGCACCGATATTATCGTGATAACTGATGAGGCGCACCGCTCACAATACGATATCTTCGCCCAGAACATGCGTAACGCCCTGCCAGGGGCGGCTTTCCTGGCCTTTACCGGTACTCCACTGATGGTTGGCGAAGAGAGGACGAGACAGGTCTTCGGTGACTACGTCAGCATCTACAACTTCAAGCAATCTGTGGATGATGCTGCCACTGTGCCTCTTTATTACGAGAACCGCATCCCGGAGCTACAGCTCACCAATCGCGACCTGAAGGAAGACATGGAGCGCCTGCTGGAAGAGGCAGAGATGGATGAAGAACAGGAGAAGAAGCTCGAGCGGGAGTTTGGCCGCCAGTATCATCTGATTACGCGGGACGATAGACTGGAAAGAATAGCAGAGGATATCGTCGCTCACTTCATGGGGCGGGGGCACCAGGGCAAAGCGATGGTCGTGTCCATTGACAAGGCAACTGCAGTGCGCATGTATGATAAGGTGCTCAAATATTGGAAGGAGTATCAGGAAGGGCTTAGAACTCAACTCGCATCGACCAGCGGTGCTTTGGAACGATGGGAACTCGAGGATAAAATCAGTTACATGAAAGAGACCGACATGGCAGTGGTAGTTTCGCAATCACAGAACGAAGTTGAGGACATGATGAGTAGGGGACTGGACATTGTTCCTCATCGCAGGCGCATGCTGACGGAGGACATGGATAAGAAGTTCAAAGACCCCGATGACCCGTTCCGCATTGTGTTTGTCTGTGCCATGTGGATGACCGGATTCGATGTTCCCTGTTGCTCCACCATTTACCTGGACAAGCCCATGCGCAACCACACGCTGATGCAGACCATTGCCAGGGCAAACCGGGTGTTCAGAGACAAGGTCAACGGGCTGATAGTGGACTATGTTGGGGTCTTTTGTGACCTCCAGAAAGCGCTGGCCATCTACGGCTCGGAATACGGAGGGGGTGTTCGGGAGGGCGAAACACCTGTTCTGGACAAGAGCGAGTTATTGAACGCTCTGAAAGAGGCCGTGTCAGAAATGGAGACGTTTTGTACGGACCGCGGGATTGAACTTGCCAATATCCAGGCAGCCAGTGGATTCGAGAAGATTAGGCTACTCGACGATGCGGTGGAAGTCATTGTAGTTAACGACGACTCAAAAAGAAGCTATCTATCCCTCGCTGCCGATGTACTTAAACTGTTCAAGGCTATACTGCCAGATCCCCATGCGAACGAGTTCATACCTGTCAGGGCAACCGTTGCCGTGATTGCGGAGAAGATCCGCTCGCTTACCCCGGAGCCGGACATTTCGGGAGTTATGGGTGCCGTCGAGGAGTTGCTGGACAAGTCTGTTGCAGCAGAGCCTTATAGAATCAAAACGGCCGGTTCGGGATATCAGGCTCATCTGGTTGACTTGAGCAAGATTGACTTTGATGCGTTGAAACAGAGATTTGAGAAGGCACGAAAGCATACAGAGGCAGAGCGACTTCGTACGATAGTTGATCGCAAGATCAAACAACTTGTTCGCATGAACCGTACCCGGATGGATTTCATGGAAAAATTCCAGCAGCTAGTAGACGAGTATAATTCGGGTGCCATAAACATCGAGATGTTCTTCAATAGCCTGGTTGAATTTGCCCGGGAACTCAACGAGGAGGAGAAGCGAGTTGTCAGAGAAAACCTGACCGAAGAAGAGCTGGCTATCTTTGATATCCTAACCAAGCCCGATATGAGGCTGACACGCAAAGAAAAGAGTCAGGTGAAAAAGGTGGCACGAGAGCTGCTCACGAAATTGAAAGCGGAAATGCTGGTCCTGGACTGGCGCAAGCGCCAGCAGAGCCGAGCGCAGGTTATGGTGACTATTGAGGACATGCTGGACAAGGGTCTGCCCGAGAAGTTCAAGGAAGATATCTTCCACCAGAAATGCGAGCTTCTATACCAGCATGTGTATGATTCCTATTTTGGTGAAGGGCGGAGTGTGTATGTGGCTGCCGTCAGTGATAAGGAACGCCGGATTAGCTAGATGGTCGATGAGTTCTACGACCTCACTCCGAAAGAGATTGCCGTTATGGAGGGACTATTCCGAAAGCAGTCTTCTGTCGTGGACAGTAGGGTAACCGTGCAGTACGCAAACAGCGCTGGAAATGGGGATGCCCCATGAGAAAAGACAGGATATTATTCGATTGCGCAGATGCAGCCAGGTCTCCAGCTGAAATACGCACCGAAATCTCTGGTTTCAGAGATGATTATATCAATGCCACGTGGCAGGTCATCCAGGAGTCCGAAGAATTGGATGACGATGGTGCGGTATTCGTCGCGTGTGCGTCACTTATACTTAAGAAGTTCGGCATGACGCGGAGGGGCCCATTCGGCAAGAACAAGAGTATGGAAGCAACGCTGCGCAATTGCTGGGATGAGGTCGGGGGCTTGCTTACCAATATCAAGCAGTCCTTGGTACAAAGTGGTCACCCGAGGGGTAGACTGCTCCTCGAATTGGACGAGAGCAGACGTGACAAGGTTATAGCAGATATCTGGAATGCCATGAAGCGATTACTACCATATACGATGGGAGATACGGCTTACGGGCTTGTAGGAGCGAGCAAGATACTCTTCTCGGTCTTCCCGGAGATTGTCCTGCCCATCGATAATAGGCAGTGGCTGTATGTGTTTCAAACGGTGGATATCACAGATGTCATCAAGTGGATGGCAGTCGATATTCGACGCTGGGAGAATCTCACAACGGAAAAACTGAACGAGTTGGACATTACAGGAAGGCTAACCACGCTACCCTCTGTATATAATGTCATGGCAATGGCCGCAAGACCACGATCCCTCAAATCCTAGGAATATCATGCCAATTAGGCCTGCTGCAAATCAGGTGTTGTGTCCGCAGAATATAGAAATTGGGAAAGGGATAGTTGCATATGTTCTACGTTGGTGTAGATGCTTGTAAAGGAGGTTGGTTTACGGTTAGGCTAAAAGATGCGAATGAGTGGGCGGTCAGTATATTCGAGACGATTGAAGAGCTCTGGCAAGGTTGCAAGAATGCGAAGTTGATCCTCATAGATATCCCGATAGGTCTGCGTGACAGCGGAAATGGAGAACGTGTCTGCGACAAGGAAGCGAGGAAGCGGTTGGGTAGCAAGCGGAGTAGCAGCGTATTTCCAGTTCCTTGTCGACCTGCAGTCTACTCAGAATCTTTGGAAAAGGCAAGTGAGATCAACAGACAGAAAACAGGTAGAAGGCTATCCAGGCAATCGCTGGCAATAATTCCAAGGATCAGGCAACTAGATGAGTTTCTTCCAAATAATAAAGTAGCCGTGTCAAAAATTCGGGAAATCCATCCAGAGATGTGTTTCTACGGGTTTAATAGTGGGCAACCAATGGAATACTCGAAAAAGATGAACGATGGTTTCAACGAGCGGCTGAATGTCTTGCGTCATGTCTTCCCGGCCACAGACGCCGTCGTTGAATACGCTCGACACAACTTCAGGCGCACCAGGTTAGCCAAAGATGATATTCTTGATGCGCTTGTGGCTGCAGTCACAGCATCAAGAGAAAAGCAAGGTCTTTTGACTATTCCAGAGATACCCGAAATTGACTCCAAAGGTCTGCCGATGGAAATGCTGTACTGCAGATCATGGTGTTCCATTCACTGACACATTCCCGCCACATCACGGACTGTTGAACATTCCTGACTTTCGTGCAATCAGAGATACTCGAGTAACACTCGGGTAACAGGTGTTGACTAATGCCTGCTAGTTCACTTACTATGCATATTGTTGGGCGCTCATAATAGCAGTATTAGGCGATTTGTCCGAAAACGATTGAACCGATACAGAGCACCAGATGAGTGAGTACCCATTAAAGCAGTATCCCTTCGTTGGAGCTTGTGGCCTCGATTGCGGCCTCTGCCCAAGATACTATACTACAGGGTCATCGAGATGCCCTGGCTGCGCAGGCCCCGATTTTGAACAGAAGCATCCGGCCTGCGGATTCGTTACCTGCTGTGTCAAGCAGAAACACCTTGAAACTTGTGCACAATGCCAAGACTGGGCAAAATGCGAAAGGGTGAGCCGGAGCATGGAAGGGGCAAAGCAAAGTGACTCTTTTGTATCGCACCGGTCACTGGCGACTAACTTTGCCTTCATCCAGAGACATGGTATTGAGGAATTTGCCCGACAGGAAATGGCTAAGATGGAACTCCTCAGCTATCTTCTGGAACATTATGACGATGGGAGATCAAAGTCTTTCTACTGCACTGCCTGCCAGCTGATACCTCTGGACAGCTTAAAGGCAACTCTAGCCCAAGCTGAGGCTGAGATAAGCGAGAGAGCTGGCATCAAAGAGAAAGCCAGGCTACTCCGGGCGGCCATCAGCCGTCGGGCGGATGCCTTGAGTGTCAGTTTGAGGCTAAGAAGATGAATACGCATCAAGCTAGAAATGACCTTAGCTCACCCTATCTGTGTATATAGGTATCTGGTTGACCTAGCAATAACGCCGCTGCTCCCCGGGAGTTAACAAAACTCGGAGATGTTCAGCTTGCCTGATTCCAACCGTTGATTGGAGCGCGGAGTATCCCGAATGATCGGGGCAGTCGGGTTCTTGCTGTTGGATATCTAGGCCCAGAAGCGGACACTCTCTGGGCCTGTGGTGCCCTCCTTGTCCTGTTCGGTCATGTTACTCTTCTTTCGATTGTTCCGTCGTTACTGTTCTCTGCGTTGTCTCTGTTGTACTCGTCGTTTCGGACCGTGCCGCGGCTGCCTCTCTCTGCACTCGTTCTTCTTCTTGTTCTCTTCTCTCAACGACACGGGACAGTTCCAGTGCGGCACCGAAGAGGATGCAGGCGATCAGCACGTGTGGCCATAATGCTCTCCCGTGTTCGCCCCATGTCCACGTCCGAGACATGACAAACGGGATGTGTAGAATCGTGGCATGGAGTACGACGAGGAAACCTGCTATGTTCAGCACCCTGCTCAGCGCTTTCATTTTCCTCTCACTCCTTTCAGTGTAGATATCTTACCTTGTTCTGTCAACATTTCTCGGGCTCTTTGTTAAAGTATGTGGAAATAGCTACGGTATGGTACAAACCCCAGGAGCATCTTTCTTAGGTAGAGTCGACCTTCCCTAGACCATAGGAGACTCGCTTGAGCATTGTCATCTTGGTGTTGCATCCTACAGTGAAGCTATTGGTGGTACCGTTGTCGTAGTAATTCAAGATCGGATCTCTACAGCGTCTCAAGGTGTTACCCCATCGTATTAGCTCGCTATCATCCTCTGACCTGAGATTAAAAATGAGGAGATCTAGAAGCCTGGCTGCCTCCTCTCTAGTTTCCTGTCAGTAGAGTTTTCTTATCTTCGCTTTGTCCCGGTAAAACGCCTTGAGGCTGGGATATCTCATCAGAAGCTCAGCAACCTTGCTCCTCTGCACCTCATTTAGCTTCTCATAGCCCATCAGGAATATCTTCCTGGGTGTCTTGATGTCAGCTGGCATCCAGAACCTGCCAGGGCTGTGCAGGTCAAAACCCGCCACATCGGGTAGCGAAGTCTAGCATGCTCCATCGAGAAAAGCATGGAGGTGCCAATGGGGAACTACTTCAGGATGGCAGACAGCCGCAGAATACAGACACTACTCGGATTAGGCTGGAGCTACCGGCGAATTCAGAGGGGGTTCAGAGCGAGGCTGGAGACGGTAGCACGGCACAACCCCAGGCGAGGAGCCAAAAGCGGCCGAAGTGCCCACTGGCCGTATGGCAAATGCCGCCAGGCTGCCCGCTAACAGGATAGCCCAAGCCGTATCGTCCCCGGCAGTTGATCCGGTTAGTATTTCGATATGGCCCGTATTTGGCGCTGGATCTTCGCTCGTTGTTGAGGATCGTCTGACAGTTCAAGTGCTCTCTTCAGGTCGGCTATTTCCGTGCCATGCTCCAGAATGTCGTGGTATGCATGCGCTCTGTTCAGGTATGCAAGGACGCAATCAGGGTTGTATTCTATCTCTTCAGTGAAATCAGCTATCGCTCTTGTGTAGTGTCGTGTTTTGAGGTGAATCCAGCCGCGCAGGTTATGAGCGTAGGGAAACTGGGCATCTAGTTCAATGGCCCTGTCCAACACAGATACAGCTGATTCGTAGTCCTCATTACTATCGTAGATCATGCCAAGATAGAAATGAGCGGCAGCGTTATCAGGATCGGACTTCACGATCTTCTTCAGTCTCCCAACAGCTTGGTCATGTCGACCGTTGTAGAAGTAGGCCATGACCTTCTCACATCTACGCAGACCGTTCTGCCTCCTGCACATAACTGAGTACTGCTTGGCTTGTTCGACTAACACAGGTTGAGTCGAGTTTTCCAACACCTTCTCCAGGTCCTTCAGAGCTAGATCATGGTCATCCATCTCATAGTGGCAAATACCCCTGTTGAGATAGGCCGGGAGGTACTCGGAGTCCAGTTCAATCGCCATATCTAGATCTTTCATGGCCAAATCATGTTCGCCTTGGATACCATGTAAAACCCCACGAGCCACAATTGCCGGTATATTCTGAGGGTCGAGCTGAAGGACCCTGCCAAGGTCGTCCGATGCAGAGGTATGGTCCCCCTGCAACGAATACGCTAGGGCTCTAGTGTAATACGCGTCAACGTTACTGGGATCCTCCTGAATTGCGGCACTACACCGAGCAATGGTCTCGGCGGCACTTTCTCTAGCTTCTGGGTCCTCATCAGCCACACGATGCTCGACTTCACTCGATTCCGCGCGTGACATATCAGTGGTTCTACTGGAACCGGATACAGGATTGAGGAAAGCCACAACAGTACAATTCCCCTTCTCTTCAACCCGAAGTAGCCCGATGGGAGGACCATAGACGTCCTGTGAGACTTCCCGCTGCATGAGTACGCCGCCCTGTTCATCAAATACAAGGCATGCGCCCAATACGAATTGTGTTTTCTCCGCGCAATAAGGGCATACGACTGGGAATTCTAGGTCTTCCCATCTTGCGTCCGAGAGAGGTACGGAGTCACCACTGTTCGATACGTCAAACACTTGCTCCACGAAGTAATTGCCCTGCTTGTCCACTTTCATAAGGACCGCAGGTAGTTTCACCACAGATGAACTGGTTGATTGCCCCTTAGCAAATGGCATATAGATTCCATTTTGATCATCTACCAGCGATATGTCAAAACACATCGCTTTCTCCCTAAAACATCGGGAGCACTCAAACAGGAATCTCAGCTGCATATTCCTAGTTGGCCCAGGTCCTGTTTGTTTTCTCCTGAACATATCTAAAAACCCCATCTGTCGCCTCCGGTCTTAGTCAGATGTAATCCGTTGTCACCCCCGATCAGGCCCAATTGTCATTGTGCCAGCCCGCGCCATGTTGCCGTCACCGTGCCTGTCGAAGAACTTCCAATACACACCTGCAGGTTACAGCCTCTGCTCGCTGCATACGTTACCAACAACAGGTAATACTAAGGAAATGCTACCATGGCTAGGCAGTTTTGGGAAGTCCTGTCTGTTAGGAGCGTCCATGCCCTCGCCCCGTATTAGGGGTCAACCCAATTCACCATCTGGCAAATCTGTTCAGGATAGTCAAGGCTTCCGTATCTGCCTCCAGGTAAGGCATGACGCGGACCACAAAAACCTGTATTTGATGGTAAGGAAGAGAGGCCCGAATCTCATATCTGCTTTCATCAGTGTTACTGGTTTCCCCGTACACTGAGGGGCTGCGCAAGAGCAACAGTGAGTGGGTTTCTCAAGTTGCATAAACACGTGGTCTGCTACCTCGCTGCACAATCTAGCGACTTGTGACCTCTCAGCTCGTCAACGTCTTTTGCCGCACCGCGCAGCTACCCGTTGACAATTTCCTTGGTGATGGTATCATAGTAGCATACGGCCAACAAAGGGTTGGTGGTCAGTGCATTCTTCAGCTGGCTCCACTATGTCGGGCGATTCTCAGGTGGGCATGTATCGATGTGAGACGTGGGCTCCCTTTTTTTGCCTCCGTCAGAACAGTCCCCGCTTTCTTGAATCCGGAGGTGTAACATGAGAACAATGCTTAATCCGAGGAGGTGCCGTTACCTAGCAAGAGTCGGCACTGTGCTGATTGCGGTAGCCCTCATTGCGGGGACGATAGGCTGTCCTCCGCCTGCTGTTCAATATGAGCTCACCATATCCAGCACAGAAGGCGGTTCGGTAACCGCTCCGGGTAATGAAGCTCTTGCCTATGACGCTGGCACGGCGGTTGACCTGGTGGCTGAGGCTGAGGAGGGCTACCGGTTTGTGAACTGGACCGGTGATGTGGAGACCATTCACGATGTCAATGCTGCTTCAACCACGATCACGATGAACGGCAACTATTCAATCACGGCCAACTTCGTGGTGGTACATGACCTCACAATCTCCAGCACTAGTGGAGGCTTAGTTACCGCCCCTGGCGAGGGCACGTTTACCTATGAGACTGGTGTAATGGTTGACCTAGTAGCCGTGGCAGATGAGTGTTACGAGTTCGTCAACTGGACTGGCGACACTGTTGGCGACCCCGGCTCTGCTGCAACCGCCATCACCGTTGATGCAGCCAAGAGTGTGACTGCCAACTTTGCGCTCCTGAGATACAATCTTACAGCAGACAGCACAGACGGCGGTTCGGTAACTGCTCCAGGTGAGGGGCCATCTACGTATGACTGTGGAACCACTGTTGCTCTTGTAGCAGAAGCTGACGAAGGGTACCTGTTTGCGAGGTGGACCGGCGATGTGGACTCCATTACCGATATCAATGCTGCCTCAACCACGATCACGATGGATGACAACTATGCTGTCACGGCTGACTTTGTTGCAGAAGAAGCCATATACTTCGCAGACCGCAACCTTGAAGCAGCCGTCAGGGCGGCCATCGGTGAGCACATGGGCCCCATCTACCCCTCAGACGTGGCGGAACTCACCTCTCTCTCTGCTCGACAGAAGAATATCTCTGATCTCACCGGGCTGCAGCAGTGCACCAGCCTGACAGTGCTCAACCTTAGTAACAACCAGATAAGCGACATCTCACCTCTGGCCAATCTCACCCACCTGGAAGAACTCCATCTTGGGTGGAATCATATGAGTGATATCTCGCCCCTGGCCAACCTCACCAACCTGACCAACCTTCACCTTTGGGCTAACCGGATCAGCAACATCTCGGCTTTGGCCGGTCTCATCAACCTGACAGGAGTCTACCTTGGAGGCAATCAGATAAGCAGTATCTCCCCTCTAGCAGGCCTCACCGGGCTGATCGACCTTAGACTTGGAGTCAATCAGATACAGGATGTATCGCCTATCACCGAGCTCACCATGCTAAAAGGCCTGGATCTTGGGAGTAATCAGATAGTCAATATTTCACCTCTCGCCGATCTCACCAATCTGACAGAGCTCAACGTTTGTTGGAACCAGATAGTCGATCTCTCGCCTCTGGCCAACCTCACCAGCTTGACGGATCTTCGGGCTTGTGGCAATCGGATACGTAGCATCTCGGCGCTGGGCAACCTCACCGAGTTGACCTGGCTCTCCCTTGGGGGTAATCAGATAGGCGACCTCTCACCTCTGGCTAACCTGACCAACTTGACGGGGCTCGATCTTGGCGATAACAATCTGGGCGACATCTCGTCTCTTGCCAACCTTGCCAACCTGACAGAAATCCGGCTCGATACCAACAGGATAAGCGACGTCTCGCCATTGGCCAACCTAACACACCTGAGGCGACTGGACCTCGGTCAGAACAGGATAAGCGATGTCTCGCCTCTGGCCAACCTCGCCAACCTGACGGAGTTGGATCTTGGCTATAACGAGATAGACAACATCTCGCCTCTGGGTGCCCTCTACGGCCTTACATACCTCTACCTTCATGAGAACCGCCTTACCGATGTCCCATCGCTGGCCGACCTCACCGGCCTGATCTGGCTGTCGCTTTGGGGGAACCAGATAGGCGATGTCTTGCCTCTGGCCACTCTCACCAACTTGACAGTGATTGAGCTTGGCGAGAACGAGATCAAAGATATCAGTCCCCTGGTGGAGAATGAAGGGCTCTCACAAGGTGATTATGTTGATCTGCGATGGAATCCGCTTGACTCAGCTTCTATCAACACCCATGTGCCGCAACTTGAGGCGAGAGGGGTCAAGTTCAGTCCGAAGTTCCCTCTTGTCGAGACCTGTCCCTGTGTACTTGACACTGAATGGATACAGAACCCAGCAACCGGCAACTACTATGCGTTGACCGTTCCAATGAGTTGGATGGCTGCCGAGGGATGTGCGCAAGCATGGGGGGGACATCTTGTCACACTCAGCAGCTGGAACGAGGAAACATGGATCAAGAACACATTTGGCCGGTCTGAGAATTTCTGGATTGGGTTCAACGTTATCGGGCGTGAACGTCGTCCAGATCATTACATCTGGTCCAGCGGTGAACCTGTGACTTACAGCAAATGGGCTTATGGCGAGCCAAACAACTACCGGGGGGAAGATGCTGCTGTCATGAACTGGCGGGATGGCTGGAATGACCTGAGTAGACATGCCCATCATAGGGCCGTGATCGAGGTTAACGAGAAGCCAGGCTAGACCCTGAGGTGTTCTATGATGTTGCTGTATCGAGCGACCCCAGGAAGATGGAGTTCACTGTTCTGGTCGGTGGTCGCCTGTGAATGGGCGCGAGGATGGCTTGTGGACCTTCAAACCGACGGTAAGCGAAGTCCCCAAACAAAAGGGCGAGATGTTGGGGCACATTCACAGTAGTACACCAGGCCGCCATCGTAGCATCTGATAAGTGAATAGCGGTGGGAGTCACTAGATCTGGACGCCCCTTGTTGGTGCTCTGTGATACAAGCTGTAACGCCTGAAAGAAATGTAGGGAGGTCTGCCATGGACAATAGGGACGAGGTCATTTTTCTTCTTAAAGACTCAGGAGATCTGGAAAAGGTGCCCATCAGGCGATATGACAGTGAAGACCTGCTTCAGTCTCTGATTGAAAGCTATCCAGAACTCCTCGCCGGTGACCAGATCAACCCGGATGAACCTGTTCGCTGGATACTAATCAAACGGGAAGCTGGTGTACCTGGTGGCGAGTTGCAGGGTGATCGCTGGTCAACTGATCACCTCCTTCTGGATCAGCAAGCGGTCCCGACATTTGTTGAAACAAAACGCAGTTCTGATTCCCGTATCCGTAGGGAAATCATCGGACAGATGTTTGACTATGCAGCCAACGCTCAGCGTTACTGGCCTGCTGATCGGATGAGGTCAATGGCTGCGATTCAGCATGGAGGAGCTGAGGCAGCCGACGCCGCTATGATGATGTTTCTTGGTCTTGAATCCGCAGAAGACGTAGTGGCTGAACTCGAGGCCTATTGGGCTAGAGTCGACGAGAATCTTCGGAACGGGCGTGTGCGTCTAATATTCCTGGCGGATCGCTTGCCGGCGGAACTCCGGCGCGTCATAGAGTTCTTGAATGACCAGATGACCAAGGCCGAGGTCTTGGGCATAGAACTTACGCAATACGCAGGGTCCAACATAAGAGCCTTAGTTCCCAGAGTGGTAGGACAAACGGAGGTGATCCGTCAGAAGAAGCAGACGGCACCCACCAGTAAGAGACGCCTCAACTTGAACGAATTCCTCGACCGCTGTCCTCAAGACACCAGGGATTTCTTCGCGAATGCCATAACAGAGTCGCAAAAGCGCGGTATGCAGGTTTACTGGGGCACAAGTGGATTCAGCCTCAGGGCTCCGGACCACACTGGTAAGCTGGTATCACTTTTCTACGGTTTTCCATCTGGAGGCTCAAGTAACGATTCAGCAGTCATCCAAGGGTATGTTGGAAACATTGACGATATTGAATACAGAGAACACTTACGGCAACGGCTTCTCGCCATTCCTGGAGTTACTCAGGGAGGAGAATACACAATGAGTATGGACCTTAGCGTTCAGCACTTTGAGAATGCCGAAAGGCTTCTGCAGCTGGTTTGGGATGTTAGTGCGGAGCTATCAGAGATTAGCCCTCCGAAAGCTGAACAGGAATAGTATGATTATGATCTTGCCTCTGGATACTGTCTGAACAAGGATCCAAATAGTGTGGGTCACAGGAGCTCGGATTGGCGTCCAACAATCGTCCACCTTGTGCAATCCGGGCAGCATCGGGCTGAGATGCTTATCGGCTACTCCGCAAGTCTCTGTACGTCCATCACAGATTCAACGGTCGGATTAGAGGAAAACCTCCGGTTGGTAAGAAAAGACAAGTCAGGTATTGACAGTTCTATTATGAGTATATGGTACAATAGCCATACCCGTCAGGGGAGTATAGGGTTGGTGGTCAGTGGATACTTACAGGATAGCGGTCGTTGGCAGGATGTTCAGCCGAGCGCATGTAGATATGTGTGCTCGGCGACTTTCTTTTCTGCCACAAAGGAGGTGATGTGCTATGAGCTAATATTCTGGCGAGACAGAGCGGTTGTCATGGTCGCATTGACCGCAGAGAATGGTAGGAATCCAATCATGAGGAGGTAGAAATGAGAAAAATAATAGCCCTAGCTATAGTCGCCGGATTACTCATTGCAGCATTTCCTGCGCTGTCGCCACAGGTTGAGGCAGCAGTCTATAACTACGAGATCATCTCGGTTACGCGAACTGGCCCCGACCAGATTACGGTTCAGTTGCAGGTCCTTTTTTGTCCTTACTGCAACCCAAATGATGCTGGCAACCAAGGATGTGAGATGTTTACCCATGGTTATCCGCCACCCTATTATCCCTACCGATATTTCACAGGGGACTGTTATATGCTGTATCCTGGAAGGTACATCGGAGTTCGGTTAAGAGACGAGGCTGGCAACATCGTTGGGGTTCCTCACAAACTGGGTTGCACTCCGATGAACTGGCCACTAAATCAACTAATCACAGCGAACTTTGTTTTCTCAGGTATAGCACTGAGCGGGATAAGCAAAGTTATAGCAGAGGCCGATATATACTGCAGCTGGTGTGGCCACTGGTATCCCGAGCCAAAAAGCCTCAGCATAGCGCCCCTAAAGGTTGTCCTTGACCCAGGGCACGCTCCGACAGATGGTTTTCCGAAAGATCTTGAGTATGAAATATGCAAGGGTGTAGCGGATAGGCTGAAGCCTAAACTGGAGGCTAAGGGCATGGATGTCTATTTGACTGACCCGGCTAGCATTTCGGAGCGCGTCAAACAGGCTAACGACTTGAAGCCCGCTATCTTTGTCTCCTTACACGCCAACGCTTTCCAAGGATTTGACAAGGATGGAAAGCCGATCGGCACAGCCAGAGGAACCGAAATCTGGATCTACCGGGATAATGATTCTAAGCAGCAAGCAGCAGATGAGCTAGACCTGGCAGTCCGTGTTGCGAAAGGCTTGAGTGAGGCAATAAGCAGCACGCTCCGCGCACCATGTGACGAGTCACTTAAGACACTCAAGGGGATAAAGGAGAAGTGCTCGCCATGGCCTGGTGGAATTCCCATTCTGAAAGGCGTGACAGCAAGCCCAGCGATTTTGGCTGAAATAGAATTCTTCGATTACGGACAGCCAGTAACTTACAAGGGCGTGAAATATGACAACATGACGGAACTCAT
This sequence comes from Dehalococcoidia bacterium, assembly GCA_046483735.1. GTDB lineage: Bacteria > Chloroflexota > Dehalococcoidia > GIF9 > AB-539-J10 > RBG-13-51-36. Next base: position 67,937 of record JAWOCP010000078.1, read on the forward strand.
GAAAACAGCCATATGGCAAGAAGATGCGGCGCAAGGAATCTACAACGGGATTATTGGCTACTTCAACCAGAAAGGGCTGACTGTCACGGCAAAATGCCCCGTCGACCTGCTTGTTACTGATCCTGATGGGCTTAGACTCTGCAAGGACTTCACCGAGATTCCCGGCGCAAGTTATCTTGAGATTGATATAGACGGAGAGGCCGGCATCCAGATCAGAATCCCGGACAGGAAGATCGGCGATTATATCATAGAAGTGATACCAAAGCCGGGTGCGCTTCCGACAGATACATTCACTTTGGAGATTTCATTGTTCGGCGAGTCTATGATTATCGCACGGAACGTCCAGATCAGTGACATACCGCCAGAACCCTATGTAGTCGTTTCAACGGAAACGCAGCTTATTCCGCCAATCATACCTGCAGAGATGGAGTTCGACCCGGACGTGCTCAATCTTAGGACTCGAGGGGGGGTTGTTACAGTCTACATTGAGCTTCCGGAAGGTTACGATGTGGGGCAGATAGATGTATCCAGTATCAGACTTAATGGCACTGTTACGGCTCTAGAGTGGCCTTACGAGGTCGGCGACTACAACAGAAACGGCATTCCGGACTTGATGGTCAAGTTCGATAGAAGGGCAGTCCAGGCGATACTGGAAGTCGGCCAGTCAGGCGAGATAACCATCACCGGAGAAGTCGGCGGAATCCCCTTCATGGGCACCGACACGATCCGGGTGATAGACCCTACCTGGTATAGCCTTGATATCTCTAGCACCACCGGGGGATCGGTAACCGTGCCTGGCGAAGGAACCTTCTCATACAAGGGTGGGACCGTCGTTAGCCTGGTGGCCACCCCAGTGAGCGACTGTTACCGCTTCGCCTACTGGACTTATGATGTTGGCACGATTGCTGACGTCACTGCTCCCTCAACGACCATCACGATGTACGGCGACTGTTCTATCATCGCTAACTTCGAAGAACAGGCCGTGGCTTTCCCTGACCCCAACCTCGAAGCAGCAATAAGAGAAGCCATCGGCAAGCCGACGGGGGAGATCTATCCGTCAGACCTGGTGGGACTGACCGAACTCCATGCTAATGGAAGAGATGTCGCTGACCTCACCGGGCTGGAGCACTGCACCAGCCTGACTGACCTCACCGTTGGGCACAACCAGATAAGTGATATCTCGCCCCTGGCCGGCCTCACCAGCCTGACAGAGCTCTATCTTGTGAGTAACCAGATCAGCGACATCTCGCCCCTGGCCGGCCTCACCAGCCTGACAGGGCTCGATCTTTGGCACAACCAGATAAGTGATATCTCGCCCCTGGCCGGCCTCACCAGCCTGACAGGGCTCAATCTTGGGAATAACCAGATCAGCGATATCTCGCCTCTGGCCGGTTTCACCGGCCTGACATGGCTCTATCTTGTGAGTAACCAGATCAGCGACATCTCGCCCCTGGCCGGCCTCACCAGCCTGACATGGCTCAATCTTGCGAATAACCAGATCAGCGATATCTCGCCTCTGGCCGGCCTCACCAGCCTGACTACCCTCTACCTCTACAATAACCAGATCAGCGATATCTCGCCCCTGGCCGGCCTCACCAGCCTGACAGGGCTCGATCTTTGGCACAACCAGATAAGTGATATCTCGCCCCTGGCCGGCCTCACCAGCCTGACAGGGCTCAATCTTGGGAATAACCAGATCAGCGACATAAGACCGCTTGTTGACAATCCCGGACTGGGAGAGGGGGATGAAGTCTGGCTGCAAAACAATCCGCTGAGTGAGCAGTCCATGAACGAATACATACCTATACTTCAGGCGAGAGGTGTTTTGGTCAGCTACTAGGGACACGTGTACCGCAGATGACCAGGGTCGAGGAACCGTCCTCGACCCTGGTCCATTCAAGAACATCAGAACGCAGGTCCCCCCGCGCCTTTCTGCTAATAATTTGCTAATGGACCTGTCGCCAGCCCTCACCACCCCGCCTCAGCCCAAGCACACCACGGATTGGTTGCCTAACACAAGCGTTCTAATGCCAACGTGACCCCACCAGCCATCAGATCTAATCGCAAATCCCGTATGCGCTACCAGAGCATGATTCGTCCCCTGTTCTAAAGCCAAATCTCAGAACCAGGTGGGTTCGACTATCTGGGTCTTGTGGTGATCGAGATCGGACCTTTCCTGTGTTGTTGCACCATAACTTGAAATGTGTCATTGGACACAATAAGAGGGCTGGACATCCCGATAGGGGGACTATCCAGCCCTTCTGACTTCTGTTAGGCTGTGACGTAGCTGCCTAACTCTTACCGATTCTGAACACTTTGGTGCCGCAGGTCGGGCAGACGCCCTGGGTTGCCGGTCTCTTGTTCTTCATGACAATGCTCTTGGGGTCTTTCATCTCCTTCTTTGCACGGCACTTCATACAGTATGCTTGCATTGGACCCTCCTTCCTTCGGAAGGCATAGTAGGCTATTCGCTTGTACGATGTCAATAGGCGACCTGATTACTCAGCCTTCCGACTCCTGCTTTTGTCGCCACCTCTCATATACTCCCCCTATGATGACACCGTTTCTGAACCACTCGTTTCTCGATTTCCCGGAGTCATAGTGCTTGATGAAGAACTCCAGTGCGTTAAGAAAGTCTGGGTCGGCACCATCAATCCACTCCTGCTGTGCTTTGTCATTGAGTATTACCTCTCTGACCAGTGTCTTTGTTTTCTCCTCGCGGTTGTCCATTTGTCTGCCTCCTCTGGGCGATTCCGCACACCGGGAAGACTCGGGAAAACCGGAGGATAACCGAAACCCAGCGTGCGGGGCCCACGTATTTGAAGCTACCGCCTAGTCTGACATAATGGGCATATGGTAGCGTGTTGGCTCTCCGATGTAAAGGTAGCACCGGCGTTGAGAGCACGCTGTATTCTCTCAGGAGAGCGTACGATATGGCTGCTTGCCCACGTGATCAGGTTCATCATGTCATAGGCATTGCGCGGCGGCTCCTGAATAGCCTGCGCCCTGACAGCCTCAGCCTCTTTCCCTGTTATGCCGGCCTGCCGTAGCAGTTCCTCCAGCATAGCAGCTCTCTGATCGGCCGGTATCCGCTCCTGTATCATTTCCCGGTAGCGGTTTACTACAGCTCCCAGAGACTGGTAGGCTGCGTTGACAGACTGCCTGAACCACTGCCAGATGTCATCTCCTTCCCCACCGCCGCCAGTGAAGTTGGCGAGCACTGTCTTGCTGGTCGCACCATTAGTACAAACCAGTCGTAAGACATAGCTTTGCACGGTGGGCAATATCGCATTGATGGGGCTAAAACTCACCATGGCTCCGGCCCTTACCATATCCCCTCGCCGTACCGCCTCTTGTTTGGTGCCGACTATCTCCAGACTGGCCACGTAATTGGGCAGCACTGTTACCCTGTGATAATCACAGTTGGGGACTGCCCGCTCGATGGTGGACAGCACTCTCTCAACCGGCAGGTTTCTCACGCCGCGGTACTCGGCAAAGTTCTGTACCTCATCGCCCTCGAGCAGCAGGTTATATCTCTCCTTCCGGCCCAAGAGCTCAGTGGCCACCCTGCCGAGTAGGTCAGGACTGAGTTCCTGGCCTAATTTCTGTGGCAGACCCACGAAGTTGGTCATTGCCTTGACCCCATTCTCACTCAATGGGATGAGTTGTCCGCCACTGCCGGGCCTTATCACTACCTGGCCAGGCTCAACAAGCACCCTCGTGCGTGGCGTGTGCTCTACCTGCCTCACCTTAGTATGGCAGATAGGCTCGAGTTGTTCTAATACCTCTGTTCTGTTCACTTGGCTCCTCCTTCTTTGTACTTTTGATTTTGACTTAACGTTTGATCATTTCAAGTTCACCCCCTTTGTAATATAGCTAATCCGCTCAGGTCGAATATCTGTGACATAAGCAAGAACGGGAGACTTGGTCTCCCGTCTCTGTTACACGCGGAAACGAAGACTTATCCAGCGAGGAAGGTGGTATGGTCGGTGGGCTTAAACCCCACCAGCTGTGGAATACCGGCAGCGACTACTCAGATTCTGCCTGTTTTTCCCTTTGTTCCTTCTCCCATGCAGCTTTCTCCTTCTCCCAGTCAGCCCCGAACCACTCTTTCCAGAGCATATCGTCCGGATATCCTTCTGGTGGGTGCATCGGATTGAAGTGGGGATCATTCGGGTCATATTTCTTGCCTGACCCTGGGCGGTATCCTATCTTGTGCTCCTTCGTCATCGGTCATCTCCTTTCTGCATTTTGCTTGGCCCGCTCAATGGTCTCGAGTTTCCCTAATTGGCGACATCTTTCCTCGACTCTCTTGCCCTGCGCAACTAACGCCTTTAGCACCTCTGGGTCCTTGGGACCGTGAGCGGTAGGGTCGCCATCCAGGATTCTCTGTGCCAATATCCCATCCACCATCGCCCTGTATAGCGCGCCATCCTTATACATATTACACCCCCTTTGTTATGGTAAGTAGTAGTCGAGCCTCTGTCAAGGCTTGTACCTCTGGAAGCCGCAGGATACATCTTCCGACCACCAGGCCGGCAAGTCGTTGTTGAACCAGGAGAATTGTAGATGATGAAGGTCCATAACGTAGGTGGCCCGCTGCCTGGCCTTTGTGCCCCTGATTGCTCCGAAGAAGTCCAGGGCCTTGCGCGTAAACATTTGTAGCTCATCCCTCTCAAACAAGGCGTGGGCCTCGGTTGGCTCCTTCCACAGTATCTTGTCGGCGTCGTGTATCAAATTCAGGTCCAGTTTTCTGGCATGGTGGCTCACCAGCACTATTAGCTGCTGGCGCTGGCGTGAGATGCTGACCAGGTTGTCCATCTCTATGGCCTGCGCGCTTTGTGACCGCCGGGCGTGCGCTACTTGCGCCGCCTCGTCGATTACACAGACCGACTTGACCGGGAGTTCTTTTGTTGAAGAGACTACCTTAATCCATGCCGGTAATTTTGGCTTCTTTCGTATAGACGGCAGCAATAGAGCACCGCCCATCTTACGCCGTGCATGAACCTGTGCAATTATCTCATGCGCCAGCCCGGACTTGCCTGACCCTCGACTGCCCATGATCAGTATGACCCCGGTGACCGGCACTACCGACAGCAGTGTTTTCTTGGCAGGTGGGGACATGAGAGCCTTGGCGGTGGCCTCATCCTGCCCCTTCTGCCAGGCCTTGAGCTTGTTCGACCAGCTTTGCTTTGGCGTCAAGTTTCACCCCCTTTCTTTCTGGCTAATTCCACATAATCAGAAAAGGGATTGGGCCTCTGAAATTGCCCAACCCTGTTGAGATGGACCCAAATTGCCGCCCAGTACCCAAAATTCTGGAACTTATATAGGGACAGGCTTTTATGAGCCTTTGCCTCAGCCTCATCGAGGTCCCGCTCTAGCCGGGCCTTGATAGCAGTTGCTTCGTCTACCGCGTTTACAGGTGGTAGCTTCAGTTTGCATTGCTTCCGGATCATATTTCACCCCCTTCTCTAATATATTTTCGGGCTTAACTGCCTGGGAAAGGGTCGGACGCCTTGTCCGGCCCTTGTCCCGGGAAGTGAAGTCACCAGTCCACGAACATTGGCATAAGCACGTGTACTGTCCCGTTTTGCTTGACGACTCCTGGAGATTGGGCATTCTTAGTCCGCAGGGTGATGGGGCCGCTTACCCTGGCCAGTATATCCTTGAGATACCTGGCGTCAAAGGCAATCTTAACCTTGCCCTTCGCTGGCACTTTGGCCTCGGTTTCACCCTTCTCATCGTTCTTGGTTGATACGACGAGATTGCTCCCCTTCGTCCGCAACCGCACGGCGTTGTTGTCCGGCAAGGTGATTGCGGCCAGGCTCAAGGCATCCTTCAGCGCTGCGCTGTCCACCGTCAGGGGCGAGCCATTCTTGGGGATCACCTGCTTGTAATTAGGATACTGCCCCTGGGTGATCATGGTAGTCAGCACTAGGCCATCACCGACGAAGCCGATGTTCCTCTCATCCCTGTAAATTGAGACTTTGCCGGGCATCAGCTTCTCGATGATTCCCACCGCCTTGCTTGGCACGACCGTCTGGTCCAGCGGCCCTTGTGACTTGGCGGTAGTTTCCGCCAGGCGGAAGCCGTCGCTGGCCGCTACCGTCATCTTGCCCTTATCGGCACTGAGGCAGACGCCAGTGAGCACCGGCCTACAATCATCCTTCGCCATAGCATAGCTGACCTGCTCCAATGCGCCTGGCAATCCAGTCACGAGAATGGGCTTGCCTGTTACCTTTGGCATTGGCGGGAAGTTCTGCTCCTCATATCCTTCAAGCGTAGTGCTGGCTCCGGCCTCGACTTTCAAGGTTTTGGCCGTTGCTGATAAAGTAACCATTTCAGCCTTTGCCGCTTTGAGGAAGGATTCCAGTGCCTTTGGTGCGACAGCGATTGCCCCCTGTCGGCTCACGGCAGCCTTGCAGCTTGCCGTCAGTGCCACTTCCAGGTTAGTACCGACAAGCGTTACTTGCCCGCCGGCAGCCCGGATAAGGACAGAGGCACATACTGGAACAAGATGCTTCTCTGGTACTGCGGACTTGACCTTGCCCAAGGTCTCCAGGAGTGCCATACGCTGAGTCGTCGCTCGCATAGAGCGCCCCCTTGTTAAGTTATTAGCCCCGTTAGCGCCACCCGAGCTGCACCACTTGGCGGTGGGGCCATGCAGCCCTGGGGAGGACGATGCTTCCACCAATACAACTAATCCGACCAGGCTGAATATCTGTTACTTCATGACTTGAGTTAGCTTGTCTGGTTCTCTAGATGTGGCTTCTTGCCAGCTTACGATTGACATGGTAGCCAGCCTCGAGCATAGCCAGCTTGTCCATCACCTTTGAATATGGCTTGCGGCGATGCCTGTCGATCGCCTGATAGCATCCCTCGCAGACCCGAATGCCATCTGGCGTGTAAACTCGTAGACGTATCAAGCCAGGAACGGAAGCTCCGCAGTATTCGCATATCATCTATTCCCCCTTTACGATTTTATTTCTTCAAATAGCACTCCTCATGGAATATCGAGTTGGCATCATCGTATGGGTCAAAGGCCACCGTATCCTCTGTGGAGTTGAAGCGGCCACGTGTCACAGTGACGACGACTACTCGATCACTGTCCTTGATGTCCTTGCCACACTTGAAGCACTGTGCATCCGTAAATGCTCCCATAATTCACCCCCTTATTAAGTTACTTGGGGCTGAACGCCCCGCTGCGGGCCACCAAGTCACCCTGGTGGCCCGAGGGCCGAGCGTTTAGCTCTTGGGCTTGATCACGTTGAAGTTGACCTTGAGGTCAGTGCCTTCAACGCCGACAAAGCCGCCAGTGGTAGCCACCACCAGGCTCTTACCACTTGAGCTGAGCGTGCCCTTCTCGAGTGTGACGGTGATGGTGAGTTTGTTACCTGTGACTTTGAACTCCATTGTATGCACCCCCTTTTATGTTATTTCGCAAAACTCAAGCATAGACGCTTGAGCTTCTTGACCTGGTCACGTGTGAAGCCAGAACAATACGTATCGAGGTTGATTAGTTTGCTCTTCGGCAGCTTGTCAGGATCACGCCTCACAAGCTGTGGCTCCAGCTTGTCGCCGCCATCCTGATAGAAGGCGACTGTCACCCCTCGATACGTCACATATCGAAAGGCCGTCGGCTGGCGCTTGCGGCGCTTCTCCGCCTCGTATTGAGCCTGGCAATTCTTGCAGAACCCCCGCTCCGTTGAGGCTGGGCGAAGTCCGCAAATATGGCATTTGCGTACTTTTGTCTTCGCCATACTTCACCCCCTTGTTGCATTCTTGAGGCTTCTAGCCCCACCGCTGGCCGCCAACCGTTGCTGGCGGCCAGTACGTGGAATCAGAAACAAAGCTCCCCCGACCGCATAAGTCGGGGGGCTGAACCCTGCGTCTTGCTCCTTCTGACAGTCCGCACATCACACACATCACGATGAGTCCACCTGGGACTTTTGCAGGCGGAAAACTCTCATGGTCGGTAAGAGCCATTTGGGGCTTGCTACTGCCCCTGCTGACGGCCCAAACATACATCCCGCTTGCCCGCACGTTGCCTCTTAAACTAAGGACGTGGGAAGAACGTATGCCTGGCTAATGTCGGCTGCGCTCCGTTCTCTTGAGGCTGGGGGAGAGTCGCCCCACAGCCGTGCCATGAGCTGCACCCACCGTGTTGCCAGTCCACCGTTGACGATGGCGCACTACAACAATCGCACCTCGGCCCCTTAACGTCGGACGGGACGGCGACTGATTCGCACGCCGCACGCTAGGTTGATTTAGGCCAACCAGTCCCCGTAGCTTGACCTCGCACCACGGCTAGAGCCAGGACTGAGCCTTATCCCGCAAGCTATGTTTGGATTGCACTTATGCCTGGCGTTCAGGCCATAGGCTTGCGGTTAGCCAACAGATAACCATTGGCGTTTTTCGCCCTGTGTCCGGCCTTTGGCTCAAGTGTCCGTGTCCCCCACCTCACTATTGAGGTCAGCCCCAAGCGTTGCGAGTATGGGCACGGATTAGGATTCCTCGGCCGTTCACAAAGCATTGGCCGTTGCGGCAATAGCAAAGGGCGGCCGATTACTCGGCCGCCCCATTGCCACCGCTCACAGTGTAGCCTATCCGATAACTGGCAATATCTGTTACATTTAGCTATGAATTAGCTTTGCGATTGTTTGAGCGGTTTAGTTGATTATTAGCTTGTATCCCTCGGTTTTCACCCAACGATTAAGCCTTTGCCGTTCGGTGTTGTTAAGCGTGCCGCTCGATTTCGGTTTGCCCGCTTTGCGCCTTCGTGGTGCACCCAGCGGTTTGCCTTGAAGCCGCTTCAGTATCAACGGCTTAATATCTGCTGGCAACCTTTGCCATAGCCGTTTAGTATCAAGGCGATCGATCTGTTTGCGCTCGAATTCGATTTCGCCGACAAGCAATTCTGCCAATTCTGTCTCTTCACCGTCGGCATCGGTTATCGTCTCTGACAGATAGCCTTGGCAATACTGGCTATGTAGCTTGTACTTTTGCCACCAGTTCTGCCAGTCACGCCTGGCTATCGTATAGGCGAAGGCCGCATCGGTTGTGCCGCTGGCCAGGATTGCCGTAGTTAATTCCTGAAACATATCTTGCCGCTCACTGTGCGGCACTTTGCGGCTGAAAACATAGGCTGCTTCAACCGCCAGTTTGGCATTATCATCCATGCCTTCGAGTGATTGCCTTGTAGCTTGTACCAAATCCAGATACGTTTGATCGTCCTCGAAATTGGCAAAGCTACCAATAGCCGCCTTTGTCACGTCTTGATAGCTGGCAACTGTTAATATTTCGTTCATGTTAACCCCCCTAGATTCATATACTTCGTCAGCTATCGGATGGCCAATGTCTATATTCAATTGTTAACGTACGGTCAAAGAATATTTTGTCAATGTCAGCTATATTAGTATGCTTTACAAAAGAGCCTTTAGGAAAGGAAAGGAAGTAATTACTTTTTTGGTCAACGATGAAATCGTAAAATCAGATTGAAATCTTACGATTGAGCGTTGCTTCTATCACAGCGAGGCAAACGAGTGCGCTATGGTGAAAGAGTAAGCTCGCTACTTGCTTCCCACAGGCATGGACAAGACCGATGGCAGGCGTCCTTGGGCTAAGAGCCCCGAATCATTATATGGTTAGGAATGGGACTGGGCACAGGGGCGATAATAGCCTTGTTAGCATATCTGTTACTGGTGAGGAAGAGGCCGAGTACAATAGATATCGGCATGGCAGTATCGCCTGTGCTTTGCAGACACTGATTCGTAAGCAAATCCCTCCTAAGCCAGTCAGCTTTTAGCGAAGCTCGGGATGTGCTGCCCGAATCGGATCCTCGAAAGCACCCATTCAACACACAGACATCCTGTTTTCTCAGTGTTTTTGACCCTCATTTTGCCCGGGCAGTATCTTGATACTAGCCAGCGATTTCGACCCTTTGACCGCCCTGTAATTACGGGGTTCTGGACCCGATTAGGCGATTTTTGATGGAGGCTCTGGCTTATCCGGTCCTTCATTTTTTGCCTTTGCTCCGCGGATAGGTTCACCGGAGCTCTGGATGTGTTACCGCGATCGGGTCCTCCCAGGCCCGCACTTCAGCCGTGCCCTTGTCAGTCAATCTGAAGAACCGTTTGTCTTCAAGAAAATCGTAAATAGGAGCCTCGCGTTTATCTACCGGTTCAACTAGCCCGAGGAGTTTGAACCAATGCCAATACTTCGCAAAGGAGTTATAGGTGCAGCCCCTGATAGGTTTATCGCCAATCTCGATGCGCTCCTTATTGATAGCTTCGAGGTTTCGCCGGAGCGCATAAAAAACGTCTGCACAACAACCCTCGCCGTGTTCTGTCAAATACTGCCTGGTGAAGAGCCCGGGCCTGTGTTCCGAGGCAGCCCTCCCCCAGGGGACGCCTATTTGAGGAGGATTTGGTGGCTTTCTTTGCCGTGTTGAATCCCCCATTGTTTTCTTAATCTTTCGCTCTTTCATCTTCCCAAATCTTGTCATAGTCCTCGTGGAGGTCAGCGGTTGACCACTGAAGGTAAACGCTGGTTGTAGTTGGGGAGGCGTGCCCGAGTATCTTTTGCAGTCGCTCTATACTCATACCCTTTTTTACGCAATAGATGGCGAAGCTGTGTCGTAGGACATGGGGGTGTAAGTTTCTGTGTTTAGAAATGGCCGGATCGCCAATCTCCGTAATGCCAGCTTTTCGTCCCAACTTCCAGAAGATTTGGTCCACCCTCTGCCTGGTAATCGGGAAAAGCAGGTCTCCCTTGTAAGGAAACCTTTTTCGCCATCGTAAGTACTCTCTGACCATGTCCAGTGTACCCTGGTCAATCGGTATAATCCTTCTCCTTTCAACTGCCTTACCATCCTTCTTTCTCATCTTCTGTACCTTGATAACAAGGGCTCTGTTATCAAAGTCTATGTCAGCAACTCTTAACCCGATGAGTTCCGACACCCTTATGCCGGTTCGCCAGGGGATGCGGACGAGCAAAACATCCCTCGGGTTCGTCGCAACAGCAACCAGCCGCTCGACCTGTTCGGGAGACAGATATGCCTTTAAGTCACGAATGGGAGTTACCTGTGTCATTTCATGGTCGTTGGAAACCTATACGCGGCCAGCATGTGGCATCCCTGGTAAGTGTTGCATCGCATTTCAGTGTTTCGACCTCCTATAATCCGCTGCAGCGTTGTTGACCACCCTAGCCATGAGTTTGTCTGTAAAACGGCTCTGAAGTCTATCCGATAGCTCTGAGAAGTCCCTGTTCGTGATGAGGACCGTCGGCTTGGCAGTAGCAAACCGTGATGTCATGAGTTCGTCAAACTTCGCCCGTTCCCAATCACTGCCATACTCCACACCGTAATCATCGATGGCAAGGAACAATATCTCCTTGAACTTGCGTATAAGATCGTCCGTCTGGTTGCTCTTGATGGCCTCTCGCAGAATAGAGAACAGGTCCGCGGCCAGTATCATACGCACATCTAACCCTCTGGCCCTCACCTCTCTTACAATAGCATTGCAGAGATGGGTCTTTCCATTACCTGGACGCCCATAGATGAGAAGCCAGATAAACTTAGCCTTGCCATAAGCCAAGGCCTTGGCGCACCGCAATGCTTCTTCTGTTCCTCTCACAGGCTGAAAGCTATCAAATGTTTGTACTGCCACGTCTCCTTTCACACTGTGCCGTACACTGTCCTGCAGGCAGCCCGGCTCACGGCAGGGTACTACGCGCGAGTAGATTACCTCTCCTCCTTCACGTGGGTTAAGGAAGCCGGCGCCCTTGCACACATGGCAATCGGGGTCCGGCCGATACGGGAGGCCGTGCCATTCGTCATATGCTTCAGTCGTCATACTCGGGAGTCGGCGTGTATTTTGGCGGGAGTTCCCTCGACCAACGGCCTTTATGACCCCTGTTGCGCGCTCCATTGTGACCTCCTTTCTTACCAACGTCCTCGTTAACCCAAGTCATACTCACGAAATCTCCACTCTTGGCATCCACCTTCTCCTTCCAGCATGCCATCACTTCCTCCCTTGTGAAGCCGCGGTCCAACATTCGCCTTATTGCACGTCCCTCCTTACCATAGCTAGGAATCGGGTCTTTGCTGATGCTATCTGGGTATCCAAAGTAACTTTTCATCTCGGCAAAGACTTCACCCACTCTTGGGTCAGGCGAACCCTTCTGTTTTTTCGCCGGGGTTTGTTCCCCTCTTTCATCTTTGTGTTCCGACTTTACGGTGGGTAATGGCTCCCCGTCACACACTTCTGTTTCGCTTTCTTCTTGGGGAGACGGCGTTTTGCGCCGTCCCCCTTTAAGGGGGCTTGCCTTTGCTAGACTAACCTTCTCTTCACTGTGGTCACCATCGGTTGCCTTCTGGTTGCCATCTGGTTGACACATGGTTGCAATCTGGTTGTCTGATGGGTGAGAACGAGTCGTTATCTGGTTGCCTGCATCTTCGTAACCGGGTAGCTTTGACTGGTTATAGCGATCCTTCCTTATGTGTTGGTGTTCACTCCAACCGGGGATATCCAAGTACTCTTGGCCGTTCCTGCCATAGACCCTGATGAGGCCGAGTTCATCGCACTTGTCTCTTAGCTCCCGTACCTCGTGCTCCGTCTTGTCATCGTATGGAAAGATGAGCGCTCTCAGATACCGGGGGGAAGCCTTCAGCCTGCCGTCGTCATCTGCATTGCTGAAAGTGCCAATAAACAACAGGCGTCCAGCATCAGGAAGGTTGGCCACCTTTTCGTTCCTCCATATCTCGGGGCTGATCATGCGCCGTGGCATCGGTACTCCTCACAGTTACACTTGGACACTGGTCGTCGGTGCATGAGGGGGACCAGCGATTGACTCGGCATAGTGCCCCAGGTTCCACCGCGATAGAGGTCGCCAAATCGCATACGCTCCTTCCTTTCAAGGGTGGCGAGCCCGACTGGCAGGCCAGACTTGTTCGGCCTCTGGCAATGAACCTCGATTGTTGCCGCTGCTCTTTTCGGCTTCCGGGATCAAGGCATCCAGTACGGCCCTCAACTTCTGCAGGTCAAATCTGTCGATAATCGCAACCACAGGGTCGATTACCTCGCTGTCGTGCAGTCTGCCTTCTGCCCTGTCCAGGGCGGTCCGCTTGAAAACCCGAAGGAGACGTTCATTGTCGAGCCGGCACACCGTTAGGCCGGCCGCTTCCTGTCCGTACTTCAGCTCAAGCCAAGTCTTGTTCATGCGCACCTCGACTAACAAAGAAGGGCAGAGACTTTGCCTCTACCCTCTATATGCGCTTAAGAGCCCGGTTTTGTTACGTTTCTGAGGTCCTACCCCTCCTGCTGCAGGCTAATTGTTCGCTTATCCATGAGAGATCTTCATATTCTTACGTTAGGCTAACTATCTCATTCCTCGTCCTGCATGCGAACGACATTCTTCAGCTTCTGGGTGAAATCGTGTTTCAGCTTCCGAGCACTTCCCTCTGAGCAGGGTCTACCCAACTCGCTCTGCAGTATCACAGCAAGTTCTTTGCTATCCTTCTCATAGTGCTGCGCGATCAGTTGCTGTCTTGGTGTTAGCTTGCCTGCCTTCTTGCAGAGCCGGTCAACCTTCTCCTTGAGCAAGGCTTGCCGTTCAGTCTCCATCTGCTCGTCCTCATACGCTGCAATGCTGTCGCGCTCGACTGCCTGCTGCAGCAGGCAGCTTTGCTTGCCTTCCGGCATCTTAGAATCGTAGTCTGGTAGTATTTTGGCGCTCAGCTTCTCATCATCCTCTCGGCATCGTCTGCGAATCTCTTCCACTGTCATGCCCTCGGCCGACCAGTCGCGAGGTACTTCTATGCCTCGGGCTCGATTCTCACTGCGGACATAGCTGGCTCTCCCGTGCTCACGAGCAGTCCTCAGATACGGAACAAGTCCTCCACTGAGAGCCCCAGTGAGACCCTGGGGCGCCGGGTTCTTGTCGGTGTAGTCATCAATACCCTTGCTCAGACTGATGAGTTCCGCTTCGTCGTCGTCTCTGGTGATATGCTGAAGTGATGGTTGTCTATCGGGTCTATAGCCGAATCTCCGAGTCGGGGTTAAGCGATACAAAACAACTATCACGCGGTTGCGGTCGCCCCCCCAGCCATAGCGTGCGCCATACTCATCAGCAAGAGCCTGGGCCTCTGGGCAGTTCCGTATTGCCTCCAACACGGCTCGAGATCTCTCTGGATCGCTCAGTAACGCGTCCCTCATTTGCAGACCGAAAGACCATGCCAGGTCACCACATAGCTGCTGCACCGCTTGATCATAGCGGTCATGCGGGATGTTTTCAGATTGTGTGCTCAGCAGGGTACATGCTTCACTTAGACACGCCTTCGCATACTGCCAGAGCTCCAGACAACTGCGCTCCGTAAGGTATGGCTCTGTCTCTTCGGTTAGTTCTTTGTCACTGGCGGCCATCACTTCCATACAGTGTCTGGCGACCCCCATCTCTCCGTTGAACAGGGCGTTCAGGTATCTCACATGGGCCTGCTCTCTGAGGAACTCCGGAGACGCCGCGAAGACGGCAAGCTGCGCCGCCATTACTTCGTCCGGGAGTTGATCAATTATGGTCATGAAAGTGCCTGCCGCTGCCTTCAGCCATCTCAGACGCATCGCGAACCGCCCCCATGCGCTTGCCAGTCTGCCCCCCCAGAGCTGAGCGATAATCCGCACGCTCGCCAGGTCGGAGTTGCTCAGGTTTCGCTCGACGTCCTGTCCCAAGCCCCGTATGAACTCCCAGCAGTATAGGCCGTACCAATCGGAGAGTCCGCGGGCAAGCTCACGTTCCTCGTCATCATCTACCAGGCTCGATCCGTGTCCGGACAGTGGCAGCGGCGAGAGATCCCGCAGGACATCGTGAAGACGTACGATGTTGCGGCTCTTCTCTTGTGGAGCGGACAGTGTCTGCGGCTGAAAAAGGAGGTCGACGAAGTCGTCGGCCGCTTGCCGGCGGTCGAATATCCAGTCTGCCTTGGCCATTGATGTCCTATTGAACAGTCTAACTCAATTCTGGCGGGAGATTCAATACAGAACTGTCGCCGCGAGTCAGCTGTGTGTGACCGGTCATCCCTGTCACATGTTGCCTCGTCTATTCGTCCCCTTTGTCTTTCTTGTTAGCTTCAGCTCAAGCCGGTCCATCGGTGAGAACAGCCGGTGTTTGGTCGCTACATCCCCTTCCGCGAGATGTACGTACCTGGCCACCATCTGTATACTCGTATGGCCCAGTATTCGCATGAGCGAAAGGATGTCCCCACCATTTACCAAATAGCGTGTCGCGAATGTATGTCGCAGGAGGTGGGCATGCAGTCTGGTGATGCCTGTCTTCAACTTCAGTCGAGAGAACATGAGTTTGAGGGCATTCTCATTCATTGGCCTGCCCTCGGTTGTTAGGAAGAGATTGTCATTGTCAGGGTACAACGGTTCCGGGCGGAAGTGATAGATATACCGTTGCAGGTACTTGTGCGCTTTCCTTCCAATCGGCACTGGTCTCTCTTTGTTCCCCTTGCCTCTCACCACAAGCTGTCCCAGTTGCAGGTCTACCTTCTCACGTTGGAGATTGGCTACCTCTCCAATTCTCAACCCCGAATCGAGCATGAGCCATACCGCTGTCAGGTTTCTGGCTCCTGTCTCCGTGTCTATGTTGAAGCAGGATGCGATCTTAGATATCTCTGCGTCGGTTAACAGTCTGATGTCAAGACTGGGTGCCTTGGGCACTTTGAGCCGGGAGAGGAAATTCTCCCCCGCGTAGCCCTCCCTGTGTAACCAGGAGGCGAAAGCCCTCAAGGTTCTAACGTGACCCTGGACCGAATGGTCCGACAGCGGCTCGTCACGGACCGGCGTGTATGGATGCCCCGCGAACTTGTGATGTCCATCTTGCAGGTAAAGGATGTACCGTCGGACAACCGTGATGTCAAGGTCTCCCACTAGTGTGGAGTGCCTGTGGAGCTTGAGCCAAGCCTCAAAGGCTCTTAGGTTGGCCAAATACCAGGAAACAGTCTTAGGGCTCTTGTTCTCGCTTCTCAGGTCCACGACATAATGTTCGACCAGAGTGCTCAGCGGGATTATGGATTTATTCACTTCTGCCCACTTCAGGTTCCTACTGGGGCGAAGCTCAAGCGGACTATGGCCAGCTAAGGTTAGAGCTTCTCTCCCTACCCTATATGATGCGCAGAGACGCTGACCTTTCGTTACCTTTTGTGGGTCATGTCGCCGTTTCTTTGCGGTGCCTTGAGCAGGCTCCACCGTAGCGTTCCGCAACCTCGCACTCGGTTGCCCTGCCCTTTCGCTTGTGATACTGCCTCTGACTGCGCGTGCTTTTCTCATAAACAACTCACCTCCCGAGTTCTGTGTCTCGGGAGGTGAGGTAGTCAGCGTCTCAGTTGACAATCAGGGTGTCGATTCTGCTGTTCGGCGCGTGTCTCCTATCTGGGAGTCTACTCTCTTATTAAAAGTCAGGTGCTCTACCAGCTGAGCTAACGGCCCATGACTGTGTAACTACGGGCAACCTATTTTTCCACCGTCAAGAGATTGGAAATGTAGCAGGCGAAAGCGGGGTGAATGTCGCAGACAAATCCACTGTCCACTGCCTCTACAGAAAAGGTTACCCTGTTTGGCTTCCTGAGGGGATCGCCAAATTTATTAAGCCCCATTTCATCCCAGGGCATGTTGTGGCCTAATATCTCCAACAGGCCCTTAACATCCCTGGGGTCTTCCAATATCACCTCAAAAGGGAGATGTTGTGATAACCCTTTGAGTTGTTTGTCGTCTAGCTTTATCCTCATTTTCTGAGTCCCGTTTCCAGTGGTTATGCCTATCAACACAGCGGGTGATGGGATTCGAACCCACGACGTCTTACTTGGGAAGCAAGCACTCTACCGCTGAGTTACACCCGCACTTAACTATATTATCAGATGGAACGAACATTAATGTCAAGGACGGATTGTGGGATCTCAGTCATATTCTCAACCCCGACCGACCAAAATGTTACTGCATCTGGCCCCGTTAATCTCCTACGATGTTACCTGCCTCAAGAAACCTAAATGGCTTTGTCCATGCGTGGCATCTTTCCAGCCTCGTCCTGTCGCCGGCCTAATTGAAAGCTTCCTTTGTTTCCATCCTTTCTATTATACTAAGGGCGATGACAGCCGGAGCGATAGAATGGCTTGATGGCAAGCTAAGGATACTGGACCAGAGTAAGCTTCCCCGGGAGCAAATCTTTGCCGACCTGGAGAATTACCTGGATGTGGTTCTGGCTATTAAGGAAATGAGGGTTCGGGGAGCACCGGCAATTGGAATTGCTGCTGCTTACGGCATCGCCCTCGGCGCATCAGGTATTAAAACAGAAGACAAGGGTGAGTTTCTTGTCAGGTTGAACGAGATCATGCAGACGTTTGCTGCGTCGAGGCCCACCGCAGTCAATCTTTTTCAATCCATTAACAGGATGAGGAAGGTTGCCGGGCGAGATTCGGTTGCCGGAATAAGAAAATCGCTGGTCAACGAAGCAAAACAGATCCATGAGGAAGAAATAATAGCGACCGAGCAGCTTAGCCAGCTCGGAGCTGAGCTTATCAGAGATGGTTACACTGTGCTTACTCATTGCAACGCCGGTCCTTTGGCCACCGGGGGCTACGGCACTGCCCTGGGTGTAATCAGGGCCGCTCGGGAGCGGGGGAAGAAGGTGAGCGTCTTTGCCACGGAAACACGCCCCCTTCTCCAGGGAGCCAGGCTCACCACCTGGGAACTAATGCAGGAAGGCATCCCTGTAACTTTGATTACCGATTCCATGGCCGGCCATTTTATGCAGCAGAAGCGGATAAACTGTGTCATTGTCGGCGCCGACAGGATTGCTATCAACGGCGATGTCGCTAACAAAATTGGCACCTATACGCTGGCTGTACTGGCCAAGGAAAACGATATTCCTTTTTATGTTGCTGCTCCCACAAGCACTATCGACCCTTCTTTAAGCTCGGGGGAAGAAATCCCGATTGAAGAGCGAACGCCTGAAGAGGTCACTCATATTCAGGGGATACCCATTGCTCCGGAAGGGGTGGGAGCAGCCAATCCTGCCTTCGACGTAACTCCGTACAGTTATGTAACCGCCATAATCACTGAGAAGGGGATAATGGAGGCGCCTTACCCAGAAGGGCTGAAAGGGTTTGGCTTGAAACTTGCGTAGTTGCTCTATTCATGAAGCGACGGCACTGGAATCACATAATGGTGAGCAATCATTTCCCGGGCGATACTGGAACAAATCGGTGGAAGATGCTGGATATGGTAGAGAAATGGTTTGTGCCGCTGATTCAATAGGCAGAGATGGGCTCTTTGTCGGTGATGACTTTTGTGGTTGTGGCCAACTCTTGGCGAATATGCTTGGGGATGGTGAACATGGCTCGATGGGTGAGTCCATCGTAGGACTTCAGCTTCTTTGATATTCTTGCTGAAATTCTAGCGTCAATCTCCTCGGCAGTCAGTTCAGAAGGGTCAAGGCTTTGAGAGGCCGAGACAAAGCCCCATAAGCTCAGAAACGAAGGCACGTGGACCTGATAGGGGCGGGCTACGGGGAAAACGTTTCTCAAGGTACTGGCAATAGCGGTGAAATTATCCAGGTTTCTCCATTCGGCAGGTTCGGCCTGCACCGCCATAATGCCATCACGCCCCAGTCGGTGTTTGAGTGTCTGGTAAAATTCCCGGGTGTATAGCAAGCGGGCCGGCCCTTCTTCCAGAGGGTCAACCAGGTCAATAATGATAACATCGAAATGGGTGCCACTTTCCTCGAGATACTTTCTGGCATCGGCGAAATGAACCTCTGTCCTGGGGTCATCGAAGGCATTCTGGTGCCAGGAAGGCAGGAAGCGGCGACAAATGTTAACAACTTCTTTGTCAATATCTACCATGACAGCTTTCTTTACCGTCTTATGTGTCAGCACTTCCCTTAAGGTGGCACCCTCACCACCGCCGGCAATAAATACCGTCTCTGGATGGGGATGTGTGAGCATAGCCGGGTGCACCAGAGCTTCGTGGTAAACGAACTCATCCGCCTCGCTGGACTGAATCTTGCCGTCAAGGATAAGACAGAGACCAAAGCTACCTGTGCTGACGATATCTACGGATTGAAACTCAGTTCGCCCCGAGTATATCTTCTCCTTAATGCTATGCAGCACAGTGAGGTCAGGACTTATATAGTCAGAAAACCGTTTATGTTTATCAGGATCGCCATCTTTCATTTTGCGCACCTGGCCTGGCTAGTCTCCATAATTCCCCGACGAAGCTCGATCAGCGAGTGATTCTGCGCCCCCAGCTTCTCGGTTATCAATCTGGCAGCCGTTTCAGGGTCTACGTCCTCGCCACATGTAAAGACGTCAACGGCGGCATACTGATACTCCGGCCAGGTGTGAATGGCAATATGTGATTCAGCGATATTAATCACTCCGCTCACTCCGTAAGGGGAGAAATGATAAAAGGACTCGCCCACTACGGTAGCGCCACTCTGAATGGCAGCTTCGTTGAGACAATGTTTAAGAAAATCTAGGTCATCTAGCACCCCCTCATTGCAGATTCTTAGTTCTAGTAGCAGATGTCTTCCAAGCGCATTCAAATCACCTTCCCTCCTTCAGGATTTAGATTTGCGATGGAGCCCTCTGGGCACCAGGCCAAATTCTATATAATGTTGGCCCTTTTATCAATACCTCAAGAGTTTCTGCTACAATAACCGGGGGCGAGGAGCATGTCGGCACGAGAAGAGTTGGTTACGGTGCGTATTGCCAGCCAGATGGAGGCGCAAATAATCAAGGGACGGCTGGAGAGCGAAGGCATACCTGTTCTCCTGAGCTACGAGAGTGCCGGCCTGGTTTACGGGATTACCGTGGATGGGTTGGGCGAGGTGAAGGTAATGGTACCCGAGCATCTGGCAGAGGAAGCTAAGGAGATTCTGGGAGCAGTGTAGAAGAAGAGATGGCCTCAAGATTAGAACGCATAACCGAGCAGCGGCTGGATAGCCTGAGCAGGATGCGGGCCTTGGGTGTGGACCCTTATCCCCATTCCTATCGTCCCAGCCACGCTATTGGAGAAGCAGCATCTCTTTTTGAGCAGCAAGAGGAGAGCGCTCAGAACATTATCCTGGCTGGCCGCATTATGGCCAAGCGGTCTATGGGTAAGATGTCCTTTCTTGATATTCGTGATAGCTCGGGGAAGATACAGCTTTCTCTGCGGTATGACCTTCTGGGTGTGGAGCGGTACGAATTTCTCCAGGATATGGATATTGGCGACATTATCGGGGCACAGGGAAAGCTTTTCCGAACAAAAGCCGGAGAGCTTACCCTGGAGGTATCCGATTTCGCCGTGCTCTGTAAATCCCTGCGCCCATTGCCAGAGAAATGGCACGGGCTGGCCGACGTAGAAAAACGATATCGGCAGAGATATCTGGACCTCCTTTCCAACGACGAGACCAGGAGTGTTTTCACTTTGCGCAGCAGGACTATCAGTGCCGTAAGGAGCTTCCTCGATGAGCGGGGATTCATGGAGGTAGAAACCCCGGTGCTTCAGCCACATGCCGGTGGGGCACTGGCACGCCCCTTTATTACCCATCATCATGCCCTTGATGTAGACCTCTATCTACGGATTGCACTTGAGCTCCACCTCAAGAGACTGGTAATAGGCGGTTTTGACAAGGTCTATGAAATGGGACGGGCCTTTCGCAACGAAGGCATTTCTATCAGACATAACCCGGAATT
This sequence comes from Dehalococcoidia bacterium, assembly GCA_046483735.1. GTDB lineage: Bacteria > Chloroflexota > Dehalococcoidia > GIF9 > AB-539-J10 > RBG-13-51-36. The sequence continues at coordinate 88,668 of JAWOCP010000078.1, forward strand.
CACCTTGCTTGAGTGTTATCAAGCTTATAGCGATTACAACGACATGATGAGATTAGTGGAGGAGATGTTTGTTCATATAGCTCACAGGGTTCTGGGCGATACCAGGATTGCCAGCAATGGCAAGACCATTGATTTCGGTCTCCCCTGGCAAAAGCTTCCTCTGCGTGAGGCGATAAAGAATCATTGTGGCATTGATTTTGAAGAGTATCCAGACGCGGCTTCCCTGAGGTCAAGGATGGTGGAACTGGGAATGGAGGTCGACCCAAACAAGGGGAGAGGCAGGTTGGTGGACGAACTGCTTTCCACTTTCGTTGAGCCAAAGCTCATCCAGCCAACCTTCCTTCTGGACTATCCAGTGGAAATGTCACCTCTGGCTAAAAGGAAGCGAGGCGATGACCGGCTGGCAGAGCGGTTTGAGGGCTTTGTGGCTGGCATGGAGATTGCGAATGCCTTCACTGAGCTTAATGACCCCCTGGAGCAAAGGGAGAGATTTCGCCAGCAGCTAGAAGAACAGATTTCTGATGATGATGGAGAGGTGGAAATCGTTGATGAAGATTTTCTTCAAGCTCTGGAGTATGGCATGCCACCCACCGGTGGTCTGGGGATAGGTATTGACCGCCTAGTTATGCTGCTTGCCAATCAACAATCTGTTCGAGAAGTCATACTTTTCCCCCAATTGAAGACGAAAGAGTAGAAGGACAAAGTGGCAACGGAGATTACGTTAAATCCTAAGCACGAAATCCTAAACAATATCAAAGCACTAATGAATAAAATTCAAAACAAAATGAGTTTTGGTATTTAAATTTAGAAATTCGGATTTGTTTAGAGTTTAGAAATTAGGATTTAGGGCTTACATATGCTAGATATTAAATTGATTCGTGAAAACCCTGAAGTTGTTCGTCAGGGATTGGAGAAAAGAGGCGATACCGCCGATAGAATGGGGGCTCTTGATATCATCCTTGATATCGACGAGCGTTATCGCAGCTTACTACGTCGAACAGAGGAACTTCGGGCCAAACATAACGAGACCAGCAGACAATTGGGCAAGAGCAAGGAAAAGCCACCCCAGCTTATCGCCCAGATGCGTGAATTGGGGGAACAGATATCTTCCTTGCAGCAGCAGACCAAAGAGGCTAAAGGCAAGCTCGATTCCCTGTTACTGGAGTTGCCCAACATGCCCCACCCCAGCGTGCCCCTAGGGAAGAGCGAGCGTGATAACGTCATAGTGCGTACCTGGGGCAAGCCGAATAACTTGTCCTTCAAAGCCTTGCCTCACTGGGAGTTGGCAGAACAACTTGACATAATAGATTTCAAGCGGGGCGTGAAGCTGTCAGGAAGCAGGTTTTACGTCCTCAAAGGTCTGGGCGCACGTCTTCAGCGGGCGCTCATCTCATTTATGCTCGATGTGCATGCCAGTGAGCATGGCTACAAAGAAATCTATCCTCCTGTCATGGTGAAGCGAGAATGTATGGTGGGCTCGGGAAATTTGCCCAAGTTTGGCGAGAATCTGTATCACGACGACGAGGATGATTTCTGGTTCATACCCACAGCAGAGGTGCCATTGACTAACCTGCACCGCGATGAAATATTGAGTGCAGACGATTTGCCTCTTAATTATGTTGCCTATACTCCTTGCTTCCGTCGAGAGAAGATGGCTGCCGGCACAGACACCAGAGGTATCAAGCGGGGACACCAGTTTGATAAGGTAGAGCTGTACAAGGTTACAGACGCAGAAAGCTCCGACCGGGAACTGGAGAAATTGGTGGCCGATGCTGAAGACATATGCCGCAAGCTGGCCATATCTCACCGGGTAGTGCAATTATGCACTGGAGACCTCGGCTTTGCCGCCTGCAAAACATATGATATTGAAATGTGGGCTCCCGGCTGTGCTGAATGGCTCGAGGTCAGTTCTTGCAGCAATTGCGGTGACTTTCAGGCCAGGCGAGCCAATATCCGCTATCGCCCTGAGCCCGGCGGCCCGACGCAGTTTGTTCACACGCTCAATGGCTCAGGACTGGCTCTACCGCGAGTCCTTATCGCTGTGCTGGAAAACTATCAGCAAGCAGATGGTACAGTGTTGGTTCCTGAGGTATTGCAGCCTTACCTGAGAATAACATAGGCGCCGCAAACCATATGTCCTAACCCATCTTTACCACGGCTTTTACCAAGGCAAGCGATGATTAGCTTTGGAGGGAGGCCGGAAGCCATTAACGGCAGCTTTGGGAGGTCAATGTAGTGCCCCATAGTAGTTAGCAGGTATTGACATCGGTGGCATCACGTGGTATGCTGCTGGTATGTTCATCAGGGAGATCACCAAGAAGAACCCCGG
>JAWOCP010000154.1:0-2971 GCA_046483735.1 Dehalococcoidia bacterium
TCCGGCCTTAGCGCAGTGATGAGGAAGATTACGATATTCAGACCTATTAAGAACCAGAGGACGTTTAGATTGACGGCGCCGTAGGTTCGCATTGGGCAATTATAGATTAAAGCTCTCTCTTGGTTCAACAGATTGCGCGGGCAAAAGCGTTCATGAAGTCGTTCTGAGAAGCGCGAGTCGTTTCGAGCCACGAGCCATGGAGGAAGCCTTCGCCTGGCCTGCATCGAACGGTACAAGACTCCTCGTTGTGCTGAGCGTGCAGGCCATATTGACGTTATCGAATGCTGTCTGCTTCAACGGGGCGGCAAGTGTATTGTAAAGTCCAGCACTGTATGTTTATAATAGGCAAGATACTCAACCCAGCAAGGCATTTTCTTCACAGGAATTCTAAGTGAGCGAGCAAAGCCCGGTCCGAAAACTACGTCTTCCCCCAGCAGCCGTAGTGGGCATAATTCTGGTGGCCCTCTTTGGTGTCTCGCTCTACATACGCGCATACTTGCCTTATGACCAGACTTTCGTCAACGGTTGGGTCTGGTTCCGCGAGACCGACGCCTATTTCTACATCCGCCAAATAGAGAACATGGTTCACAACTTCCCCCACTTCAATGCCTTTGACCCCTATATGCTGTACCCTGGTGGGGGTATCGGCCTTAGTCGGCCATTCTTTGCCTTTCTTATCGCCGGCATAAGCAGGCTCGTCAGCGTGGGACCACCAACTCTGCATACCATCGAGTCGGTGGGTGCCTGGATGCCTGCCATTCTGGGCAGTCTGACGCTGATTCCGGTCTATTTCATCGGCAAAGAATTGTTCAACCGCTGGGTAGGCATAATTTCGGCCGCTCTGCTCGCCATATTGCCGGGCGAGTTTCTGAATCGTTCCTTGCTCGGTTTTACCGACCACCATGTGGCTGAAGTCTTGTTCAGTACCGTGACCATCCTCTTTCTGATAATGGCCATCAAACGGGCTCGAGCAAGGGAGATTTCATTCGGCCACCTGCTGGCCAGGGACTGGTCAACTATCACCAGGCCGCTTGTCTATACCCTGGTCGCTGGCCTCTTCCTGGGTATATATCTCCTTACGTGGCAGGGCGGGTTGCTGTTCATCTTCATCATATTTGCTTACCTGGTCATCCAGTTCATCATAGACCACTTGCGGCAGAGATCAACCGACTATCTGTGCATTATCGGAACTCCTCTTTTCCTGATCGCCTTCCTTATGCTCCTTCCCGTATTGAGCGGAGGCAATCGCGAGATGGCATATCTCGCATCTATGTTAATTGCCATAACGGTGCCCGTCGTTCTGAGCGTCATCTCACGCGTCATGGCCGGCAGGGCCTGGAAGCCTGTCTATTATCCGCTCACCTTGCTGGTCCTGGCCGGCATAGCGCTGGGCACCCTTTACGCCGTGAACCCCGATCTGTTCGGGTACATGAGCAGCCTGTTCGGAATCTTCAGCCCGACCGGCGCCAGGCTGACCATCCTGGAGGTACAGGGCTTGACCGCATCGATGGCCTGGGGGAACTTCAATACCACGTTCTTCATCGCATTTATCTCCTTTGCCATGCTGATTTATGTTGCTGTCAAGGAAAGAAGTGCCGCCAAGACCCTGTTTCTGGTATGGGGCATAATAATGCTGATAGCGGTCCTGGGACAACGCCGGTTTGGTTACTACTATGCCGTAAATGCTGCCCTGCTCACAGGGTATTTCTCCTGGAAACTGCTGGACATTGCCGGCCTGGGCAAACTGCTGGCCAAGCCTAAGGAAGTAGTGGGGGTAGCGAAAGCATTCAAGAAAAAGAAGAAGACGGTGGAGAAACCAAGAGAAAGTACTTTCATGCAGCCCAGGGGCACCTGGATAAGGGTTATCGTCATGGGCATAGTTGTCTTCTTCCTGGTCTTCTTCCCCAGCCTCGGGTTATGGAGGGAGCAGCCTACGAGGCTCTGGGGGACCGGTGGGGAGGCCGTTTACATCGGGTTCACGAGGTATACTGCCGAGAGGGAACCTATAATCGATGAGGGCTGGTATACCTCGTGTGTGTGGCTGGGGGATAACAGCTCCGAACCTTTTGGCGACCCCGATTTCTATTATGAGCTATACCCGCCAAAGGATGAGTTTGAATATCCCGACACTGCCTATGGTGTGATGTCCTGGTGGGACTACGGCTACTTCATAATGCAAATTGGTCATCGAATACCCAATGCCAATCCCGGGCAGATCGGGGCCGACCGCGCCGGCGAGTACTTCACTGCTCAGAATGAAAGCTCGGCCAATGAGTTACTGGATGGATGGGGTACAAAATACGTTATGATTGACAATGCAATGGCGACGGGGAAGTTCTATGCCATGGCAGAGTGGGCCAGGAAGGACCCGGACGATTTCTACGAAATCTACTACCTGCCGCAACAGGGCGGTGGGCAATTGCTGCCGCTGTACTACCCGGCTTACTATAACTCCACCGTGGCCAGGCTCTACAACTTCGATGGGCAAGCTGTGACTCCCACGGAAGTAGTAGTTGTAGCGTACGAAGAGAGAGTATTTGGCGACGGCGAGGTGTACAAGGAAATCACCGATGGTCGGTCGTTTCCCACGTATGAGGAAGCCGTGGCCTACGTAGCAGCCCAGGTGTCCGGGAACTACAGAATAGTGGGCACCAGTCCCTTTGTCAGCGCTGTCCCTCTGGAAGAATTGGACAGCTATGAGCTTGTATACTCATCCAACGCCACAACAACATCGGCGGGGCAGACTGTGCCCAGCGTGAAAGTGTTTGAATACCTCGGCGCAGAGGGGTCCTGAATAGGAGGGCACGAGGCAGGAATAGCGGGACAGCCTGTGTCTAATCTCAGTGGCCGCACAATGATAGTTTGCGGTGCCGAACGAGCCTCTGATAGAATGCTCCAAGACTAACAAGGTAACGAGTTAGTCAGCATCAGCAATGGAATGAAGCAAGGTGATATGATACATGCTGCTGCA
>JAWOCP010000041.1:0-11532 GCA_046483735.1 Dehalococcoidia bacterium
TGGTCAAGCGGCTTCACTCAAGATACCCTCAAGTGCCCATATACCTCTCGCGTGCCAGTCCTGTTATCGGCACGCACACAGGCCCTGGCCTTATTGTCGTTACCGTCTTCGGAGATAGACAAGCCGGCATCCAGCCATAAAGCTCCTGACGGGATTGAGACCATATCTAAGTAGAGCATAGGGCATCTTCTGAGATGAGGACATGCTACCAGGAATTCTAAGCATAATCATCGGATATCTTCTAGGCTCCATTCCCACAGCCTACATCATGGCTCGCACGAGGAAAGGCATAGATATCCGAAATGTCGGTTCCGGTAACATGGGCGCGGCTAATGTCATCCGCCAAATCGGTGCCCATGAAGGTGTCTTGGTGGGCCTCATTGATATCGCAAAGGGGGCGGTTGCAATCCTCATTGCACAGGCTCTAAACGTCCCGCAACTCTGGGTTTTTGGAACCGGTTTCGGTGCTATATTAGGCCATAATTTTCCCCTCTTCGCGGGTTTCAGAGGTGGCAGAGGCTCAGCCACCATAATAGGCATCTTCCTCGTGCTAGCCCCGTGGGCAACACTTGTTGCCTTGGCAATAGTGGCCATTCCCTTCTTCACTACGCGCACATTCACCTTTGCCATACTCATCGGCTTCGGCCTCTTGCCTGTGTTTATCGGGCTGTTCGGAGGCTGGCCGGCGCTGGTGCTCTACGCAGTAGCTGTTGACCTTTTGATGCTGACACGAAATCTGCCTGGTATTAAGCAAGTCATAGCTAAAGGCGCGACTAAGGATATGATGGGCGACAGGCATCAGAAGAAAGTGAGATAATGCCATCAGTCTTCGGGTGTCTCCGCTTGCACGCGCAATCCTGGCTGGACAATCGTTCAATTGCCCAAAATGTAGTATAATGCCTTGAACATCGTATGTCGCGAATAAAAGCAGGGATAATCAACGTTACGGGGTATATCGGTGCCGAAATGGCCCGCCTGCTTTACCAGCATCCCCAGGTAGAGCTCGTCACCGTCACCGGGAGAAGCGCAGCCGGGCAAAAGCTGAGCGACGTTTTCCCCAGCTTCGCGGGAACCAACTACATAATACAGGCCGAGCTTGATAGCGAAATAGATATCGCTTTCTCTGCAATGCCTCACAAAAGCAGCGTAGACGTAGTTATACCTTTGCTAAGACAGGGAATCAAGGTCATCGATGCCAGCGCTGATTTCAGGCTAAAGAACGCCGATGAATATCCCACATGGTACGGATTTACTCACCCGTCCCCCGAGCTATTGACAGAGGCCGTTTTTGGCTTGCCTGAGCTACATGAAAGTGAAATTGCTTCGGCCTCCCTGGTAGCCAACCCGGGTTGCTATAGCACCAGTGCTATCCTGGCCCTGGCGCCCGTCGTCAGAGTAGGGCTTATTCACCCCGATATAGTGGTGGATAGCAAATCAGGCGTGTCGGGCGCTGGCAGAACACTGAGCTTGACCACTCACTATTCCGAAATCAACGAGAACCTTTGTGCCTACGCTCTCGAAGGACACCGTCATTTACCTGAAATAGAACAGGAGCTGAAAGCCCTTAATCCGGCATTCTCTTCCTCAGTGATCTTCGTGCCCCACCTGGCGCCCATGACCAGAGGCATATTGAGCACCTGCTACGCCAGATTGGCTGGCGGCTCTCAACTCTCAGATGCCCGCTTGAAACAGCTATACCGGGAATTCTATGAGCATGCCCCTTTCGTTCGAATAACAGCCCGACCTCCCCACACCAAGCATGTCTGGGGGAACAATGTCTGCCTTATCTATCCCACTATCGACTCCAGGACGGACAGGCTTGTAGTTATTAGCTGTCTTGACAACCTTGTCAAGGGAGGTGCAGGGCAAGCAGTGCAGAATATGAATCTGATGTTCGGCCTGCCTCAAACCACGGGGCTGGAAGCCCTGGCCATTTACCCTTGATCTTTCCCCAGTAGCTACCTAATCCTGGAGGTCAGACATGGATAAGCAGAATAGCATAGTCATAATCGGTGGTATAGCCTGCGGCCCGAAGGCGGGGGCCAGAGCACGCCGATGCGATCCACAAGCCCGAATAACCATCGTGGAGCAAGGGGACAATTTGTCAACGGCCAACTGCGGCCTGCCCTACTATATTTCAGGAACGATTGGGAATCAGGGGACATTGATAACGCGAACTCCTGAATTCTTCAGGGATGTGATGAATATGGAAGCGCTGGTCGGAACTGAGGCTCTGGCTATCGACCGCAAGGCTCATAAGGTCGAGACTCTCGAGCTGAAAACCGGCCGGGCAACAACCCTGGACTACGACAAGCTGGTACTGGCAACAGGTAGCGTGCCAGTAGTGCCGGATGTCAAGGGAAGACATCTGAAAGGCATCTTCACGTTGAGCAAGCTCGAGGATGCCAACGCCATGCGCGACCTGCTATCGCCACGCCAAGTTAAGAAGGCGACAATTGTTGGTGCCGGCCTGATTGGTCTGGAGATGGCCGAAGCCTTCCTTGCCCGAGGGCTCGAGGTCACTATTGTTGAAGCTATGGACTGGATACTGCCAACACTACTTGATTTCGAGGTAGCAGCCTACGTTGAAAAGCACTTGCAGGCGAAAGGCATCAACCTGGCCCTCGGGCAGCGTGTCATCGCATTTGAGGGCGATGTTAATGGATGGGTGCGCAGGGTTATCACGGAAAACACTGAAATAGAAGCCAGCCTGGTACTGTTAGCGATCGGTACAAAGCCCAACACTCGCCTTGCCCAGGAAGCTGGCCTCGTCATCGGCCCCACGAAAGGAATTTCTGTTAACCAGTACCTCCAGACGAGCGACCCTGACGTATACGCTGGTGGGGACTGTGTTGAAAATGTCCATCGCATTACTCGGCAGAAGGTACTTGCTCCTTTAGGGTCTACGGCAAACAAGCATGGCAGGGTTATTGGAACTAACATCGCCGGCGGGTCTGAGACCTTCCCCGGTGTACTGGGCACTACTATTGCTAAGGTTCTGGCCCATAACGTAGGGCGAGTCGGCCTTAGCGAACAACAGGCACGGCAATGGGGATACGATGTGTCGACATGTCTCGCTCCCGGACTGGGATATGCCGGCTACTATCCAGATGCCAAAGAGATTCTGATAAAGCTGGTCGTTGAAAGCTCCAGTGGCAGGTTGTTGGGTGGACAGGTGGTGGGGCCGGGTCAGGCAGCAAAACGTATCGATGTGCTCGCTACCGCTCTCACATTTGGTGCCACCGTTGATGACCTGGCCAATCTGGATTTAGCTTACGCACCGCCATATAACAGTGCCATGGACCCGTTGCACGATGCAGCTAATGTTATTCGCAACAAACGTGCTGGTTATGCCAGGACGGTAACTCCCATGGCAATCAACGATAAGCTTAAGCGGGGAGACGACTTTGTCTTTCTGGACGTGCGCTCATCAGATGAGTGGGAAAGTAATCGGATAGAAGCCCCACAGGCCAGACTGGTACCTTTAGATGAGCTTCGAAGAAGTCTTGACATTCTTCCCAAGGAAACGGAAATAGTCACTTTTTGTGAAACGAGCCGTCGCGCCTATCAAGCACAACGTATACTCGACGGGATAGGTTTCGACAATGTCAAGTTCATGGATGGCAGCATCAGTGCATGGCCTTACCAGACATCCAGTGACAAGCCAGGCGCCGATGGATAAACCCAACAGCAACTCGTCGCATTGTTCGGCCCACAAAAAGGATGTGCTGCCTTGCCTTTTGAGAAGACATTACCGAAGACGGACAGAATTCTGTGAAGAATGTCGAGGGGAACGCCTGACATGCGGGATGATATAATATTGCCTGAAAGTAATGAATGATTTGACGAATGAGGAGAGATGATGCAAGGTAGAAGGCTTCCGTTGTTCTTAGCACTGGTTCTGGTCGCTGCCCTGCTTCTTGCCGCTATACCTGCTGCGGCCGGTGAATACCGCGGCGCTCGAAAGCCACTGGCGGAGGCTAGAAAGACACTGGAACGAGAACTTGTTTCTCTAGCCGGCGAGGGCTTTGTCGGCATCGCCCATTCCGAAGCCAAGGGTGAAGTCATCGTGTTTGTCGAGAATGAACACACAAAGGCAGGAGTGCCGCGCTTTTTTGAAGGCTACGAGGTGCGGACAGAGGTCACCGGAGAAATCGAAGTGCTTTCTGGTCAGGTAGCCGAACCTGTAGCCGACGTTAGCGAAGACAGGCAAGGCGAAGTCAGGCCACTGGTCGGCGGTACAAGTCTGTCAGCTTACGTGACGAGAGGCATATGGATATACCTTTATGCGGGTACCCTGGGCACGGTCACCTACGACGACAAGATTGTATCCAATGCCCACGTTATAGCTATGCATCCGGAGACTGGTGAGTTTCTCAACACAGGAACACCCATAATACAGCCGGGAAGTCTCGACGGAGGAAGACTAGGCAACCGGGTGGGTGAACTCGACGACTATATACCTATTGACTTCGGGTCTGGTGCACAGAACTACGCTGATGCTGCCATAGGCAGCATTGACGTTGGTGTGGGTGCGTCTCCTGGCGAGCAATTCGCTGAAGGAGGTAACTACTGGATTGACGGGTGGGTCCAGGTCTCTAAAGGGGATAGCGTAAGGAAATCCGGGCGTACCACCGGAGTGACTACGGGTGAGGTAATTCACACCAATGCGTCCGTCTGGGTTACGTATGGAGACCGAACAGCTTATTTCGCGGACCAGATTGTGGTAGCTCAGGAGAACTGGTCCTTTTCGGCGCGGGGTGATTCAGGCTCTGCTGTCGACAAGGACGGACAATTCGTAGGCCTGGTTTTTGCCGGCTCCGAAACACACGCCGTCATCAATAAGGCACAACACATTATTGATGGCCTTGGTATCGCGGTCGAGCCTCCGGAGGGTCAATATAGCCTAACCCTCTCCAGCACTCTTGGCGGCTCCGTAACCCAACCAGGCCAGGGAAGATTTGTCTACGGTGAAGGGACAACGGTTGACCTCGTTGCTGAGCCTGAGGAGGAATACCAGTTTGTCAAATGGACTGGCGATGTGGATACCATCGCCGATGTTTATGCTGCCACAACCAACATCACCATGCATGATTCTTACTCCGTTACAGCCAGCTTTGAACTAAAACCAGGGCTGTGTAGCCTCACTACCTTCAGTACTCCTGGCGGTTCGGTAACCGAACCTGGCGAGGGGGTATTTATCTATGGTGAAGGGACAACGGTTGAGCTGGTTGCTCAAGCGTACCCTTACTACCACTTCGTGAAATGGACTGGCGATGTAGATACCATCGCCGATGCTTATGCTGCCACAACCAACATCACCATGTATGACTCTTACTCCGTCACAGCCAGCTTCGAACTAGACGAAGGTTGGTATAGCCTAACCATTTCCAGCACTCCTGGCGGCTCGGTAACCCAACCTGGCGAGGGGGTATTCATCTATGGTGAAGGGACAACGGTTGATCTGGTTGCTCAGCTTGAGGAGGACTACCAGTTTGTGAAATGGACGGGCGATGTAGATACCATCGCCGATGTTTATGCTCCCACGACTACCATCACCATGAACGCTTCCTACTCCATCACAGCAGATTTTAAGTCCTGGGACCCCGATCCCACGGCGCTGCTGGGGGTGTCCAGCACCTCCGGCGGTTCGGTGACCGTCCCTGGTGAAGGCATATTCTCTTATCCGTTCGGCGCCAAAATCGACCTCGTCGCTGAGCCTGATGAAGGTCGCCAGTTCGTCAGATGGTCGGGCGATGTGGACAGCATCGCCGACGTCAATGCCGCCTCGACCACCATAATCATGGATAGCTCCTACTCCATCGGAGCCGAGTTCAGCGGGGGTGGGTGGTGCTTCATCGCCACCGCAGCCTACGGTACGCCCATGGCAGAGGAAATACAGGTTCTGCGCGAGTTCAGAGACAAATACCTGCTTACCAACCCGCCGGGACAGGTTTTCGTGGGCCTTTATTATAGAGTCAGCCCGCCGATAGCTGACTTCATAATTGAGCACCCGGGCCTGAAGCCGATAGTGAGGGCCGGGCTGTTGCCCGCTGTGGCCATGAGCACAATAGCCGTCAACGCCACTCCGGTGCAGCAGGCAGCCGCAGTCGGCTTGTTGATGCTCGTTTCGACAGGGTCAGCTATCTGGGCGACGAGGCGACGAAGCAAAGGGCAAGAGTATAACCGAGGGTGAAACTGCATATTGGCAGGAGAGAGGAATCTACCACCAGCTTATCAAATAGCGGCGTCGATACAATGTGTTGGCAAGGGACTTGTGTGCATTGTATAATCCCGCTCAAGGTATTAAGATGTCATCATGCCCTAAGCCCTTGGCGTTGTTGACTGTCGCGTTGAAGTTATCCAGGCAAAGGGGCTGAGTCGATACCAATACTCAAGGAGGTCGACCATGTTGAAAACAGCTTCTATAATCCTTATCATTGTGGCGCTATTCTCTTTCGTCATAGGTGTTGTCTATGTCACCCAGGGCACTCTCATGGGCTACCATCAGGAATTTATCGGTATGACCATGGAGGAACTTGCCGAACTTAACCCCAATCTGGCAACCCTGGCGGCGATCTTTATCAGACTTGCGGGGACACTATTTATTAGCGTGGGAATATTGTTAGTAGCCGTCATCTGTTACGGCCTGAGAAAGGCTCAAAGATGGGCGTGGTGGACTACTCTGATCGGGATGGGGGTTGTAAATGCACCGATGGTGGCTATTACCAGGCCTGTCGGAGGCTTTCCCTGGATGGCGGCAATAGTCATGCTTATACTGTTTGTTATCGCCATCGGACTTGCAGCCAGGGAAGTATTCAGGAGAGCGCCGGCAGGCTCCACAGCCGGTATCTAGAGCAGATGGACTGTCGCCGGTCAGGTTCTAACGTTTAAGCAATCTCCGGTCGCCCCATCCTCGTCTCCTGGCAACCACTGATGGCATGTCACAAACCTGGCAGGCCTATACTGGCTCAAAAGCTGTTACAATAGAGCCATGCTCAAGCACAGAGTTATCACTGCCGTTATGGGCGTGCCTCTCGTCATTATTGCCATCTGGTTTGGTGCTCCCTGGTTTAGCCTGTTCATAGCCGCAGCGGCTTTAGCTGGCACCTACGAGTTTTACCGCATGGCCAAATTTGACAGGAAGGAGCCTCTGCTGTATCTGGGCTTACTATGGGCACTGGCACTTGTCCTGAGCCCTCATTATCAACACAGGAGCCCTCACCTCCTCCCCATAGTTATTACCGCCGCTATGCTGATTTCCTTGATCTGGCTGCTACGCCGCCCATCGACGGAAGGGGCATTTGGCAACTGGGCCTGGATAATAGTGGGCGCTCTCTATGTAGGTTGGCTGCTCAGCTTCTGGCTTAGTTTGCGCGGTTTGGAGGATGGTCGGAATTGGGTTTTTCTGGCCATGCTCACCGTATTTGCCAATGATACCGGTGCCTTCTTTATTGGCAGAGCGCGAGGCAGGCACAAGCTGGCTCCCGCTATAAGCCCGGCCAAGACCTGGGAGGGAGCGATAGGGGGATTGATATGCGCGATTGTGGGCGCTATTGTAATAGCGATAGTCCTTCAACGGATTGCTTCCTTTGCTTTTCAATATTGGCAGATCGTCGGCCTTGGCTTCCTTGTTGGCCTGTTTGCTCAACTCGGCGATTTGGTTGAATCCTTGCTCAAGCGCAATACGGGTGTGAAGGAATCAGGCAATTTGCTACCGGGACACGGTGGCATCCTTGACCGATTTGACAGCATCATCTTCGTCGGGGCGGTGGTATACTATTACGTAATATGGGTGGTGTGAAAAAAATAGCTATCTTGGGCTCAACAGGCTCCATAGGGCAGCAGACTCTCGATATAGTCCGTGCCTGGCCTCACAAATTACAGGTCGCAGCTCTGGCAGGGAACAGAAACCTCGAGCTTCTGGAAAGGCAAATCAAGGAATTCCGACCCAAAATGTTCTGTTCCTCGGTAAAGCCTGACACTGGTTACGACGGGGAATTCGTGTCTATGGAAGAAATGGCCAGCCATCCTGAAGTCAACTTCGTTATTGTTGCCACTTCAGGTAAGGCAGGACTGAGCCCCACTCTGGCAGCTCTGAGAACCGGCAAGACGGTTGCCCTGGCGAGCAAGGAGGTACTGGTGATGGCCGGTGAAATCGTTGTCCGGGAAGCCAGTCTCCATCAAGCTCAAATCCTGCCCATTGATAGTGAGCACAGCGCCATCTGGCAATGTTTGCGAGGGGAAGACAATAAACCGCAGCGGCTTTTTCTAACTGCCTCTGGCGGGCCTTTCTATGACTATTCGCAGTCACAACTGGCCGAGGTGACTCCCGAGCAGGCTCTTCGTCACCCTGTATGGAAAATGGGACGAAAGGTAACCATAGATTCAGCAACGCTTATGAATAAGGGATTGGAGGTCATCGAAGCTCATTGGCTTTTCTCTATCCCTTTTGATAGTATTGAAATATTGATTCACCCCCAATCTATCGTTCATTCCATGGTCGAGTTTATGGATGGTTCCCTGAAAGCCCAGCTTAGCTCACCCGATATGAAGTTGCCCATTCAATATGCCCTTTCCTATCCCGAGAGGTGGCCTAATTCAGAGTTACCCCGCCTTGACTGGAATAAAATCCAGGCCCTCAACTTTGAGCCCGTGGCTCATTCTAGATTTCCCTGCCTTAAGCTGGCAGTGGATGCCGGTAAGTCGGGAGGGACTTATCCGGCGGTGCTCTGCGCCGCAGACGAAGTAGCCGTGGATCTCTTTCTCAGCCATAGAATCAGTTTCGTCGATATTGCCAAGATTGTGCAACACACTCTAGAGCACCATCGGAATGTGACTCGCCCATCTCTAGAGGACATACTGGTTGCTGACGCCTGGGCAAGGAAATGTGCGGCAGGCTTTTCCCCTGGTCGTCGTGAGGAACCTGAGCGGCGAAGCAATCTCGGGACTGAAAGATAAGAAATGAGTGTCGTCATCATCATCATTTTGTTCATCGCTGCTCTATTCGTGGCAGTCTGTCTTCACGAGTTGGGTCACTTCATTACTGCCAGGCGTGCCGGGGTCAAGGTGGAGGAATTCGGCATAGGCATCCCACCGCGCATTTTCGGCATCAAGCGAGGCGAGACGATATACTCAATCAATGCCATACCTGTAGGGGCGTTTGTGCGGACTGCCGGAGAAAATGACCCTGCAGTACCTCGGAGCCTGGCTGGCAAAGGACCGTGGACAAGGCTGGGAGTCTATGCCGCCGGTCCGCTGGCCAACATTCTTCTGGCCTTTGTCCTCCTCAGTGTCTTCCTTGCGCTGCCGGTAAGCGTAGTTGCCGGCGACGGACTCATGGTGCATTCTGTAATGGAGAACTCTCCTGCGGAAGAAGCAGGCATCGAGCCCGGGGATATAATTGTGAAGGTCAATGAGTATGCCGTTCGTAAGCCGCGAGACTTGCGAGATATCGTAAATTCAGTCTCAGAAGGCGAAGAAATAAGCTTACTTCTGCTGAGAAACGGCCAGGAACAGCAGACCATGTTGAAGCCGGCATTCGACCCGGAATCACAGCGACGTCTAATCGGCGTCTTGCTTTGCTGGAATATGGTGAGTCAAGTGGAGGAAAGCTCCACAGCTTACGAAGCCGGCCTCAGGCCCGGTGATACCATTCTGAGCATCGATGGACAACCTGTATATAATAACGAGAGTTTGTCTGGCGCATTGCATTCTGTTGAGAAAGGCGAAGAGATGAATTTGGTTGTGCTCCGGGGGCAGGAGACCGTTTCAATCTCTCTCACCCGTGTTAACGACGAAACCCTGCTTGGCATAGAGCTACGGTGGGTAGACGGGATTGTTGTCGAACAGGAACGACTTCCTGTGTGGAAGGCAGTCTATGAAGGGGCCAGCTATATCATCTATATGCCTGTACTCATAATAGAGGCCATCCCCTTGATCATAGAGTCTCCCGACCTGGCACTGGTGGGACCAATAGGCGCCGGTCAGTTGACGGTGGAGGTAGTGCGTGCCCTGGGCTTCAGCAGCATACTGTTTATGGCCAGCATACTTAGCCTGGGCATCGGCATCTTCAATCTTCTCCCAATCCCTCCCTTGGATGGAGGAGGTATGCTGGTGGCGTTCATCGAAGGGGTCAGACGCGGGAAACGTCTCTCCCCCCGGGCAATGCGTCTAGCCTACACTATAGGCACTACCTTCATAATCGCACTTGTAATTGTAGTAGTCTTCTTTGATGTTCTGCGTTTGATTCGTGGCGAGGGCTTTGGATGATGACACGTCGAACCTCGACAGCCTTGAGAGTTGGTGATGTGTGCATTGGCGGGGATGCCCCCATCGTAGTGCAGTCCATGACCAAGACCGATACCCGTGATATTCCTGCCACCGTAAACCAGATTAAGGAGTTAGAGGAGTGCGGCTGTGAGATCGTGCGGGTGGCAGTTCCGGACAAAGAAGCTGCGGACAGCGTGGCGGCTATAAAAAGGAGAGTTTCATTACCTGTTATTGCCGACATACATTTTGACTATCGCCTGGCTCTGGCTGCGCTACAATCCGGTGTTGACGGGCTTCGGCTCAATCCTGGCAATATAGGCGACGAAGAGCAGATCGGCAGAGTGGTCACTGCTGCCAAAGAAAGGCAGGTGCCTATCCGTATCGGAGTGAACGCCGGCAGTTTGCCTGCCAGTTTTCAGCCCCATGCGCCGCCCGTTGAACGCATGGTCAACATGGCACTCGAGCAGATACTGCTCATGGAAGGCCTGGGCTTCAATCTAATCAAGGTCTCACTCAAAGCCTTTGACGTCCCCACTACCATCCAGGCTTATCAGATGGTTGCCGACAAAATGCCCTATCCACTGCATCTGGGCATCACGGAGGCCGGCCTGCCCCGGACCGGAGCAGTACGGAGCGCCATAGGTATTGGCACACTTCTCTACCAGGGGATTGGCGACACCATACGCGTTTCTCTCAGCGCTCACCCCTGTGAGGAGGTGTTTGTTGCTTACGAAATTCTGAAAAGCCTCGGATTTCGTCAGCGGGGTCCAACTCTGGTGAGTTGCCCTTCCTGTGGCCGGGCTGAAGTTGATATCATTGCCCTGGCCGAGACAGTGAGCAACCGCCTACAAAAGATGAATAAGCCGATCAAAGTGGCGGTCATGGGCTGTGTAGTCAATGGCCCCGGCGAAGCGAGAGACGCCGACGTGGGCATTGCCTGCGGCAAGGGCAAGGGTGCTATATTTAAAAAAGGTGAGGTGGTTGGTATAGCAAGCGAGGAGAACTTCCTGGAAGCCTTGATGGCGGAGATAAGTTCCCTCGAGAGGGGCACGTTGGAGCCAAAGTAAGCAAAATGCGTTTTTCTAAGCTTTTTGGCAAGACATTACGGCAGGCGCCCGCTGAAGCGGAAAGCGTCAGCCACCAGCTATTGCTCAGGGCAGGCATGATTGCCCAGGAGGCTGCCGGAATCTATTCTTATCTGCCTCTGGGCTGGAGGGTTCTCAGGAAAATAGAAAATATAATCAGGGAGGAAATGAACAA
>JAWOCP010000086.1:0-6138 GCA_046483735.1 Dehalococcoidia bacterium
AAGTGGTATGGTCGTGCCGCGGATCACATCCCCGCACCGACATCCCTTGGGCTCCCGCGGCGGCTTCAGGCTCACCGAAAAAGCCTTGTCGGCGTCAAATTGCTCGTATTGACCTCTCACTTTCAAGCCGCTTTGCGGGACAATTCCAATCCCCCGCCAGTTAGCCTCCCCGATTTCGAAAACGTCATCCATCAATTGCCTGGCCTTCATGTTTCCCTCTGGCTTCACTCCTCGTCGGTAAGCTATCTCCACCCCGGGCTCGCCCCTTTCAATTTGCTCCACGAGCTTGTCTATGCATAACAAGATATCCAGCGGTTCAAATCCCGAGATGACACAGGCCACTCCATAGTCTCGGGGGATGAATTCATAGGGATGAGAACCAATTATAACACTAACATGTCCGGGACAGACGATGCCGTCTAGCTTTACTTCACCTGAGTCGAGCAGTGCTTTCATCACCGGCGGGGTCAGCTTACAAAGAGACAGAACATAGAAATTCCCTATTGTCTCCCGGCGCGCCTTGAGTACAGCAGCTGCCATGGTCGGCGCTGTGGTCTCGAAGCCGATGCCGATGAAGATAATTGATTTCTGAGGATTGGCTCGGGCTATCTCTACGGCGTCTGCGGTGGAATATACTATTCGTACATCTGCCCCCTCCGCTTTCGCCTGTTGCAGGCTGGAGTAGCTGCCGGGAACTCTCATCATGTCCCCAAAAGTAGTCATGATAACGTCGGGCAGGTGAGCCAGGGCGATGGCTTTGTCCAGGTCGGCGGTGGCTGTGACACAGACAGGGCAGCCCGGCCCGGACCTCATATCCACCGTTTCGGGAACTAACTGGCGAATGCCATATCGCAATATGGCATGCGTGTGCCCACCGCAAAATTCCATCACTTTGATTGGCCTGGTAGAGCGAGCAGCGACCCTTCGGGCTAATCTCACAGCCAGCTCGCTATTTCGATACTCATCAATGAATTTCACAGGCTGCAAGAACTCTATGTCTCAACACCCAAATGCTGAGCAAATTCGAAATCCCAGGGTCGCTTCGCTATGAATTCTAAACTTCTTGAACATTTGGATTCTGGTCATTTAGTATTGTTTCGGATTTAGGATTTCCCTTCCGGGCTTTGGTCATTGAGGTTTGCCTCGGATTCGGTGCTTAGAATTGCGTAATTCTTATTCAAGGGGTCGAAATCATTATCTCTTCCAGGAGCTTCAGGGTCTCCTCGGCCTCCGCCTCGTCTACAACGCCTATAGCGTATCCTGTATGAAGCAGCACATAATCTCCCACTTTCGCCTCCGGGGTCAGGGCAATGCTGGCTCGACGCCTCACTCCGGCGATTTCTGTTTCGGCCTCCTCCCCGTCTAGGGAGACAATTCTTACCGGCACTGCTAAACACATGGCTTCACGTATTTTAGCCCAAGCTGACCCGTAATACAAACACCAGATTTCTGTAATTGCCTGATTTACCAGGCTTCCCCCGTTATTGCGAGTCCGTCCCCCCGATTCAATCGGGGGCCAAATCGGGGACGTCGGGACGAGGCAATGCGAGTTGTATGTTTGGCAGATTTCGCTTGTGATAGACGGCGGAGGTAAGCAAGATGAAATTTGAGCGGATTACTGTAAACCCCGAACAGATGGGTGGTGTCCCCTGTGTCAGGGGGCTGCGCATTCCCGTGGCCACTATTGTGGGCATGGTGGCTGAAGGGATGAGCGAAGCTGAAATCCTTCAAACCTACCCGGACCTGAAAAAAGAAGATATCCGTGAAGCAATCCCTTCCTCACCAGCAAACTCTAAATCCTAATCTCTAATCTCCTGACTCCTGACTACTAACTACTGTTTTCGAGCTTACGCCTCAGTATTCCTCAATTGGCCGAGGACATCGCACCAGCCTGAGTCAGGAAGTCGTTCATGGGACAGAAAGAAGGCAACCGCTTTTGTGATATAGTCGCAGCAAGGGCAGACCAGGTAAATGTGGTCAGACTGCCACAGGTTATTTGCATGGTCAATAATAAATCACTTATTCCTGTCGATAGGATTGAGAAGGCAATTCTGTTAATCCGTGGGCAAAAAGTTATACTCGATGCCGACCTGGCAGCGCTTTATGGAGTTGAGACCAAGATGCTTGTTCGAGCAGTCAAACGGAATATTAACCGCTTTCCGACTGATTTCATGTTTCAGCTCAGCAAGGAAGAGTTCGATAACTTGAGGTTCCATTTTGGCACCTCAAGTGTCTGGGGTGGGCGACGCTATCCTCCATATGCCTTCACCGAACAGGGCGTTGCCATGCTATCCAGTGTCTTGCACAGTCAGCGCGCTGTCCAGGTAAATATTGAGATAATGCGGACCTTTATCCGCTTACGGCAGATGCTTGCAAGCCATGTCGAGCTTGCTCGTAAGCTAGACGCTCTTGAGAAGAAGTATGACGCTCAATTTAAACAGGTGTTTGAAGCTATTCGGCAGCTTATGGCGCCACCGGAACCGAAACGGCGCCCCATAGGATTTCGAAAAGGCGACGAATAAAAAAGGGAGGCATTACCGCGGGACGGGACCCTTGGGATGGCCTCTCATCGTGATTGTAGCGCAAGATTACCGCACGCTACAGTTTTTGTCAAAGTCACCCCGGACACTTAGCGATTGACAAAATTGCCATAATGTACTAACCTAATAATAGCTCATCTACCAGGTGTAGAAGGAGTACAGAGGTCGTCCGAAAGGGCGGCTTTTGCGTTCTAACCTAGCCACATCACAATAGTAACCCAAAACTCCTGCCCCAGCAAGCCAAGACGACCTGCCGAAGCCTGAGGCCACCTCGCTTACTTTTAATCTGTGTTTGGTTTGCAGTCAAGTTTTGAGAAACCTCACCCGCGGGACTTAATTCGCCAGGGTAGCACACGGGTTCCAAGCAGAGATTAGCAGGAATTCTTTATTTGAACAAGGAGAAAATGTCGCGTTTTCAGCTAATGGAGATGAAAAACGAAATCCAAATGCCAAAGCTCAAATGGCAAACAAAGTCCAAATGCCTAAATGCCAAAGGGCCTGGGGCTAGGGACCAGGGGCTGGAGATTAGCGACTGTCTACTGGCTACTGTCCTTGTTCATCCTTTTTCCTATTTCACCACCTGGTGAAATGGCCATAAATAGTGAAGGCACTGATCTAGTACAGACTATTGACCCAACAGTTTATACAGTATAAAATACTGCAATAGCAGTAAAAAAAGCTGCAGTATCGATCATACAATGCTAGAAACGATTTTGGGGTCAAAGCTCAGGTCAAGAGTGCTAGGATGGCTATTCACCCATCCTGACGAGCGCTATTTTGTTCGACAGCTTGCCGGTTTGCTGAAAGAAGATTCCACAAACGTAAGCCGTGAGCTTAATCGCCTGGAGAAGGCGGGCATTCTTACTTCTGTTACAGAGGGGAAACAGAAGTATTATCAGGCAAACAGGAAAAGCCCTGTCTTTGATGAGCTGCACGGGTTGATGCTCAAGACCGTGGGCATAGCAGATGTCATCAAGAAGGCTCTGGAACCGCGCTCGGCAGACATTAAGCTGGCGTTTGTGTTCGGCTCAGTAGCCAAGAGAACTGAGAACAGGTTCAGTGACATAGACCTGCTCGTAGTGGGCGATATCACCTTTGGTGAAGTAGTCGACCTGATTTCAGCCGCGGAAGAGGTCTTGAACCGTGAATTGAACCCGGTAGTCTATACATTAGCGGAGTTCAACAAGAAACTATCTGAGAACCATTACTTTATCACTGATATACTGTCAGGGGATAAAATATTCGTAGTCGGGGATGAGAATGAGTTTAGAACTCTGGTTGGAAAACGGCTGGGTAAAGGAACATAAGCCGACGCCACGAGAGATTGCTGAGCTACTGGCAGTAGCCGACCGTGCTTTGAAAGACTGTCAGATTGCCGGGCTCAGTAGTGAAGGCAAGCTGAATATGGCACACAATGCTGCACTGCAGTCTGCCGCTGCAGCGCTAGCTGTCGCCGGGTACCGGGCCGCTCGAGAAGCCTACCACTATTATGCGATCCAGTCTCTTTCTTTTACTCTGCAACTGGAAGAACGTATTATTCGCAGGCTTCAGAAGCTCCGTCGTAAACGAAATATTAGTGACTACGAACGCCCGGGTACGGTTACAGAGCAGGAAGCACAGGAGATGGTCGGACTGGCAAAACTAATACGTCGGCAGGTTGAGGAGTGGATACGAGATAACCACGAGGAACTCGCGAGGGAGATTTAGATGCCCGCCCACGATATCATAGATAACCGGAAAGAGATACTGGTTGACCATATCAACCGGATCCTGAGTTCGACAGAGTCGGCACGGTTTGCCGTCGGCTATTTCTTTCTCTCCGGTCTCACCAGCATTGCCGATAAGCTGAAGGATGTAGAAGAACTGCGCCTTCTTATCGGCAATACCACCAACCGGGAAACACTCGAGCAACTGGCCGAGGGCTACCGGCGTCTGGAGCTGGTCAAAGACGTCGCCGAGGCACAATCTTATCCCAAGAGGACGGAAACCAGACAGATTGCCCTGGAGACTGCCGAGAACATCCGCTCCAGCATGGAACTGATGGACCAGATGGACGAAGGCGAGACCCTGGTAAAAGAGATGGTGCGGATGATAGAGGGCAAGCGATTGAAGGTCAAGGTCTATACAAAGGGCCTGGGGCTAGGGGCTAGGGACTGGAGATTGGAGGCTGCAGACTGTCTGGCGTCGGTTGACGGGTAGCGACTGACTCCTGACTACTGTCTCCTGACCCCCTCCCTGTCGCCCCTGGCCATTGTGTTCTTCCAAACCGGAGGGAAATAGCCGCAAGCTTCACCATTACCGGGAAGAACGGCCATGCTCCATCCCGCGCAGCTCCATTCCGTGTCGCCATCTCCCACATGGGACATGGAAGACAAGGCGAACGACACGATGGATTGTGTTCAAAATCCCGGAGCATAATGCCTGATTCGTAGCAGGCCTAATTGGTATGGTGTCCCTGGAATTCGGCGCGTTGAATTCCTAATTAGTATGGTGTCCCCAGAATTCTGAAGGGTAAGAACCCGCCAATGCGTGACCTGGCTGACTACCAGGTCACAACGATGAAAAGTGCAGTCAGTCCGTCACAAGGGCATATTCAGCTAAGCACTACGTAATGCCCCTCCCCTGCACCTAAACCGTGCTTGAGTGCTGTGGCGATTTGTGGTAGTTCCCAGGGGTTGGCAGGGATCTTGTTAGAAGCCTGGTAATCTAAGATCACCCTCATTGCTTCAACATCGATGGCAACAAGGTCACCAGAAGCAAGCACTAGACTTGGTTCGACCAATTGGCCTTTATTGTGCCCCCCAGATACGAAGGCTTTCCTGCCATCCATGATGATGAGATCGGGTTGCCAACAAAGACTTACTTCAGCTAACTTCTCCTGCAAATGACCAAGGTGAAAACTACGTCGCTGCCCAGGAGCAACAAAGCCGAAGGCAAGTTTAATTGCACCAGAAAATGCAGCGAGGTTGTGAGTCTTCATGCATGGTAAATAAACCATCTTGTCGGCTTCATAAGCGGAGCGTGGCATTGTGACCTCCCTCAGATAGTCGCCGCCGATCTTGATTCTCACCCAATCGGTATCCATGTCCTCGAAGGCGACCAAGTCAACACTCAGCTTTTGGGCCAATTCATCCACGTGCAGCTCATGAAAGACTTTTCGTGTAGGCCGCCAGAGACCTCCAGAGCTTTCACCTATGGTAGGCTTAGCTCCGGCTTCCAGAAGGACTTCTACTACAGTACGCAGAAAACGTAAGTCAGTAGAAGCGGGGAACGGGTCAGGACTGTTAAAGTTTGGCTTCACTAAGACCGTATCGCCCCTGCTGATAGCCCGCCCCAGGTTACCCAATAGCGAAATAGCTTTTTCTATGACCAGCCTCGTGTTTTCTTCGGCAGTCACCTTGGGCACAATCACTTGGCTGCCCCTTCGCCAGGGATTGACTGTGCGCACCTTCGGCTCCACAACTGGAATATTCGTTGGTACCCTATCGCTGAGGAAGTGATACGCTCCCACAGCCCTGTCAAACAAGTTGCTCATTCACAGAACCAAACCATGGCTAAAAACCTCTTCAGGCGAAGCGTGAGATGTGGTCAGACAAGA
>JAWOCP010000091.1:0-2813 GCA_046483735.1 Dehalococcoidia bacterium
ACCGCCTGGGGCAGCGATGTGCTGGTCCAGCCAAAGCAAAACCCGCTGGCGAAATTTACTGCCAGGTACGCCCTGAAGAAGATGGATATGATGATATGTTTATTCCCTATTAATATTGCTAAAGGGCTGATCGCCAAATTGGGAATTGACTCAAGCAAGATGAGAGGAGTCCTGCTCGGCGTTAATACGGCAGAGTTCAGTGAATCTCACCGTGACGACAATATCAGGCAGAGTCTGGGTATCGAAAGCTCACAACCTGTAGTGATAAGCACCAGGGCTCTTGCCCCGATTTATGACGTGGAAACTCTGGTTAAAGCCATACCCCTCGTTTTAGCAGAAACACCACAGGCACAGTTTGTCATCGCCGGCACGGGAAGACAACAGGGTTATCTAGAGGAACTGGCACGTGACCTGGCAGTGTCGAACAATACGAAGTTTATCGGCTGGGTTCCGCGAGCCGGGTTGCCAGGATATTTGTCCTCAGCGGATATTTATGTATCCAGTTCACTGTCTGACGGCGCTTCGAATAGTCTCCTGGAGGCAATGGCGTGCGGGCTGGCCCCTGTAGTAACAGATATACCCGCCAACAGGCCGTGGGTCAAGGAAGGGGAGAACGGCTTTCTCTTTCCCCCAAGGGACTGCGAAGCGCTCGCCTCCAGCATCGTCGCCCTGCTCAAGGACAGGCAGATGAGAGAGGACTTTGGCCGAAGGAGCCGCGACATAGTCCAACAGAACGCGGAAGAAGAGACTGAAATGGGCAAGCTAGAAAGAATATATCACGAGCTTATTGGGGCCAGTCCAGTCGTGAGAAACCGGAATAACCGCCCGGCAGGAAAAGGGAAACATAGTTGAGGTCAAAGCCGCTTTCAGCCGCGCATCAAGCAGTTTGTCGTTGCCTTAGCGTTTGTTCCAATACCTGAGCCAACCTGCCCGCTTGTTGTCTGCGGGTGTACCGGGAGACAGCGGCGCTATCAGGTTTGAAATGGGACAGGACCTCCCCCGACTGCTTGAACTCCTGCATCCACCGGTACAGGAGCGTCTTGACTTCGTTTACTTCACTGACTACCACGCCGGCGCCGGTCTCCTCAAGAAGGTCGTCAACGACGTCACCCCCGAGGCCCATTGCCAGAACAGGTCTCCCTGCTCCCAGATACTCAAAAATCTTCGCTGTGTAGAATCCCCTCTCCCTGGGGTCATTCCAGCCCAGATGGAGCAATATTGTGGACTCCTTCTGCCTTTGGATACTTTCCCGGAAGGAAACAAGTCCATAGACCTTGACCATATCCTCAACACGGTATTTCTCAACCAGCGGAGCCACGGTGGTCAGGACATTACTGCCAAAGAAGCGCACCTCAAGTTCATCGGGCGAGAGACTATGTTCTTGCCTTAGCTCAGCCAGCGCTTCAAAAAGAGAGGCCGGCGTCTGCTTGCCGGGATAGATATTTCCGGTATAAGTGATGGTGAACTTCGTGGTTAAGGGAACCTTATCTATATAGTCCTCTTCATCAAAACCATTGGGGATTGTTACCACCTTTTGGCAGTGGAGAGCTTGTAACTGTTTAGCCGCGGGCTCCGAAACTGTAATCAATAGGTCACTGCCCTTCATTACCCTTCTTTCAAGCTTCTTCTCAAAGAAATGAAACAGCTGGACCTTTCTCAGGTAAGGATTCAGACTCCACAGGTCTCTGAAATCAGCCACCCAGGCGATGCCCGTTTGCTTATGCAGCTTGGAGGCAACGATGTGGGAAACCGAGGGGCCGTAGGAGCTGAAGATGACATCAATCTTCTCTTTGCTGATGACTTCCAGGCCTTGTTTGACAGCAGGCCGATACCAGCCTATGGGCTCCAATATCAATATTCGTATCACCGGCAGAGCATAAATGGGCTCCATGGAACGGATTACCTTATACAGGATTCTTCGCCAGGCGGAGATTTTCGGTGCCGCTTGATGGACTGTCCTTTGTCCCCCGGTCAATTTATTAGATACCGCGGGACCGAGCGCCGAATAGGGTGTCCTGAATATACTGGCTTCCTTTGTCTCCACGGGTAAGTCTTGCGAAAATCCCTTGACCTCACTGGCCGTGAGCACTATCGGCTCCCAGCCGAACTCCGGCAAGTATTTGGCAAACTTGCCAAGCCTGACCGCAGCAATCTTGTTCGTGGGCGGGAAATAGAAGGAAACTACAAGTACTTTTCTTCTATCGGCTCCGCCAGCTATCATTGAAGTCTTTCCCGATTCCGCACGGGAACTCTATTCTCACTGCGCAGCTCAATCCCCCTCACCGGGAGGTCGTTGCTTGACCTTAGACGCCGCCAGATATTGCTCTATCACCTCTTTCGGTTCCCCCATGGCGGCCACGATACCCCTGTCGAGCCAGATTACCTTGTTGGCGAACCTCTCTACGGTGGGCATGCTGTGGCTCACTATTACCACTGTCCGCTCGCCGATAATCCGGCTCATTTCGACATCGGCCTTCTGACGAAATGCTGCATCTCCGGCGGTCATAATCTCATCGATCAACACAATGTCCTTATCGCTGTGCATGGCAATGGAAAAGCCGAGCCGCGCCCGCATGCCTGACGAGTAGGTCCTCACCGGCATGTCGATAAAATCACCCAGCTCGGCGAAATCGATTATAGTGTCGCTTATTCCATCGATCTGCTTCTTCGTCAGCCCGATCATTACACCGTTCAAATAGATATTGTCTCGCCCGGAAAGCTCTGCATTAAACCCGGTGCCCAGTCCAAAGAGAGTAGATACTTCTCCGTCAATTGAAACTTCGCCTTCATCGGGTGGATAGACTCCGGCTATC
>JAWOCP010000132.1:0-15521 GCA_046483735.1 Dehalococcoidia bacterium
GAGTGGGTCAATCCAGGGGAGATAACTGATAGGCACAAGGCCACTGGAAAAATTATCAGCTAGGCTTTATAATAGCAGGAATTTAGAAGAGCATAGGAGGTACGTACGATTATGGAAGTAACTAGGCGTGGCTTCTTCAAACTCAGCGGTGCAACTGCCGCTGCTGCTGCGTTGACCGCAGTAGGCGTGCGTAAGGTATCCGCCGCTACGGTGGAGCCACTACGCATCAAATACACAAAGGAATACCATACTATCTGCACTTTCTGCGGAGTGGGCTGCGGGCTCATATGCAATGTTCGTGACGGGGTGATTGTGAACGCTGAGGGCGATCCAGATCATCCCATCAACGAGGGTACTCTGTGCAGCAAGGGTAGCTCACACTACAACGTTTCCTACATCTACGATGAAAAAGGCGTGCCAAGGCCTAATCCCAAGCGGCTGACCCATGTTCTGTACCGCGCTCCCCGCAGCAACAGCTATGAAGTCAAGGATTGGGACTGGGCGTTGGACACTATCGCTGAGCGAATCAAAGACACTCGCGACAGAACCCTGGTTGAATCAATAGATGTCGATGGCAAGCAGGTAACCGTAAACCGGACGGAAGCCATCGCCTGGCTGGGGAGTGCTTTCTGCACCGACGAAGAGAACTACCTGTTCCACAAGATGGCCCGGGCCATGGGGGTGATCAACCTCGATCACTGCGCCCGCCTCTGACACTCCACCACGGTCGCCGGTCTCGGCGCCACATTCGGCAGGGGTTGCATGACCAACCACTGGATTGATTACCAGCATACAGACGTCTTCATGAATATCGGCGGCAACACCGCTGAGAACCACCCCATTTCCATGAAATGGATTGAGAAGGCACGGGAAACCAAGGGTGCCAAGCTTATCGTGGTCGATCCACGGACGACTCGCACCGCTGCCGTGGCCGATCTTCATGTGCGTATCCGCCCGGGAACGAACATTGCATTTCTGGGCGGACTTATGAACTACATACTCGAGAACCAGCTCTACCATAAGGAGTATGTAGAGCATTACACCAACGCTCCTTTCCTGGTCGACGAAGGGTTCGATTTTGACGAGGAATTCGGTCTTTTCTCCGGTGTTGAGGATGACCCGGTGCGCAGTGCTCAGAAATATAACCGGCAATCATGGCAGTACCAGAAAGATGAAGATGGAAACATCCTCAAGGACCCAACCTTACAGGACCCGCGCTGCGTGATGCAGTTGATGAAGAAACATTACAGCAGATACACCATGGAGAATGTCAGCAAGATTACCGGCGCCTCTCCAGAGTCTCTGCAGCAATCGTATGCGCTGTTCAGCACCACCGGTCAGCCTGGCAAAGCCGGTAGCATTCTCTATGCCATGGGTATCACACAGTTCACCCACGGTGCACAGAATGTGCGTGCAGTTGCCATGGTGCAGTTGCTCCTGGGCAACATGGGCATCGCCGGCGGTGGAGTAAATGCCCAGCGTGGCCAGTCCAACGTGCAGGGCTCAACGGACATGGCAATACTCTACCATATCATCCCTGGTTATATGGCCACTCCTCAGCAGGCGAAGCACGCTACCCTGGCCGATTATCTTGAGGTTGAAACACCGGCGACGGGCTGGTGGGCCAATAAGCCGAAATACCTGGTTAGCCTGCTCAAGGCCTTCTATGGTGATAACGCTACTGCGACCAATGAGTTCGCCTACCAGTGGCTGCCCAAGCTCGACGGCCTCGACCATTCTCACATCGCGATGTATCGGGACATGGGCAGGGGCAAAGTAGAAGGACTCATCTGCTGGGCTGACAATCCGGCTGTATCGGGGCCGAGCGCCTCCGCCAAACGCAACTATCAGAAGAACCTCAAGTGGCTGGTATCTGTGGATATGTTTGAAAATGAAACCGCTTCGTTCTGGGAAGCCCCCGGAATGAACCCGGCTGAAATCGATACCGAGGTCTTCATTCTGCCGGCTGCCGCCGGTTATGAACGCGCAGGCAGCAAAGCCAACAGCGGCCGCTGGATTCAGTGGGCCTGGAAGTGCCAGGACCCTCCCGGAGAGGCCAAGGCAGACCTGTGGATCGTCAATGAGCTGTTCAAGAGGCTGCAAGAGCTCTACAGAGCCGAAGGTGGGGCAGTCCCGGAGCAGATTACAAGCATGTTCTGGGACTACGACGGCCCCAACGGCGAAATAGACATCGTTAAGGTTTGCAAGGACCTTAACGGTTACAGAGTCAATGATGGCTCTCTGGTAACCAACTTTGTCGGTTTGCAGGCTGATGGCTCGACTGCCTGTGGCAACTGGCTCTACAGCGGTTACTACAACAACTATGATAATCCGGCCACCAAGCGCCGGGTCAGAGAAACAGAGGGTATCGGTTCCAACCTGGGCTGGTCCTTTGCCTGGCCGCTTAACAGGCGCATTGTTTATAACCGTGCCTCTTGCGATCCGGAAGGCAAACCCTGGAACCCGAACGCTCCCGTTATCTGGTGGGATGCAGGGCAGGGAAGGTGGGTCGGCAACGATATACCGGACATTCCGGGCA
This sequence comes from Dehalococcoidia bacterium, assembly GCA_046483735.1. Classification (GTDB taxonomy): domain Bacteria; phylum Chloroflexota; class Dehalococcoidia; order GIF9; family AB-539-J10; genus RBG-13-51-36. The sequence goes on from JAWOCP010000132.1 coordinate 2,540, forward strand.
CCTGGACTTTGAAGCAGTCGACAGAGAATCCGTTCATTATGCTGCCGGAGGGCGTGGGCCGGCTCTTCTCAATTGGAGCACTGGCTGACGGTCCTTTGCCCACTCACTACGAACCGGCGGAAAGCCTTGTGCCGAACCTGCTTTATCCGCAGGCTACCTATAACCCGGTCAGCCAGAGGTTTTATGAAGACCATACGGTGGAAACCGATGCCGAACGGGCCAGGTATCCGTATATCATGACTACTTGCCGCGTGGTCGAGCACTACCAGTCGGGCATCGTGACCCGCAACATACCATGGTTGAACGAACTGATGCCGGAGATCTTCGTGGAGCTCAGCGAAGAACTGGCCGCTGAACTGGGAATTCAGAACGGGGATTGGGTGCTATTGGAGAGCAAGCGCCTTTACAAGGATGGCAAGCAGGGCAATATCAAGGTTAAGGCCTGCGTTACCAGACGTATCCAGCCGATGATAATTAACGGTGATAAAAAGCACGTTGTCGCATTGCCCTGGCACTGGGGCTACAAAGGCTTGAGTACGGGGGCCATTGCCAACGATTTAAGCGCCTCGGTTGGAGATGCAAATACGACTATTCCCGAGTCCAAGGCGTTTTTATGCAATGTAAGGAGGGCAGGATAAATGGCTCAATCAATGTGTTTAATTGATGCCTCCAAGTGTATCGGTTGCCGGGCATGTCAGGTGGCATGTAAGCAGTGGAATCAGCTACCGGCGGAACAGACCACCTTTGCAGGCAGCTACGAAAACCCGCCGCGGTTTTCCAGCAACACGTGGTGCCGGGTTGTCTTCCGCGAGCACGGGGACAACGGCAGTGTCGACTGGCTGCTGTCAAAACAGGGCTGCATGCACTGCACCGATGCAGCCTGTATGCAGGCCTGTCCGGCTGGTGCTATTTACCGCACCGCCTTCGGCACGGTCAATATCGACCAGCTCAAGTGTATCGGCTGTAACTACTGTGTCGTAGCCTGCCCGTTCGGCGTAATCGGGTTCGACCGCCGTACCAACAAAGCAAGGAAGTGCACGTTCTGCATCGACCGCCTGGAAAACGGACTGCGGCCGGCCTGTGCTACTGCGTGCCCAACCGGCTCAATAACCTTTGGTGATGCATCGGACCTTGTTCCGCAGGCGATTGATAGAGTCGATCAACTCAGAGCTGCCGGCAAGGTCAGCGCCAATGTATACGGCCTGGAAGAGCTTGGCGGAACAGCCATGCTTTATGTGCTGGCTGATGAGCCTGAAAAGTATGGGCTGCCCGCTGATCCCGAGGTATCATTGCAGACCCGTGTCTGGGACGTTATCTTCAAGCCCGTGCGCGCCATCGTCGTGGTGGCAGTGCTCTTTGGACTGTGGGTCACCCGTTCGCGGAGCAAACAACTTGAACAGGCCAGGACAGAATCTAAATAAACTGGGGGTGAAACAAAGTGGAAGTTAAACAGTTTATCGGCGGAATTCGTGTTCCCCACTATAAGAGCTTTACTGAACACAAGGAGATTAAAGAGGCCTCTCTGCCGAAAGAGATCATCATACCACTCTTGCAGCATACCGGTGTTCCCAACCAGCCGCTGGTGAATGTGGGTGACAGAGTCAAAGCGGGGCAGATGATAGGCGCTACCGACAAGTTCGTGAGCGCTCCTGTCCACGCCAGCCTCTCCGGCACCGTAGCCGCCATCGAGTCCCGGCCCTGTTTTACCGGGGAAATGCTCCAGAGCATCATTATCGCTGTTGATAAGGACCAGGAGAAACCGGAGTGGGCTGACCTTGATGTCAACAAGGCCACCAGGGAGGAAGCCGTGAAGATGGTGCGGGAAGCGGGCATTGTCGGCATGGGCGGGGCTGCTTTCCCGACAGCGGTCAAACTCAGTCCTCCGCCAGGCAAGAAGGTAGACACGCTGCTCATTAACGGTTGCGAATGTGAGCCATTCCTTACCTGTGATCACCGGCTGATGGTTGAACAGCCTGAGAAACTGCTGCGAGGAGTGCAGCTGCTGATGAAAATGCTCGGGGTTGAAAAAGCTTATATCTGCATAGAGGGCAACAAGCCCGATGCCATCGAAGCGCTGCGGCGAAAGAACGATGACCCGCGGATCGTTCTTTTGAAGATGCCCACCAAGTACCCCCAGGGTTCGGAAAAGCACCTGGTCAAAGCGGCCATCGACCGGGAAATCCCCTCCGGTGGGCTGCCTTTTGACGTGGGTGCTTTGATTCAGAATGTGGGCACCTGCGTTGCCATTTACGAAGCGGTCAAACATAGAAAACCGCTTATCGAGCGGGTTGTAACCGTAACCGGGCAGAACATCAGGGATCCGCAAAACATCATGGCTAAAATCGGCACTCCGCTGAGCCATTTGATCGCGGAGTGTGGCGGCATCGTAGAACAGCCGGCCAAAGTCGTTGTCGGCGGACCGATGACCGGCAAAGCGCAGCACACCCTTGACGCACCGGTGGTTAAGGGAACCACCGGAGTAGTCGTTCTTCCGCCGGAGCTGGCGATCGAAGATATGGAATACTATGATTGTGTGCGCTGCTGCAAGTGTGTCGAGCATTGTCCCATGATGCTCTACCCCAATCAGATAAGCATTTACTGTGAGGCAGGCATGGTCAAGGCCGCAGCGGAATGGAATACTATGGACTGCATTGAGTGTGGAATATGCGCCTACGTATGTCCCTCCAAGCGGCCCATTGTCCGGTGGGTCCAGCGCACCAAGCCGTTAATACGGCAGCTTTAGAGCAGAAGCATATGAACGTACGTCGAAAAAGGAGGAACTAAGTCGTGAGTACTACCGAAAAGCTTGTATTCTCAACATCCCCACACCTCAAAGATAAAGGCACCATATCAACAGCCATGCGGGATGTATTCATCGCTCTGTTACCCGTCACGGCGGCAGCCATATACTTTTTCCGGTGGTATGCTGTTTTCATTGTTGCTGTTTCTTTGGCTACTGCCGTGCTGACTGAGCTCTTATTCAGGAGACTGATGAACAAGAAGCCTACTCTGAATGACTGGAGTGCTCTGGTGACCGGTCTATTTGTAGCGCTCTTGTTCTCGGCCGCCACCCCGTGGTGGACGGTGGTCATTGCCACCTTTCTCGCCGTCGGCATTGCCAAGGAACTGATGGGAGGGCTGGGCTGGAACCTCTTCAATCCGGCTCTTTTCGGCAGGGTTGCCGTCATCCTCCTGGCACCCTGGTTGGCCTACGTTACAGGGTGGTTTGCACCGCTGAGCGTGAACTTCGGTCCGATAGATGCTCTAACCCAGGCCACGCCGCTGGCCATGCTTCACATGGGTGCGGTAGACATGCCACCTGTGAGCCGGCTTTTCCTAGGCTTTCCTGCCGGTGCTCTATCTGAAGTGTCGCCACTACTGGTACTTATCGGTGCAGCCTACCTCTTCTACAGGGGGCATATCACCTGGCGTATTCCGGCATCAATCCTGGCTACGGTTCTGGTTTTGACTGCAATTCTCGGCCACAACCCGATATACCACATTTCTACCGGGGGAATCATGATCGGTGCATTCTTTATGGCCACCGACTGGGTAACCAGCCCGTTTACTGACCGGGGTAAAATAATATTCGGTATCGGGATCGGAATTCTGATTGTCATTTTCCGGCTCGCTCTTGCGCCGACAGAAGGGGTTGCTTTTGCAATCTTAATCATGAATGCTTTTGTACCCCTGCTTAATAAAAAGACAGCGCGCCCGCAGTTCGGTCACATCAAAGCCGTTGCTGTTCCGATGGCCAATAAGGAGTAGGCGGTTAAGCGAAGTCGTACAAAGTGAGGAAGGTACGGAAAGGAGGGGACTATGCCGTTTCGTATGGGACCATGGGAGATAGCGCTTATCCTGGTGATTATCTTGATCGTCTTCGGCGTTGGCAAACTCCCGCAGGTAGGCGAGGCTATCGGCAAGGGAATGCGAGCGTTCCGCAAGGCGCAGACCGGCCAGGATGAGGCTGATGAGGATAAACATAAGGAAGCAAAATAATCCAGGAATACTGCTGCCAGGCAAATTGCTACCGGCTGAACTGCACCTCCAGCTTGTAAGTATACGGGGGCACAGGTCGCCATAGCAGGATCAACTTGTGTTGAGGGTAGAACGTGGCGAGGTAAGGGGAGCAAATAATGAATTTTATTGGCGCGGGGGAAATATTACTGCTCATTGTCATTGCTTTGCTAGTCTGGGGGCCGGGAAAGATAGCAGAGTTCGGCAAGACGCTGGGGAAAACGATACGCTCTGTGAACAAAGCGAGTTCTGACCTGACAGCACGGGTAACCAGGGAATTCGAGATGGAAGAAGGACCCCGCCCACCGAACCCGGAACAGAGGAATTAGTCACCACAGAAAACCGGGTTAGTAACCGCTGGTAAGAAAAGACTGTAGTATCCGGGTTCATATGCTATGCGGGGGACGAACGTGAGAGGACCAGCCACGGGCGAGGCCGGGAAACCTGTGCCCATTCTGGTGCATCTGGCTGAGCTACGAAAACGTCTGCTCAAGAGTGTCATCGCCGTGGCTATTGCCACCGTCCTGGCCTTCGTTTTTTATCACCAAATATTTGATATCTTGCTCTATCCCGCCGGCGAAATAGACCTCATCTTCGTTGAGATGACCGAGATGGTCGGCACCATCTTCCGGGTGTGCCTGGTTGCCGGCATCATGCTGGCCATCCCTTACCTGACCTATGAGTTCATTATGTTCGTCTCCCCAGCCCTCACGCCCAGGGAGAAGAGGTACGTCTATTTAATACTGCCCTGGATTGCTGCCATGTTCGCCGCGGGAGTCGTCTTTGGCTATTTCATTCTGATTCCCCCGGCCATCAAGTTCTTCCTCGGTTTTGGGGGCGACATCGCCGATGCGCAGATAAGAATTGGCAACTATATTCCAATGGTAACCAGGATGCTTCTGGTCACCGGGTTTGTCTTTGAGTTGCCGGTGTTGACCACTTTCCTGGCGAGGATCGGCGTCGTCTCCGGCAACTGGCTGGCCAGTAAGCGTAAGATAGTAATAGTCGGTGCGTTTTTGCTGGCTGCCATACTTACACCTCCCGATGTGCTGACCCAGATACTGCTGGGCGTGCCACTGATTGCCCTCTACGAACTCAGCATCTGGCTGGCGCGGCTCGTAGGCAAGAAGAGGCAGAGCGCCCAAGCCTAGCCCCTGATTCAATCACAGGCCAGTGGCAAACATGGACAGACCGTAGATATATAGACGCTGTGTGACGGTATGTTATAATTTGCTTTTCCGGTGGTAAAAGGAGGGCTAGCATAATGACAGCCGATTCCAACAAAGCCAAATATGAAGCCAGACCGTGGTTAAGGTTCTACGGTAAAGATGTCCCGCCAGATGTTGAAATCCCGGAAAAATCCGCAGTGGAGGACTTCGATGCGTCTACGGAGAAATGGAAACACAGGACCGCCGTAATATTCTATGGCAGAAAGATAAGCTACCGCGAGCTAAGAGACCATGTCGACAGATTTGCCACCGCGCTACATGATCTGGGAGTCAAGAAAGGAGACAGGGTTGCCCTGCTGCTGCTCAATTCGCCCCAGTTCATCATCGCTTATTTCGGAGCCCTGAAAGCTGGAGCTACCTTGACCCCAATTAACATTCTTCATGTCAGCCCCGAGATCAGGCACCAACTTGAAGACAGCGGAGCCCGAATCATCGTCTGCCAGGATATACTTTATAAGAATGTTGAAAGAACGGGAATCAAGCTGGATAGCGTTATCCTGACCGACATCGACGAATATCTTCCCATAATGAAAAGGCTTCTGGGCAGCAGCGTGCTGCCCGCTACATATCGGAAAACGGCAGCCCCGCCTGCGGAATTGTTTGACAAAGAGGGATTATACCGATTCCAGGACTTGATCAAGAAATATCCGCCTAGGCCGCCACGAATCGAGTTCAATGCTAAAGAAGACGTTGCAACTCTTCCCTACACTGGGGGAGCAACAGGACCGCCCAAGGGGGCCATGATAACTCATTATAATCTAACTGCCGCCCGATATCTCTACAGGAGGTTCTGGGGCGATGTCATCCAGGAGGGTAAAGAAACCATAATAGCCCACTTGCCTTTCTACCACATCTACGGTCAAGCGGTGGTCATAGTCGGAGGGTTGTCCGGAGGCTTCACCCTGGGGGTATTTGCAATTCCGGACCTTGACGACATTTTGCATGCAATAGCAAATTACAGAGCAACTATCTTCGTTAGTATACCAACCCTGTATCAATATCTCAGGGACTATCACCGTACCAATAGAGTAGACTGGAAACGCATAAAACTCCTGGTATCCGGTGGTGATGCCCTTCATGAGGATACTGCCAGAGGCTGGGAAAGACGAACCGGCTCTCGAATCCACGAGACCTGGGGGACGACCGAGACCAGCTCGGTCGGTATCGTCAGTCCGTACGGCAGGCCGAAAGAGGGGTCATTCGGCATACCTCTGCCCAATACCGTGGCTGCCATAGTTGACCCTGACAACACTGATTTCCTTCCCGTCGGCAAAAGAGGCGAGCTGATAATCAAAGGACCACAACTGGCCAGGGGATACTGGGGCAATCCGGAGGAAACCAGTAAAACGTTTGTGGAGATTGACGGCGAGACCTGGCTTCGAACCGGCGACCTGGTAAGAATGGATGAAGAGGGCTACTTCTACTTCTACGACAGGAAGCGGGATATGATTAAGTACAAGGGGTGGACCATATTTGCCAGAGAGGTAGAGGAAGTGCTGGTTGCTCATCCACAAGTCAAGGAGGCAGTGGTCATCGGAGTTCCCGACCCGGATGTTGGCGAGAAAGTTAAGGCAATCGTAGTTCTTGAAACAGAAGCGAAGGGGAAAACGTCAGATGAGGAGATTATGAGGTATTGTGCTGAGAAGCTAGCTCACTACAAGATACCCAAGGTAGTCGAGTTCAGAGATGAGGTGCCCAAGACACCCGCCGGCAAGGTGCTACGCCGTGAGTTGAGAGAGGGGGAGCAATAGTATGGCGCCATTTTTCGAAGTCAGAAACCCAACCAGCGGTTCTGGCGGACTGGTTGCTGAAGTTCAGCCTTGCTTAACCCATCCTGTCGTGATGTCGGCCCTCTAATCCAGGACGCCGGGCCATTTCAACCTTGCTTCCTTTTCAGTATTTTTCGCGATGCCCTTTCCCCCTTCGTGCATTCTCTTATATTGAAGAAACGACCTCACCATGCTGATTTCTGTTATACTCGGGATGCGTTAATTTTGAGCGAGCAACAGGTCAGTCCTGAGCGGCAAGCTATCCTCTGAACTTATCGCCAGGGCAGCATAAACATGGAAAGACCAGAGAAACGGAACGGTGAAGGCTTCGCGCAGGTAGGGATCGCTCAAACCGTCGCAACCGTCCTCGGAACTGTCTTCTGGCTTATTTTGGCCGTGATACTGCACCCGGTAGCGTACGGTCATCTCGCCTGGTTAGTATCTATAGCAACGCTCGTCTCTGCACTATGTAGCTTAGGTCTTGGAACGATGATAGCCACCTATTACCCAAGGGAGGAAAACAAAAGATTGTTGAGCACCTCCGTATTCCTGACCTTGCTGGCAAGCGGTGTGGGCGGGCTTGTAACTGCTGTAGTATTGAACCTGTCGGTAGATTCATCTTTGGCCGCCCTGGTCGGTTTGCTGGTCCTAGCACTATCAATGTTCTCCATGGCCTTCTACTCGGAGCTGGGAAAGCGAGCGTATAAGAAATACATGTGGCTGTGGATAGGTGCACGAGCGGCAACCCTGATTCTTCCATTGGCCTTCTACCTACTGTGGGGAACGGTCGCCGGACTGCTGGGAGGTCTGATAGCAGGCTATTTTCTGTTTGGAACGTGGGCTCTGAGGCACCTGGGCAACGGCCTGAAACTTGCAGATGTGAGAAGAAGGACAGGTTTCTCCTTAAGGGCCTGGGCCTCGAACATGGCAACAGCTTCGCTAAACTTCCTCGATAAGATACTTATCGGCGTCCTCTTCCCGCTCGGCTTCCTCGCAATCTATCAATTCAGTTTCCGGATTTTCCTCCTGCTGTCAATTCTGCCCAACACCCTCTTCTTTTACCTGCTCCCCGAGAGGTCCGGCGGAGGCGACGTCAGGAAACTGGAGACAGCAGGAACCCTCCTGTCTGTGGCACTGGCCGTTGCCATTTTCTTCCTTGCTCCCTACATCACTTCTCATGTCTTCCCCGGCTACCGCGAAGGTATCGACACGATAAGGATAATGGGCCTTGCCATAATCCCAGCGACCATCGCCAGGATCAGGTCCTCGCGATTGTATTCCGAAGAGAAGCCAGCCGTGGTTCTCGGCTCGAACCTGTTCGGCCTGGCGATCGGGATTACCTGCATAATCATGACCTTCACCCAGGGACTGGGACTCATAGGCTTGGCAGTCAGCATGCTGGCCAGCCAGGCCGGAGTGCTGGGCGGACTCTTTTTGATTCCCAGACTCCTCAGATTCGGCTTTCCGGGAAGAATAGGGTTGAGCTTCATTGTGGTAGTCATGGCATCTGCCCTCATTATGAGTACGCTCAGCATCACCTCCCCACGGATAACCCTAAGAGAGGACAGGGTGATAGGAACCGGCGGGGCAATGGATACCAGAATAACAATCACAGTATTGGCCGATGAGCAAGAAGCGAAAGAAGAGGCCAGAGAAGCAATCAGAGAGGCGTTCCGCGAGATCGGTCGAATCGAAAAACTGATGAGTGCGGAGGATTCCAATAGCGAGATCTACAAGCTCAACAATAGCGGAACGCAGTGGGTCGAGCTGTCGCCCGAGGTCGTCTATGTGCTGAAAAGGGCTACGGAGTATAGCATTCTGACAGACGGCTATTTCGATGTCACGGTCAAGCCGCTGGTGGATTTCTGGATGCAAGAGGTGAAGAGGTCGGGCAAGATGCCGATGGGTGACGAGTTGTCCCGATACCTTGAGCTGGTTGACTACAGGAATCTGATAATAGATGAGGACAACAATAGGGCAAGGTTCAGCAAGGACGGAATGGAGGTTACTCTCGGTGGTATAGCTAAGGGATATGCCATCGATCGAGTCTGTGAGACTTTAGCGAGCAGGGGCGTCGAGGATGCTCTGGTAGACATCGGCGGTGACATAAGAGCCATAGGCGCGACGTCGTGGGCGATAGGCATCGTCGATCCCCGCACCGAAGGCGAATTGCTGGGAGTCATTCAGCTGGAGCACAAGGCCATAGCTACATCTGGCGACTACATGAGGTATCACCTGATAGGAGCCGAGAGAATCCATCACATTATCGATCCCAGAACCGGCAAGCCGGCGGGAGATTCCATAAGCGTCACTGTTGTCGCGGAAGATAGCTTGAGCGCTGACGCTCTCAGTACAGGAGTTTTTGTCATCGGGCCCGAGAAGGGAAGGGGATTATTGGATTCGATTCGGGTGGGAGGGTTGATAGTCGGTCCGGAAGGAGAAATAATAACATCGGACTACTGGGACTATGACATGGCTCGGTGAGCGACGTTGTCGGCGTATATGATAAGACTGGATACATGATCGCCTGCACGGCAATGGCTGACAGTTTGGGGAATGCCATTGGATGGCCTCAAGAGTGCGGACAGGTGGCTATTTATTTGCGGTTCTTTGGTCTATAATGGTGCACTGAATAGTAAAGAGAGGTAAAGAGTGTTCATTAACTGGGAGAGGTTTGTGGGCAATGTGAGGGAACAGGGTGTCAGGCGGATTGTGGCGATATTCCTTATCATCATGCTCAGTGTTGTCATCCTGTCGGCCGTGCCTGGCCTGGTTATGGTTTTTCGAGAAGAGTTACTGGCAGAGCCGCGCTGGATAATGGACACTCACAAAATACCCGTCGTCCTCGACCTCGTCCTCTGGATACTGATTGCCATCGAGTTGATGGACTCAATCAGGATCTATATTGCGAGACATATTCTGCATCTGGAGACGGTGATTTCCCTGGCAATGATTGCCCTGGCCCGAAAGATTATCACACTGAAGCTGGACCACTACGCACCGATCACGATCCTGGGCGTCGCGGGCCTGGTGGTAGGTACCGCGTTTGCTTACTATCTTGTTCGGAAGAGTCACAAAGAACACGGGATGCAGGGGATACACGGGTTCGAAGATGAAGAATAGTGCCAGATCATTGCCGGACCCGGATTTCGTTAGGCGGGGTTATGCTGCTGATATTGTCAGCGGCGGACCCACGACTACCCTAACGAAAATTATCAGCCCAATCTTAGCCAGAGTTCCCGATGAGAACGAGACAAAAATGAAAGGGGAAAAGAGATGAAAGCACTCGGTCAAGCATATATGGCGTATCGAGAGGCACGCAAGGAACTCGAGGATAAGGCAAGTGAGTATTGGGACATTACATGGGTGGCTTCGGGGGTGCCTGTCGTTCTGCCTAAGAACGCACTAACAATCTCTGGTAGGAAGGAATTGTTCAGGTTTGCCAGAAAAGTGGAGAGAAAGCTGCAGATGTTCATGATTGAACTTGATCGTGGATAGTTATGTGCCCACCAGATTAACTCAATTAGCCCTCACGTCGAACCGACGCGGTTTGTCTCTGAAAACCGCCCGCCCCGAATCAAACGTAATAGCATAATCAGCTCTTTTTCACAAAGCAGAGGTACTGCACTTCAGACAAGTCTTTTCAAACCAAGAACGCCGTGCTATAGTAGACATCGTACTTTTCGGAAGCCAATGAAGCCTCAAAGCAAGGCGAATATGTGGCAAAATGCGAGGGGTTATTGGAAAGAGTATGTCGCTTTCTTCTTCCTTTTCGTATTCTGGATTATTATCACTGCGTCTTTCTCGCTGGCAAATATCGTTGCCGGCCTGATAAGTTCATTCTTGATCGTGCTGCTGGTCAGGCTGATCTTCCACATCAAGTTTCCTGAAGAGATAACCCCCCTTTTTCTGATACGCTTCCCCATCTTCTTAGCCAGGTTGGCCTGGGAGGTGATTAAGGCCAACATCAATCTGGCGTGGATACTGATAAGGCCACGTCTTCTGATCGACCCGAAAATCGTGAGATTCAAAACCGAACTGCAAGAAGACTTCAGGAGGACCATTATCGCCGATACAATAACGGTCACTCCTGGGACCCTAACTCTGGACGCCCAAGGTGACGAACTTCTGGTGCATTGCCTGGCACCTTCTCATAGAAAAGGTCTGCTAGAGGAAAGACAATCTGAGCACCTGGTGCTATGGCTCTTCGGGCAAGAAGGCCAAATCCGTTAAGGGGATGAACGGTTGAATGTCTTTTTTACGGCCACGGCTATATTCGTGCTGGTAAATGCCTTCATTTGTCTGTACAGGGCGATAAAAGGCCCCACCATACAGGACCGGCTCCTCACTCTCGGTATAGTCGGTAGCAGTATGTTAGCTGTTTTGGTGCTGCTAGCCTCCATCTTCAAGAGCTCTCTCTATCTGGATGTTGCCATGCTGTTCGTGTTGTTGAATTTCATCGTCATGATAGTTGTATCGCGCTATTTAGAAACATACGACAAGGAGGTCAATAGGAGTGATCGCTGATGTTTTCACAATCATTTTCCTGTTGATCGGATGCTTTTTCCTCCTGGTGGTGACCATCGGAATATTCAGATTGCCGGACGCTTTCTCACGCCTGCATCTTACCAGCAAAGCTGACCCGATAGGAACAGTATCAATACTTCTGGCGGCGGCAATCTACAGCGGGTGGTCTTTTGACATTCTTCGGCTTCTAGCCATCGGCTCCCTGCTGGTACTGACCAGTGTCACTTCGAGCCATGCTATTGGACGTTCAGCTTTGAAGAAGAGGATGAGTAACCCTAACGAAGAACCAACGCTAGAAGAGAAAGAGGAAAATGCTTCAGGCACTTAATATCATACTTCTAGCCTCGTTGATCGTAACAGCGCTGGCAGCCTGCCTGCTTCGTAACCTTCTGGCTGCGGTTGTCATGCTTGGGGCTTTCAGCCTTCTCATGGGCATAATGTGGGTGATGCTGCGCGCCCCAGACCTCGCCCTGGCTGAAGTAGCGGCGATAGGAGTGGTATCAACCATATTCTTCGTGGTCACTATTTTCAAGACCGAGAGGAAAGAAGAGTGAAGAGGGTTCTGGCGCTACTCTTTACCGGTGCACTGGCCGTGGTTCTCCTCTATGTGGTGGCGCTCTTACCCACCATGGGAGATGCTGATAATCCCACTAACCGCCATGTTGTCCCCCGTTATCTCGAGCATGGCGAGCAGGAAGCTGGCACGAGCAATATCGTTGCCGCCGTTGTTTTCAACTATCGTGGTTATGACACCATGGGGGAGGTGGCAATATTCAGCGCCGCTTTGGCCGGCGTTTTTGCTGTTCTCGGGATGAGCAGAAAAAAGATTGCCGAAGCTTTTGTTGACCGGTCGGGAGTCAAATTCAGCTTCATCAGCAGTACTGCTGTAATATTGGTCCTGCCGCTCATAATTCTCTTCTCAATTTATATCATCCTTTACGGCATTGATTTGCCAGGCGGAGGGTTCCAGGGCGGCGCCATAATCGGAGCAGCGGTCATAATTCTCACTGTAACCTTCGGGTTTTATAAGGCACAGAACCGGATACCACACCATGTCAGAACCATCCTGGAAGGCACTGCTATTTCGGCCTTCTTTCTGGTCGGCACCGCCGGGGTTATCGGAGGAGCCAACTTCTTAACCTACATTCTGCCCCAGCTTTCCACTCAGACCCAGCCCGCTGTTCGAGACTTAATGTTGCTCGTACTCCTGTTCGGCGTAGGCATCAAAGGAGGCATGATATTTACTTCAATTCTTTTCGCCTTAATGAGAGAGGAGGAGACAAATGATGTGGAGCATGCTCGTTGACAACATAAACTATGCAGTAGCGATGATCTTGTTCTGCATCGGATTCTACACAGCTATCATGCGGAGCAACCTCATCAAGAAAATAATCGGTCTGGTGGTTATGCAAGTCGCTGTATTCTTCTTTCTGGTATCAG
>JAWOCP010000153.1:0-8159 GCA_046483735.1 Dehalococcoidia bacterium
CATCCTCGACCTGCTTGCGCCAGTTCCAGATCTGCATGTCCGAGGTAATGCCACGCTTGAGCGTGATATCGCCCCACTTCAGCCGACCGGGAACCTTTATTACTACCTCCACACCCTTTTCGTTCACCGCTTTCTGCTCGATGATGTCGGTCTCGGAACCCAGTCCGCTGCACTCGGTGAAGTAGCCTGTGATGACACCACCGACGTCAACTTTGAAACGACAACCGACTAGCGGGTCTTCTCTGCTCGTGTCAACAGCCTGTGTCATTGTCGATTACCTCCTTTCTCTCCTTTTCTTTCACACTATTCAGATGTCTCTGAGCCGCTGGCCCACTGGCTGATACGGAAGATCACAAACTCGGCCGGCTTGGATGGCGCCAAACCTATTTCTATGATTACCTGTCCGAGATCCCGTACCTCTGGTGGATTCGTCTCCTCATCGCATTTGACATAGAATGCCTGTGAGGGGGTAGTGCCGAACAGCGCCCCGGTTCGCCACACGTTGGTGAGGAAAGCGCCGATGTCCCGTCTTATGCGTGCCCACAGGTCCGGGTCATTGGGCTCAAACACTATCCATTGAGTCCCCATCTGTATCGACTTCTCGATGAAATTGAACAGACGCCGGACATTGATGTAGCGCCACGATGCATCGCTGGAGAGCGTTCTGGCACCCCACACGCGGATGCCACGACCGGGAAAGGTACGAATACAGTTGATGCCGATAGGATTGAGGATATCCTGCTCGCTCTTGGTAATCGGCGTCCCGACACCCATGGCACCTCTTATCACCTCGTTAGCCGGTGCCTTGTGCACCCCACGCTCAGTATCATTACGGGCGTAGATACCAGCCATGTATCCACACGGTGGCACCACGATGCTCTCACCATTGCCCAGAGGATTAGCAACCCTGACCCAAGGATAGTAGACGGCACCATACTTCGTATCGTAGCCGGCCTCCGTCATACGCCAGTCTTTCACTTGCTGTGGGCTAAGTCCCGGGGGGCAATCAAGAATGGCGAACCGGTCCTTCATATTCTCGCAGTGGGCGATCATCGCCAACTGGACCGCTTTCACGCCCTCCATGGATATGGCCCCTGCCTGATACAACGCCATAAGGTCGGGGACGCAGAGCATGGTAACATCATCAGCTATCTCAAACCCTGACAACCCTGTGCGTTCGGCAGCATCGCCAACTATGACGTCGCTCGAAATCGGAGCAAGCGCAGTGGCTTTGACCTCGGCAACTGCAAGAGAGTACTTGCCAGGGCTAGGCGCGCGTTCCGCCATACTCAGCGCTGCTTCCTTCTCGGCTACGCGAATCAGCTTGGACTGCTTGTTGACCACGTCCACCACATTGCGTACCCCCTTTGCCCTGCTGAATGAGAGGTTCTCGAATACTTCTTCGGTTGCGCCGCGGCGTACAATGAGATTGAACTGGTCTTCGCCAACGTCTTCTCCAGTCGGCTTGGTCACCTCGACAGAAATTTGGGCTCCTGCGGGGCCCGCTTCGAGGGCGGTAATGGTCAGGGTATCGATTGATGGCTGGGCGTGACTGGGCAAGACCGCTGCCGCCTGGGGCTCGGCCGCTTCTGCTTCCGCACCAGGAAGACGAGTGACGTAGCAGCGCCCACCCCCGTTCTGGAAATAACCGTAGACAGACTGGGCCAGATAGCCTCCCTTGATGAAGCCGCCGAAGTTGTTGACGAACTCCGACCAGTTGGGGATAAAGGTTGGCTGGTTAAAGGGTCCCTGTTGGGCAAAGCCGACGAAGGCAGCACATGCCGTACCAGCTCCCTCGATTGGTTTGGTACCCTTGTCTATCTCTTCGACGTATACACCCGGCGAAAGATATTCTGGTGACATATTATTTTCTCCTTTCTCTAGATATTTGTGCCGCATTTGTGTTGGACCTTGTCCCGCAACGGCACTTCAGGGACAACACCACCTGTTACTTCCACCTGACTATCTCATCTATCACCTCCTTATGCTAACAGCGCCGTCCTCTCAAACCTCCAGGTCATAACTGGTACTGGGTACGATGATCGAGGCCTCATGAGCCTTCTTGCCCGCGATCAACACCTGAAAGGTATGCTTTCCCGGGCTAATCTTGGCAAAGGAATATCGTCCCTGAGCATCGGTTAGCGTCGTCATTCCAGCTTCTTTGGCCACCACCCTGGCTTCAGGGATACCCTGTGACGGCTGCCCGGCTTTATGTACTATACCGGCAACCTGTACCAGACGCTCAGCATCAGCATCTGGCAGCCTGTAGTCGATTACCTTTGTTGTCACCACTGGCGCCGTGAACTCTACATCTGTGTCAAGAGGCAAAGTAACCACGTAGTTGATGGATGCCTTGATCTCATTATCCAGAGCTGACCAAAAATCTGCCGGGTTGTTAAATAGCCCGTCGGGCTGAGCAGTCGACGTCTTGATAGGGTATTCTTGGCTGGCAAGCTGCCCGTATAATAGCTCCCCGGGCAGGTGAGGATAGCGGGACAGCGTGCGCAGTACATGCCACAACAGGCGATGTTCATCTGCGATGTCGCTGGTCCACACCGTTATGAGGTAAGCAACATCTACTCGACTGGGGTTCTTTTTCCTGGTAGCTTTGCCATTCTCATCCCTGGTCACTATCCATTCGGTGCCACGCAACTGGTGGTTTTCCCGGACATCATAAAGATAGATATTTACCGTAGGCTTGGAGACAGACGCGGACCAGCTGCGGTTCGGCATTTCAAACTTAATATCCACCTCGGCGGGATCCAGCAGTCCCCGCTTTGTCAGGAGTTCTTTTATGCTTTCATTCAAATCGCTTATCATGGAGACAGCTAACCTCCTCGCTCTTACCAGGTCACATAGGTCTGCTAAACCTCAGTCGTCTCCTCAGTAGGTGGAGAGTTCACTTGTCCAAACAGAGCGGGATTAATAATGGCATTATCGAAATCAAGCCATATTCGCTGGTCGTTACGACAATCATAATGGCGGCAGACAACGGGACGGTGCTCATAGATGCTACACTTAAGAGTGTCGCGTTGCAGGTGGACGCAGTAACCGTCCTCTCCTCTGGCATTCATGAATGGTTGACCCAGGCTCCAGCGGACACCTTCGTGGATATCCTGCAGTGAAAGAGCATACGTGAGGGCACAGCACGCGCCACGGCACAAGTGAACCCTCTTGTCACAATCGATTTTGGCCTCTCCTTCGATGTCGTATTTGTCGGTGTCTGAGGACTGTACTCTCACCCCAATACCCGCCTCCGTGAAGCTATCCTGCAGGCGTTTCTCCACCATCTTCTTACGCTGGTCCAGTTCTTCCACTCCTATAATTCCCTTCATCACCAGCAGTTCAA
This sequence comes from Dehalococcoidia bacterium, assembly GCA_046483735.1. GTDB lineage: Bacteria > Chloroflexota > Dehalococcoidia > GIF9 > AB-539-J10 > RBG-13-51-36. Next base: position 3,350 of record JAWOCP010000153.1, read on the forward strand.
TCAGTGAGTAGAGGTGGGCTGACGCCTCATAGACTTTGACTGCGTTTGTGTCGAGCTGGCGATAGGAATACAGAACGCCCTCGATGATCTCTTCTGTCTCTAAGTGGTGCCCGTTGGTCTTAGTTGTCATAATATACTCCTCTCTGTCGATTTCTTATCCCTTCACTATTTCGAAGTAGTAGTCGAAATCGCTTTCGGTGCATAGCTTGCCCAGCTTCTGATACTCACGTTTAGTAGCCCGGATCAGGTTTTCCATGGTGATGCAGCCGCCGTCTTGTGCCGCCAGGAAGGCAGCACCCAGAGCGATATTCTTAATGTTGCCTCCGGTTATCTTGAACTGCCGGGCTAGAAAGGGAAGGTCAATACCGGTTGTCAGCGGCGCCTCCGCAGGGAATATGTTCTGCCAGATACGATAACGGTCAGTTTCCTCAGGAAAGGGGAACTCCACAGCGAAGTGCATCCGGCGGGCAAAAGCCTCGTCCATATTCTTGCGCAAATTGGTAGCCAGTATTACCATGCCCTCATATTCGTCCATTTTCTGAAGGAGGTAGGCTGTTTCGATGTTGGCATAGCGATCATGGGAGTCGCGAACCTCAGATCGTTTGCCGAAAAGAGCATCGGCCTCGTCAAAGAAAAGGATAGCGTTTGAGGTCTGTGCCTCCCGGAAGATACGGTCCAGATTTTTCTCGGTCTCACCGATATATTTGCTTACAATAGCCGACAGGTCTATCTTGTAAAGGTCAAGCCCCAATTCATTGGCCATGATTTCGGCTGCCATAGTCTTGCCGGTACCTGAGGGACCGGCAAAGAGTACATTCAATCCCTTACCAGTGGAGAGCTTCCGGTCAAAGCCCCAGTCGCCGTACACGGTATGGTAGTACTCAATATAGCCGCAGATTTCGCGCAGTTGCTCCATTTGGTCTTTGGGCAAGATAATGTCATCCCAGCTGTATTTGGGCTGTATCTTATGCGCCAGCGTGCTGAGTGTGCCTCTGAATTGCTTGCGGCACGCCGAATAGAGATCCTGGGCAGTGATCAACTCATTTTCCGGGTCTCGCCATTGAGCTAAACTCCTGGCCGCAGCTGCCACATCACGAATCTGACCGCCACTGAGTCGAAACTTGCCAGCCAAATCGCTGACCTTAACATCCGCCGCCAGGGTTGCCTCACCATTCCACTGGCCTTCCCAGAGTCGCATGCGTTCCCGATAGGATGGGATGGGCAGTTCAATGTCGACAAAGGGCTTATCGTGCAAAATCCCCTTTGGCTGCCAATCGCTCTCACCAGACAGAAAGACCCACTCTGGACAGCTCTCCAGTTCTGCTATAATACTCTCATAGCCTGGTTTTATTTCCCTCTCGTCACCCAGTAACAAATCGTAGCCATTGAAATAGAGCGCCGCATTTTGCAGTCGGCCTTCGCGGAAAATGAGGCGCACTAATAGGCCAAAGGGCATGTCTGCTGCCACTATCTTGTCTACATCTACGATGAGAATCGGCAGCCCTAATTCGGAGCATAAAGCTTCGGCAGTGGCCTGCTTGCCAACACCATAAGTACCATGTAGGTGGCAGATGATTCCCCTGTCCTTGAAGTGGATTACCAAACTGCCTAGATGGTGCGCGGTCTCATCATCCAGGAGTATACCGCACAATTTGAGCTTTGGAGTCACTAAATGAACAAAAGGCAGTAAGCGGCCATCAACCCGGTCTACTCCTAGCAGGTAGCCGGTTATTCGCTCGTCAGCCTGAACAGACCTGGCCAGTAACGGAGCCGTCCTTGGCATGGGGTCATCATGCAGGTGCAGAAGATGATATTTCATAAGAGGGGCTTCGGGTGAAAAGGCCTCTCTTCCCGTCAGTCTATCCTCAAATGACTCGCAGAATAGGCGTAGGGCTAAGTCCACGGTGGGACTTTTCTTAGTTACGTCGTCCTGCAAATAGGCGTACAGCCGCTGATATTTGAGGTCTAGCTCAGGCAAGATGCATAATAGAAGAACCTCAATATCAAACACAGAAAGGTGGAACAACCTTTCCAGTTCATGCAGCCGAAGTGTGAGCCCAGAGCGCAGACTTTCCTGCTTCCTTCCAGCGATATCGGCTTCAAGCTGGTTAAGCGCCTGGGTCAAAGGCGCCAGGTTTGAGTTATCCTGCCATGCTGAGCTATCTCTTTGGTGTAGGTATGAAGCGCCTGCAATCTTGTCTATCTCCTGTTCCGAGATATAAAGGCCGCGGAACTTATCGTCACCAGCAGGGATACTCTCCTGGCGCAACCGCATCACCTGAAGGTGAAGCATGAGTTCAATCCGCTCGACCTCAGCCAGCAGATGGTCACAACTGCTCTGGAAACGTTCACTCATCTTCAACATCTTCGACGCCCCCGGCCGGGAGCGTTGACCTACTCCTGATCCTGTCCTGAATGATTGCATCGCCGGGAGGGGGGCCGAGGTGGCTCAGTATGAAATTGCTCATATTCTTCAGACCAAAAAAATGAGCCTGCTCCTGGGTGCTCACATGCTGGATGTGTCCTCTCATTGTCCCTTCGGCTTCGTTCTGCCAAATCTTAACTACAAAAGTGTTGTAATAACCCCTCGTTGGTTCCATTCCCTTAGACATAACTTGCTGTGCCAGCTCTCGACAATTAGAGCACGACAAGTCTACTTCGAAGAATAGCAGGGAGTGGTAAATCGGCGGTGAATTTCCGGTTAATTTCCGGTTAATTAACGACAGGATTGTCAGAGGGAATGCTCTTTGAGGCTATCTGCAGAGTGGCCAAAGAGAAAGCAAGCAGCGAGAACGGACTACCTTCGGCATTTGTTCAGATATGTTCATCTCTTAACAGTGCGTGATATAAGGCGGTTGTTTCTTGGTCAGGAGCGGCATCGAGCTCAGCCTGGATAGTCCGGCGACAGATTTCATACCAGTGGAGGGCATGGTTTCTCTGCCCCAGTCGACTGTAGCAGCGCATTAGCCATCGATACGCATCCTCGCGGCAGGGGTCCTTGGCCAGAATTTTCTGACAGTACATAATACGGCTTTCATAATCAGCAGTCTTCATGCAGTACTCGGCGAGTTTGCCCAAGATAATGACATAGGTATCCTTAAGCGCTTCTCGACGGAGCAGCGTCCACTCTTCATAGGGCTCATCCTCCAGGTAGTCGCCCCGATATAGTGCCTCAGCCAGCTCGAATTCCCGAATTGCTTCGGTTACTCTGCCTTCTCTCTCCAGGCGCCGTCCAAGCATCCAGTGCTGCTCAAATACATCAACATCCACCCACAACTCAATCTCGGGGTTGGTAAGATAGCTGCCCTGCACAAAAAGAACATGAGGGGAATTCTCCTTCTTGTCGAAAAGGCGGCCGATTGTCTGCCTTAGAACATGCATGGCTGCCTTCAGGTTGTTGCCAGCTGCCTGGGGGTCACACCCCGGCCACAAAGTCTCCATAAGCACATCCTTGATAACCGGCTCCCTGGGCCTGGACATGAGATACTGGAAGACTGATTTGGCCTTCGCGCTCTGCCACCGTTCAATCCTCTGCCATCCTGAACTGACCTCAAACCTGCCAAAGCAACGTACTTCGAGGCGCATCGGCCCGGGTAGAACACTGAGTGGAGCCGCCCCTCCAAGGATGGCCTTACCCATCCGGCTGCCAGTAGATCCTGCCGCATACTGTATCAAGCACAGCGTTCGAAAACCTTCACATGCAAGAAGTGCATGTTGAAGACGCTGGCCAACCAAAGCCTCTCTTTCGGCAAGAGTGTGGCTGACCGTCTCCAGTTGCTTCCTGACTCCTTGATAATCACTTTGCACCAGCCTCAACAAGTGAATAGTATCTTCCCACTGGCTTCCGTTACCGTAACTGGTGACTTCATCCGAACCGGAGGTACTCATTGTCCACTCCACAGGAAGGTCATCCTCGGTGATTTTGATCAAGTCTACACAAGACGGCAGGGTTTGTCCAGACCCATTCCCTTCTATACAAGATGAGCCGGGGAGAGCATCGCGCTCTAACACGCAGTGAACCGGAAACAGACAGGCAACTCGTTCATGATTGTGATAGGCAATTGACGATGCATAACCAGAGTCCCCAGGCAATAAAACAGGTTAAGCAATTTTCATGTGGAAGGAGGTGCAGATTTCAAGGAGAGTATGCTATAAAGAGCATCTTTGCCCAGCTTTGTGGTGAGCCGCCTGGGACTCGAACCCAGAACCGGCTGATTAAGAGTCAGCTGCTCTACCGGTTGAGCTAGCGGCCCACAAAGCTAAAAAGAGGCAACATGGTTTACATAAGACTTGACTTGGTGTGAATTTGGTGTGATTCCGTTCACGCCAGCCGGTAGAACTTCGTCAAGTAGCGCCATCGCCTCTTCTTGCATGCCTTCTATTATATGGCTATATACGTCCAATGTAAAGGCAACGCTGGCATGGCCCAGGCATTCAGATATGACTTTTGGCTTGGCGCCGCGCTGTAACATAAGAGAAGCGAAAGTGTGGCGTAGATCATGGAAGCGTACTTGCTTCAGGCCAGCTTTCCTGACTATTGCCGCGAACTTATGGCTGAGAACGCTGGCGTCATACGGCCGGCCGTCGGCATGACAGAACACCAAGTCGTCAAGTGTCATAGCTTTGCCGGTTTGATAATTGACGCGCTGCCGTTCTAGCTTGTACTCTGCCAGGAATTCGGCCAGCTTGGGCGTCATGGCGACGCTGCGCCGGCTGTGGTGTGTCTTTGGTTCCATGAATGCTGTGACGCCACCACGCTTGTATAGCGTCCTGTTCACCGATATTGACCGGGAAGCCATGTCTATGTCAC
>JAWOCP010000162.1:0-9403 GCA_046483735.1 Dehalococcoidia bacterium
GATGACAAAGGGGACGATGTCGGGCCTGGTGAAGTGGGCGAGATAACAGTACGAAGCAAGCACATCATGGCTGAATACTGGCACAAGCCTGAGGAAACCAGGGAAACAATTATCAATGGCTGGCTTCATACCGGGGACATGGGCTACTACGATGAGGAGGGTTATATCTACATTGCGGACCGGAAGAAGGACATGATTATTTCCGGTGGGGAAAACGTCTATCCCAGGGAGGTGGAAGAGATTCTATACCGGCATCCTGCGGTCCTGGAGGCGGCTGTCATCGGTATACCTGACCCATACTGGGTAGAAAAGGTTCACGCTGTAGTTGCAACGAAGAAGGGAGCAAGCGCCACCGCTGAAGAGCTTGTCGCCTTCTGCAAAAAGCACATAGCGGGTTATAAGGTGCCAAAGACCGTTGAGTTTATGGACTCTCTGCCCAAGAACGCTGCCGGCAAGATTCTTAAGAAAGAGTTGCGGGACAAGTACTGGAAAAAATGAGCCGTATCGTGCCCTATGATGAATAGCCCTTCAGGCGCAATCTGCCTTTGGCAATATGCGAAGATTGACATGCTCTTGAAGACAAGCTATTATATAGTCCCGTGGTTCTCAACTGTCAGCAAAATCTCGTATCAATGTCAGCCCTGGGAGATGCTACCAATAATCAAGTAAGGAGGCAACATGGGTGTACCAGTTAGAGAAGAAATAATCAAGACTAACTGTCGAGGTTGCCATGGTGGCTGCGGTGTTCTCGTTCATGTCAGAGACGGCACAATCGTTAAGCTTGAAGGCAACCCCGACTTTCCGACCAATCATGGTTATATGTGTAGCAAGGGCCTGGCCTTCCAGCAACTGGTATATCATCCGGATAGAGTCAAGTATCCTCTCAAGCGAGCCGGCAAGAAAGGAGAAGGGAAGTGGCAGCGCATTTCGTGGGATGAGGCTTTCGAGACCATTATCAACAAGCTGAAACAGGTGATAAAGGAGAATGGTCCAGAGTCCATAGTACTGGCGCAGGGTACCTCGAGAGAAGGTGAGTCCTTTCTGGCGCGGTTTGGCAATCTGCTGGGCACGCCCAATGTTATGGCTGCCGGGCATTTCTGCTACCTGACCAGAGTCGGTGCCAGTCTGGTCACCTGCGGCACTCTTCCCATAAACGATTATGATGGCAATCCCAAGTGCGTGGCGGTATGGGGAAACAATATGCTGTGGACCAATCCCGATGAATATACCGCCGAGAACCTGTGCCGGGTACTGGCACAAGGGGCAAAGCTGATTGTCGTAGACCCCAGATTAACTTACCTGTCAAGTCGCGCGGATATCTGGTTGCAACTCAGGCCGGGAACAGACGGTGCTCTGGCTTTTGGCATGCTGAATGTGATAATAAGTGAAGGACTTTACGACAGAGAATTCGTGGAGAAGTACTGCCACGGGTGGGACCAGTTCGTAGAGAGGGTTAAGCAATACCCTGTCGAGAAGGTGGCAGAGATTACCTGGGTGCCGGCAGAGAAGATAAGAGAGGCGGCGAGGTTATTCGCAACTACAAAGCCAGCTTGCATTCAGTGGGGAATATCTATTGAGCAGACTATTAACTGCATTGACAATGACCGTCTTCTGATTGACCTGGTGGCAATCACCGGTAACCTGGATGTTAAGGGTGGGGCCATGTTATTCTCACCGCCGAAAGGGCAAACGATAAGCCAATTTACCTACCACAGAGAACTCTCTCCGGAACAGAGTGCCAAATATATAGCCGGGGATGCTCATAAGCTCTGCCACATGATAGGCTTGGTACCGGAGAACTATGTCTATAATGCTGTTCTTACCGGCAAACCTTACCCCGTCAGGGCGATTCTCATGCAAGCTTCCAATCCGGTTGTCACCAGGCCTAATGCCAGGACGGTCTATGAGGCACTAAGCCAAGTTGAATTCTTTTCGATAGCTGATTTCTTCCTGACGCCGACGGCGGAACTGGCGGATATCTTCCTGCCAGCGGCTACCTGGCTGGAGGCGGACTACACGGGTGGGTTCTTCTTCCGCTGGGGATACATATTTCCCAGGAAAAAAGTCGTGCAGATTGGTGAATGCAAGTCTGATTTCGAGATATGGAATGAACTGGGGAGAAGAATGGGACAGAAACAGTGGGGGAAGAACTATATAGAGGACCTCGACCAGATATTAGCTCCCAGTGGACTTACCTGGGCTGACGTCAGGGACAAGCCCTACTTGAGAGGAGAGGTGAAATATAGAAAGTATCTGGACAAGGGTTTCTCCACTCCTACCGGCAAGGTTGAGCTTTACTGCACTACCTTTGAGAAATGGGGTTACGACCCGCTACCGACATACAAGGAAGTACCGGAGAGCCCGGTGAGCAATCCGAAGGTGGCGAAGGAATATCCGTATATCCTGATAACCGGTGTCCGGTCACCCGTCTTCTTCCATTCTGAGCACCGCATGATTCCCTGGCTCCGCGAGTGTCACCCTGACCCCATCATTGAAATGCATCCTGATACAGCGAAAAAGCACGGCATTGAGGAGGGCGACTGGGTCTATATTGAAAGCCCTCGCGGCAGAATTAAGCAGCGGGCTAGGTTTAATCCGGGAATTCACCGTCAGGTAGTATCCATCCAGCACGGGTGGTGGTTCCCCGAAGTAAAAACACCGGACCACGGCTGGGACCAGTCCAACAGCAATATCCTGACCGATAATGACCCCAAGACCCTCGACATAGCCTTCGGTGCCAGTAACCTGAGGACACTGATGTGCAGAATATATCCTGTGAAGAAAGAGGAGGCAAAGTAATGTTTAAGGAGTATAAACGCGTAACCTACGCCGAAAACTGCACGGGTTGCTTTGCTTGTGAGGTGGCCTGCAAACAGGAGCATAGTTTTCCAGTAGGACCGAGGTGGATAAGGGTCTTTCCCGATGTAAGGGAGACGGGTGATAGGTTATGGTTTACTTACCTGGTCACCGAGTGCCATCGCGCGGCTACCCCGCCGTGTACTGCTGCCTGTCCGGCTGAGTTAAACATCTGGAGGTATGTGCAGCTTGCCGCGGTCGGCAGGTTTGAGGAAGCACTGGCAGTAGTAAGGGCAACCACGCCTTTTGCCGGGGTCCTTGGTTATGTCTGCACCCGACCGTGTGAGGGAGAGTGTGAACGTGGTCATATTGATATACCCGTGGCCATCCGTTCCATAAAAGCGTTTCTGGCCGACTATGATATGAAGGCAGGTCGGAAGAAGGCAACGCCAGTGAAGAAGACGAAGAAGGACAAGGTGGCTATTGTTGGGGCGGGGCCGGCGGGGCTTTCTTGTGCTTATGACCTGGTAAGACAGGGGTACCCGGTTACCGTGCTTGAGGCTGACTCGGGTGCCGGTGGGCTCATGCGCTGGAGTATCCCCGAGTTCAGACTACCCGGGAACATCGTGGAAAACGAGATAAGCTACATTGAAGAGATGGGGGTGGAGATCAAGGTGAATACCCCGGTGAAAAGCCTCAATGAAATCTTCGACCAAGGATATAAAGCCATTTTCCTGGGTATAGGTGCCGGTACCAGCCAGAGAATGGACATTCCCGGTGAGGATAGCCCGGGAGTGTTGTACGCTCTTGACTTCCTGAGGCAGGTCAACTCTGGAGCCAAAGTAGGCCTGGGAGGCACAGTAGCGGTCATTGGCGGTGGTAATGCAGCTGTTGACGCAGCTCGAGTAGTCCGACGTCTCGGCGTCGAAGAAGTGACTCTTGTTTACCGCCGTACCCGCGCTGAGATGCCGGCCACCCCCAGTGAAGTTGAAGACATGGAACGTGAAGGAGTGAAGGTTCAGTTCCTGGCGACACCAGTCAAAGTACTGTCTGACAAGAACGGGGTGAAGGGGATTGAATGTATTCGCATGGAGATGGGCGCTGCTGATGACAGTGGTCGCCGGCGGCCTGTGCCCATCAAAGGCTCGGAATTCACCGTAGATGTTGACAATGTGATCATGGCTATCGGTCAGGCCATGGATAAGGCCATGCTGCCTGGAGGTCTGGCCTATACCAACCGGGGGACTCTTGCTGTAGACCCGATTACTCTGCAAACTAGCATTGAAGGTGTATTTGCCGGAGGAGATGTGGTGTCGGGCCCCAGTGATATTGTGGGCGCCATTGGTGCAGCCAGGGAAGCAGCTATCTCCATCGACCGTTACCTCAGCGGCGCAGACATGAAGGAGGGTAGGACAATACACTTCAGGCTGGTTAACGGTGCACCACTGGCCAAAGGCACCAAACAGGCAATCGTGACCGTTCTGGATGAAAAGGTGGCTATTGCTGAAGCCAGACGTTGCTTGAATTGTGGTACGTGTGTGGAGGGGCTTGACCATGGCAAGCAGCCAGCCTGTGTCAGTGCCTGTCCTGCCCATGCCCTCTACTATCATGATATGTGGGAGCTCACTCCCAAAAAAGTTATGCATAAGCTATAGGGTGTGATGCGATATCGGCTCAGACTAAGTAAGTAGCATATAGGTGCGATGGGTGGCCCCCTAACCAGGGGCCACCTTTCTTATGCTTTCTACTCATGCTGTACCCTCTTGGCAATGCCATCAACCAGACTTCTACCCGCCTCGATTTCTTCTTTGAATAATTCATTCTTTGTGTTATAATGCTTGGGCGCCAGTGACAGCAGGTACCCTGAGGGTTTAAATGGACTGGCCTGCCGAGGCTTAAGCTAAACCTGTGTCAGCTGGCACAGGAATTTTTTTGTTATAGACTTCCTTTCCCCTGACAGGAAGGAATTTGAAGAGAGGGCAAATATGTTAAGAGAAAAGAAGATGCAGATAGTAAGCGAGCTGGCCGATGATTTGTCGCGAAGCGCTATCATCATCGCTACTAACTACCAGGGTCTGCTTGCTAAACAAATGACCGAGTTACGCAGTACTCTGGCAAAAGCGGATATCGAGTATCATGTGGTCAAGAACACTCTGGTCTATCGTGCCGCTGATAAGGTGGGTAAGCTGCAACTGATGAACATAATCGAAGGCCCTGTGGCTCTGGCCTTCGGGTACGATGACGTAGCTAATACAGCCAGAGTTCTTAACCAGTATATCAAATCCGCGGCATCGCCTTTACAAATTAGAGGAGGGCTGTTAGGGGACCGAGTTCTACTTCCTGAGGAAGTGGTAAGCCTGGCCAATTTGCCGACGAGAGAGGTGCTCATCTCCAAGCTGCTCGGGCAATTACAGGCCCCTGTAAGGACCTTACATAATGTTCTTAATTCTCCCTTGCAGGGGCTATTATACGTGTTGCAAAACAGAGCTCAAGCTACTAACCAATAACAAAGGAGGGAATCATGCCACCAGAGGAATCAGAGAAAGAAGTCAAGGAAGCTGAGGTAAAGAAGGCTTCAAGGGCCAAGAAAGAGGTTAAGGAAGGGGAGGTGAAGGAAGCTTCACAGACAAAGAAAGGGGCCAAGGGTTTGACCAAGGACGAAATTATCGCTGCCATCAAGAATATGACGGTGCTGGACCTGGCTGATTTGGTCAAGACCCTGGAGCAAGAATTCGGGGTGAGTGCTGCTCCAGTAGCGGCGGCGCCGGCGGCGGCAGCAGGGGCTGGTACTCGCGAGTCGGCGGAAGCTCCCGCGGGCGAAGAAAAGACGGAATTCAGCGTCACCCTAAAGAGCTTTGGCGAGAAGAAAATCGAAGTTATCAAGGCAGTGCGTGAGGTAACCACTCTGGGACTGAAGCAGGCTAAGGACTTGGTAGAAGCTGCCCCGCAGTTGGTCAAAGAGGGCGTTCCCAAGGAAGAAGCCGAAACGATAAAGCAGAAATTGGAGGCCGCTGGAGCGACTGCAGAGATTAAGTAGGGTCGTCTTAGAATCCTCCGAACTTCCGAGGAGGAAGTAGTAACATGACGTCGGTCACTTACCAGGCTATACTGGGGATGGGGGGATTCTTCGTCCTTCTGGGCATTATTTTTGTGATCTGGAACAAGAAGGAAAAGCAAAGATACTACAATTCGATTCTGCTAACTCGAAGGGATATCAAAGAGTCTCTAACTCATGATCCAGACCGTCCCTGGCTGCACGCCTGGCAGGTAGGGGGCAGGATTTCCCTTATCGTCGGCATTATGCTGCTGATCATAGGCGGAGTTCTATGGCTCACTGCGTAGTGAGTAGCTCAAGAGCATTGGAGGAGGCTAACGGGTTCTTGTGAAACGGCAATGTGTTCGCCTATCCGATTAGCTTGGCGTCAGAAGCCGTCTCAATTCAACCTTCACAGAGTCAGCTGGCTGAAGCCTGGCCAATGGTGACTAATGTGAAATGCCTGCGCGTTTAATGCTCAGCGCCCTCGGCACTTAGTCTGTCAGTGACCTCCTTCAATGATACTTTGCCGGCCGACAGGACCATTTTCAGCGCGTCATCAATTGCTATATTGGTCCTGATGACGTCGCTCTCCTTTACTATCTCCAGGTAGCCGGATGTTGGATTGGGAGACGTCGGTATAAATACAGTGAGCAGCTTCTCGCCGGACTCGATGCATGATTCACTCGTTACAAAGCCTATAACTCGCATACCCTTTTTGGGGAATTCCACCAGTACCACATGCAGGAATCTAGTTTCACCGGGAGTGGTGAAGCTCACCATGATTTGCTTGATACTCGTGTATAGATATCGAAACAATGGCACTCGTGCCAGCAAAGACTCTGCGTAACCAACCAGTCTCTTTCCAACAATGCTGGTCGCTATCACTCCAGTCACGTAGATCAATACTACTGTAAAAGCGAAGCTCAGGCCAGTAACTGTGAAACCAAACAGCCTTTCGACTACAAAATCAAGAATGCTGTCCACGTAGAGAAAAAGCCAGCGCAGTATCAGTACGGCGGCGGCAATCGGCACAATAACCAGAATCCCCGCAATGAACTGGGTTCTTATCGTATGGCTTATGTGACTCCGAGATATCCTCTTGCTATGCTTCATTGCCCTCGCCTCCTTGAAAATGTCTTCTCAGCGATAATGATACTAAAAGTATCCTCGTGAAGGAAAGGATTCCTCCGCGCCTCACAGGGAAATGATTCCTCGGGCTTCGCTCAGAACGGTTCCTTCACGCCGCAGAATTCAATGCTGACGTTTTGTGCCCCCGGCCTGACGGGCATAGTGGACAGTTCTTGTACTCAGATTATTTCCTTATGCCGGTACTGTAGAGCCTCAGCCATATGGTGTGTCTTGATGATGTCGCTACTCTCCAGGTCGGCGATGGTGCGGGAAAGCTTGAGGATGCGGTGAAAGGCACGGCCGGTGAGATGAAGCTGCTTCATGGCGGCGCGCAGCAGACTCTGGCCCGCTGGTTCCACCGTGCAGAATTCCTTCACCTCCTTGGGCGTCATATCGGCATTGCACTTCAGCTTCGTCCCTCCAAAACGCTCAAGCTGTATTTCATGAGCTGCCCTGACCCTGGCCCTGACTTTGTCCGCACCTTCCACGGGCTTATCTTCAGTGAGTTTTTCGTAATCAATATGGGGCACATCAACGAAGATGTCAATGCGGTCCAGTAAGGGTCCGCTTATTCTTTTGTGATAGCGAGAGATTTCTGCGGCCGAGCACTTGCATTCCTTAAACGGGTCACCATAATAACCACAGGGGCAGGGGTTCATAGCTGCCACCAGCATGAAGCTGGCAGGGAAAGTAACGCTGCCATGGACGCGGCTGACGGTAACTGTTCTGTCCTCCATTGGTTGGCGCAGCGATTCCAGTGTGACGTGCCCGAACTCAGGAAATTCATCCAGAAAGAGCACCCCATGGTGCCCCAGGCTTATCTCCCCCGGTCGTGGCCATTGCCCCCCTCCCACCAGGCCGGCATGAGAAATGGTGTAGTGAGGTGAGCGGAAAGGACGCTTCACAATGATAGGAGTGTCTTGCGGTAACAGTCCACTGACACTGTAAATCTTGGTTACCTCTATAGCTTCCTCCATGGTCAACAGGGGAAGTATCGATGGCAGGGAGCGGGCCAGCATGGTCTTGCCGCTTCCCGGTGGGCCACACATAAGGATATTGTGTCTCCCGGATGCCGCTATCTCTAAAGCCCTCTTGGCATGCTCCTGGCCCTTGATGTAGATGAGGTCGAGGTCATAACTGGGGCGAAATTCCTGCTCCCAATCCACCTTGTTCTGGTATTCGGGGATGCTTGCTCCACCTTGAAGGTGAGCAACCAGTTGAGCTAGCGATTCGGCAGGGAATATATGCACATCGTCTATCAAAGAAGCCTCTCTGGCATCGTCCCAGGGCACAAATATGTTGGATAAGCCTTTGTCTTTGGCCAAAGCCACCATAGGCAATACCCCGTGGGTATGGCGCAGCTTGCCATCCAGAGAGAGTTCTCCTAAAAAGATACTGTGAGGAAGGTCAGCGTTTAGCTGCTCAGAGCTAATCAATATCCCTATGGCCATGGATAAGTCGTAAGCAGGACCTTCTTTCTTCAGGTCTGCCGGAGCCAGGTTGACGGTAATACGCCTGTTAGGGAACTTGTAGTAGGAATTTCTTATTGCTGACCTTACTCTCTCTCTTGCCTCCTGGACCGCCTTGTCCGGCAGTCCAACGATGGTCATTGTTGCGACACAATTATCACTGTAGCATCCCATTCTGCATCCCTATAAGTATAGCAGTAAGCGGCAACAGGAGAAAGGCAAACAAGGTGTAGAAAATGAAATCCTATCTGGAGTCACAAGAAGTGATACTAATGGAGAAAGCGGCATCAAACCTGCGTGACCAACTACTGGTCAGAGTGCTCTTCCATCTTGGGTGCCGTGTCAGTGAAGCACTCGCGCTATCGGTGGACGACATAGACTTCGACCAGTCAGTAGTGACCATTAGGCATCTGAAAAGGCGGTTGACCATCTTCTGTTCTAAGTGCGAAGCAAGGCTCGGAGCAAGCCACGTGTTCTGTCCAAAATGCGGGGGAAGGATTGGGAAGAGCCAGATTGCAGAGCAAGAACATCGGCGGCAGAGAGTCCTCCCCATCGACGATGAGACATTGAAGCTGCTCGAGGAATATGTACAGCGTGGCGGGCCTGTGGTCAAAGGGGGCAGGAAGCTAATCTTTGGCATCAACCGTCATAGGGCCTGGCAAGTCATCAAGGAGTGCGGTGAAAAGGCCAGCCTCCCCAGGTTGGTCAATCCCGAGACCGGGAGGATGCATAACGTCTCGCCACACAAGTTGAGGGACGCGTTCGCCGTCATGGCGGTCAAGCGGAATGATACAGGGGACGGGCTGAGGATGCTTCAGGAACACCTCGGCCATCAGAGCTTTAACACGACTGCCAAATACCGGAAGATTGGAGGCGACGAACACCGCGACTGGTACCGTAAACTATGGAGGAAGGAGAAGCAAAATGACTGAGTTACTAAGGCCGGCGAGAGGTGGCTTCATCAGACCGTTCG
>JAWOCP010000093.1:0-4529 GCA_046483735.1 Dehalococcoidia bacterium
GGTTCGAGTCCCAGGCGGCTCACGTCAAAGCCGGGCAAAGACACCCTTTGTAGCATACTCTCCTCGAAATTCGGCACCTCCTTCCCCGTGAAAATTGCTTGAGCTGTTTTATTGTCTGGGGACTGTGGTTATGCATCGTCAGTTGCGTATTCCAAATCATAAGCGAATTGATTGTCTGTTTCCGGCTCACTGCCTGTTAGAGCTCGATGTTTCCCCCGGCGCATCTTGTATAGAATAGAATGGGTCTAGACAAACCCTGCGGTCTTGTGTAGACTTGACGAAAATCGCCGAAGACGACCTTCCAGTGGAGTGGACAATGGGTACCTCCAGTTCGGACGAAGTCACCAGTTACGGTAACGGAAGCCAGTGGCAAGATGCTATTCACTTGTTGAGGCTTGTACAAAGTGATTATCAAGGAGTCAGAAAGCAACTGGAGACGGTCAGCCATACTCTTGCCGAGAGGGAGGCTTTGGTCGGCCAGCGTCTTCAACATGCCCTTCTCGCATCTGAAGGTTTTCGAACGCTGTGCTTGATACAGTATACAGCGGGATCTACAGCAAGCCGGATGGGCAAGGCTATCCTTGGAGGGGTGGCTCCAGTCAGTGTCCTACCCGGGCTAATGCGCCTCGAAGTACGTTGCTTCGGCAGGTTTGAAGTCAGTTCAGGATGGCAGAGGATTGAACGATGGCAGAGCGCGAAGGCCAGGTCAGCCTTCCAGTATCTCATGTCCAGGCCCAGGGAGCCGGTTATCAAGGATGTGCTTATGGAGACCTTGTGGCCGGGGTGTGATCCCCAGGCAGCTAGCAATAACCTGAAGGCAGCCGTGCATGTTCTAAGGCAGACCATTGGCCGCCTTTTCAACAAAAAGGAGAATTTCCCTCACGTCCTTTTTGTGCAGGGCAGCTATCTTACGAACCCCGAGATCGAATTGTGGGTGGATGTTGAAGAATTTGAGCGGCACTGGATGCTCGGACGACGCCTGGAAAAAGAAGGGAGAATAAACGAAGCAATTCGGGAGTTCGAGCTGGCTGAGGCGCTATATCGGGGCGACTACCTGGAGGATGAGCCCTACGAAGAGTGGACGCTGCTCCGCCGAGAAGCGCTTAAGGATACCTATGTCATTATCCTGGGCAAACTCGCCGAGCACTGTACGAAGACTGCTGATTATGAGAGTCGTATTATGTACTGTCAGAAAATCCTGGCCAAGGACCCCTGCCGTGAGGATGCATATCGATGGCTAATGTGCTGTTACAGTCGGCTGGGGCAGAGAAACCATGCTCTCCACTGGTATGAAATCTGTCGTCGGACCATCCAGGCTGAACTGGATGCTACGCCTGACCAACAAACAATCGCTTTGTATCGCGCACTGTTAAGAGACGAACCTATCTGAATGACTGGCAAAGCCAGTCCATTCCTCCTGCTCGTTTTGTCTTTAGCCACCCTCCAGATAGACTCAAAGAACATTCCCTCTCATAATCCTGTCGTTAATTAACCGGGAATTAACCGGAAATTCACCGCCGATTTACCGCCGCCTGCTATTCTCGTAACTAGATTCGTCCTGCTTTCATTGGCGAGAGCCGGTACAACAAGTTATGTCTAAGGCAATGGAACCGGCGAGGGGTTATTACAACACTTTCGTAGTTAAGATTTGGCAGAGCGAAGTCGAAGGGACAATGAGAGGATACATCCAGCATGTGAGTACCCAGGAGCAAGCTCATTTCTTTGGTCTGGGGAATATGAGCAATTTCATACTGAACCACCTGGGTCCCCCTGCCGGCGATTCTATCAGTCAGGACAAGATAAGGAGTGAGGCAACGCTCCCGACCAGGGACGTCGAAGATGTCGAAGATGAGTGAACGTTTCCAGAGCAGTTTGGACCATCTGCTAGCTGAGGTCCAGTGGATTGAACTCAAGCTTCACCTTGAGGTGATGCGGTTGCGTCAGAACAGTCTCCCTGACGGTGACGATAAGTTTCGCGGCCTCTATGTCTCAGAGCAGGAGATAGACACGATTGCAAGCATTTCATGCCTACACCAAAGAAATAGCTTCGCCCGACAGGATAACTCGAACCTGGCGCCTTTGACCCAGGCACTTAACCAGCTTGAAGCCGATGTCGCTGCAAGGAAACAGGAAAGTCTGCGCTCTGGACTTTTACTCCGGCTGCATGAACTGGAAAGTTCGTTTTGCCTTTCTGTGCTTGATGTTGATGTTCTTCTATTATGCGTCTTGCCTGAGCTGGACCTGAGATACCAGCGGCTGTACGCCTACTTGCAGGACGACGTAACCAAGAAAAGTCCCAGCGTGGACTTAGTCCTACGGCTATTCTCGAAATCGTTTGAGGATACACTGAGGGCAAGACAGGCCTTTTCACCCGACGCCCCTCTTATCAAATATCATCTTTTGCATCTGCATGATGAATCTATGCCAAGGGCAGCTCCACTGCTGGCCAGGTCTCTCCAGGTTGACGAGCGAATAACCAACTACCTGCTGGGAACAGACCAGGTTGATGCCCGTTTACTGCCTTTTGCTTATTTGGTGAATCCAGAGCTCAAGTTGCGTGACATGATCCTGGGCGATGAGACCAAGTCGCATGTTGACAGACTGCTAACCCGCTTCAGGGATAAGGGAGTCATCTGCCATCTGCGTGGAACTTATGGTGTTGGCAAGCGGGCGACCGCCGAAGCTTTATGCTCCCAATTAGGGTTGCCGATGCTCATCGTAGACGCGAACAAAGTAGTGTCAGCAGACATCCCGTTTGGACTATTAGTGCGCCTCATTTTCCGCGAAGGCCGACTGCAGAATGCCGCGCTCTATTTCAATGGCTGCGATTCGTTACTGGGTGACGAAAAGGAAATAAGACCAGGCTATGACAGCATTATAGCGGAACTGGAGAGCTATCCACAGTGGGTCTTCCTGTCCGGCGAGAACGACTGGGAACCAAAGGGGAGTTTGCACGATAAGCCCTTTGTCGATATTGAACTGCCTATCCCTTCCTATCGGGAACGAATGCAACTTTGGGAAGGCCAGTGGATTGGTGAGTCAACCCTGGCAGCGGATGTAAGGCTCAGTGATCTGGCTGGCAAGTTCCGACTCAGTGGCGGTCAGATTCGTGACGTGGCATCTGCGGCCCGGAGTTTAGCTCAATGGCGAGATCCGGAACATGAATTGATCACTGCCCAGGATGTCTATGCGGCATGTCGTAAGCAATTCAGAGGCACACTTGGCACGCTGGCGCATAAGATACAACCCAAATACAGTTGGGATGACATTATCTTGCCCAGAGACCAGATGGAGCAACTGCACGAAATCTGCGCCTATATTGAGTACTACCATACCGTGTACGGTGACTGGGGCTTTGGCGGGAAGCTCTCCACTGGTAAGGGCCTGAATGTGCTTTTTGCCGGTCCCTCCGGCACAGGCAAGACCATGGCAGCCGAAATCATGGCCAACGAACTGGGGCTTGACCTTTATAAGATAGACCTGTCGGCTATTGTAAGCAAATATATCGGTGAGACCGAGAAGAATCTCGACCGCATTTTCCGGGAGGCCCAGACCTCAAATGCTATCCTTTTCTTTGACGAGGCCGATGCTCTTTTCGGCAAACGCTCGGAAGTGCGGGATTCCCATGATCGCTATGCCAACATTGAAACAGCCTACCTCCTTCAGAAGGTGGATGAGTATGAGGGGATGGTAATACTGGCTACCAACTTGCGCAAGAATATGGACGAGGCCTTCGCTCGCCGGATGCACTTCGCTGTGGAATTCCCCTTTCCTGAGGAAACTGACCGTTATCGCATCTGGCAGAGTGTTTTCCCTGCCGAGGCGCCTCTGGCAGACACGATTGATCTGCGCTTTCTGGCCCGGCAGTTCAAGATAACCGGCGGCAACATCAGGAATGTTGCGCTGAGTGCCGCTTTTCTGGCAGCACAGAACGGCGGCTGTATCACCATGGAGAACTTGATACGGGCCACAAAACGCGAGTATCAGAAGCTGGGTAAGCTATGCACCGAAAGCGATTTTGACTACTACTTCGAAATAGTTAAGGGATAGGGAATCGATAGAGAGGAGTATATTATGACAACTAAGACCAACGGGCATTACTTAGAGACAGAAGAGATCATCGAGGGCTTTCTGTATTCTTATCGCCAGCTCGACACAAACGCAGTCAAAGTCTATGAGGCGTCAGCCCACCTCTACTCACTGATTGAACTGCTGGTGATGAAGGGAATTATAGGAGTGGAAGAACTGGACCAGCGTAAGAAGATGGTGGAGAAACGCCTGCAGGATAGCTTTACAGAGGCGGGGATTGGCGTGAGAGTACAGTCCTCAGACACCGACAAATACGACGTCGAAGGAGAGGCCAAAATCGATTGTGACAAGAGGATTCACCTGTGCCGTGGCGCGTGCTGTGCCCTCACGTATGCTCTTTCACTGCAGGATATCCACGAAGGTGTCCGCTGGAGCCTGGGCCAACCATTTATGAATGCCAGAGGAGAGTACGGTTACTGCGTCTATTTGCAACACGACAC
>JAWOCP010000143.1:0-3251 GCA_046483735.1 Dehalococcoidia bacterium
GCCGACGGCAATGCTTTGCTGGACCATAGGCTCAGGAGCAAGGCCGAATTCGGTCGTGTCCAGCAAACAACCGCTGCCCAGGTCATCAAAAACAGGGAGGTCATAGCGATTACCGAGAGCCACCAGCTCCTCAAGACCGACACTATGAGTAAACCCCACCACCCTGAAGTTGCTGGCATGAATCCGCAGCAGCGCCGCCGTCCGCTCTCCTATCGCCTCTTCATAATCGCTGACATAGGTACAGTTGGTGGTTCCCACCTCAATCAGCTTCGCCCCGCTCTGTCGCATCACCTCAGGGATACGGAAGCCACCGCCAATTTCCACCGCCTGCCCCCGGGAAACGATTACCTCCTTCCGTTTGGCTAAGGCGGTAAGCGCCAGCAGCACCGCCGAGGCGTTGTTATTTACCACCAGTGCCGCCTCGCTGCCGGTCAGCTGGCACAGAATTTGCTCAACATGAACCTGCCGAGAGCCCCTCAGTCCACTGTCCAGGTCGAACTCCAGGTTACAATAACCCTTCGCCACCAGGTCCATCGCTGCCGTCGCTTCTTCACTGAGCGGCGCCCGCCCCAGGTTGGTGTGCAGTATTACTCCGGTGGCATTTATTACCGGACGCGGGGAGGGATGCGACAGGGCGTGTGCCTGGATAACAACGGACTCCACTATCTCATCTATATCGCGACAGGGCTTCCCCCGGGCTATGGAAAGACGCTCGTGCTCCAGACGTTGCCGAATCAGGTAAACAAGGAAATCATGCGGGCGGGTCTCCTCGAGCTGCTGGATCCGGTCCTGGGACAGTATCCTGTCCACACTGGGAAGGTGACGAAATTTGTTTTCCATCTCACCCGATATTCTAGCACACCTCGCTTCGATGCTCAGCTTGGCAAACTCACTGGCCGGTGTTAGAATTCCACGAGGAGTACGAACTACAGTGATGAAGGAGCTAGATGGATAAGAAGACCTCTCCACGGCTAACGGAAACTGTTAGCGGTGCCGGTTGAGCCTCTAAATTGGGTCCGGGTGACCTGAAAAAGGCCTTAAGCGGCCTACCCCTGATAGATGATCCGCACGTAATCAGGGGTATGGCAAGCCTGGACGATGCCGGGGTCTACAAGCTGACTGACGACCTGGCTCTCATTCAGACCGTCGACTTCTTCACGCCTATTGTCGATGACCCCTACACCTTCGGTCAGATTGCAGCTGCCAACGCCCTGAGCGATGTATACGCTATGGGTGGCAAGCCGCTCACGGCGATGAACCTGGTTTGCTTTCCCACCAAGACCCTGGATATTTCGATTCTAAATGGCATCCTCAAGGGTGGGCTTGACAAGATGCGGGAAGCCGGGGTGGCACTGGTCGGCGGCCATAGTGTAGATGATAAGGAACTGAAGTACGGTCTTTCCGTCACCGGTATTGTGCATCCCGACCGACTGGTGACCAATGCCGGAGCTAAGGCCGGGGACAAACTGATACTCACCAAGCCGTTAGGAACCGGCATTATAGGCACGGCACTGAAAGCCGGGTTAGCTGATGAGAAGACCGTGGAAAAGTTCACCAAGTGTATGACCACTCTGAATGACCGGGCTTCAGAGCTGATGCAGGAGTTCGGAGCTCATGCCTGTACTGACATAACCGGCTTTGGTCTTCTCGGGCATGCCTCTGAAATGGCCGAGAACAGCCAGATAGGCATCAGGATGTATCTTGCTTCAATTCCATACTTTCCCGAGGTGCTGGAGTTCGCCCGCCAGGGACTGTGCCCGGGGGGATTATACCGGAACAAGGAATTCTACTCGAGCAGAGTGGAATTTGCCCCTGAAGTGCCTGAAGATATGGTGCAAGTCCTGTTCGATGCTCAGACCTCGGGTGGTCTGCTGATTTCGTTACCCCCTGAGCAGGCGGAACTGGTGCTACAGAGATTACACGAATCTGGTGCTCAACATGCAGCTATAGTTGGGGAAGTGACCGGGAGCCCGGCAGCCAGGATTTTTGTGAAATAACGAAGTCCTTCCCGAATTTTCTGGGGCGATCCCGAAAAAACTTGACAACACAGGGGGGGGCTGGTATACGATAGACCAGAATTTTGGAAAAATTAGACTATTACGATTGTATTTGGATTGTGGAGAAACGGGACTGTTACAGAAGAACAGATGACAGTCGTTGGTGGGGTTCTCACCATAGCTGAAACCAAAGGAGCAGTGTCTGTTGCATAACCGACAGGACACCAGTTGGAGAAAAGAGGTGGAGCGGTGTACCCGTTTATATGAAGGGTTTGCTGAGGCGGTGCCCTTTGTAAGAGCGGTATGTGAATGTGTTGATGGGTTTCGCCAAGATCACCCGATAACTCCGCAACCGGCAGTTGACCCTGAAGAAGCCGCCGATATGCTGAGGGCCGGCAGGTCTCTGGGAGCAAATCCTGCCATCGATACCGAAGATGCAGTCGAGTTGCTCACAAGGATAAGCGAGGCTTTGCTTGAGGCGAATCCTGAGCTCGAAGCAACCTTGAAGGTACTGGAAGAAAGGCTTGAGCAGTTCGTCCTGAATTCCCCCGACAAAGTGAGTAAGGAGGATATGTGGAGGCTGTGTGACTCGCTAATCAAAGAGACCGAGTTGGAACAGGACCTGGCCACGTTTCTTTTTTCTACGACGCTATCTTTTCTATACAGGGGATACTTACAATTGACAGCCGAGGCTCTGCGCACAGACCTCTGGCAAGAGGGGAATTGTCCATTATGCGCAGAAAAGCCTCATTACGGTCTCCTGCGTCCCCAGGACGGTGCCAAGGAGCTGGAATGCTGGCTTTGTGGAACTCAATGGGTGCACTCCCGCATTAAGTGTCCGTTCTGCGGCAATGAAGAGCAAGAGGACCTCGGCTATTTCACCGTCGAGGACCAGGAAATATGCCGGGTCAGCTTCTGTCAGCGGTGCCGCCAGTATTTGAAGATCATCGATGCGCGCAAGTTCGATGCGAGCGGAGGCATTATCTTGAGCATCCATAATCTTGCTTCGCTTTCCCATGATTTGCTGGCCAGACAGGAAGGTTTTGCTCCGGGCTCCGGTCTGGAGTGGGTCAATCCAGGGGAGATAACTGATAGGCACAAGGCCACTGGAAAAATTATCAGCTAGGCTTTATAATAGCAGGAATTTAGAAGAGCATAGGAGGTACGTACGATTATGGAAGTAACTAGGCGTGGCTTCTTCAAACTCAGCGGTGCAACTGCCGCTGCTGCTGCGTTGACCGCAGTAGGCGTGCG
>JAWOCP010000043.1:0-8587 GCA_046483735.1 Dehalococcoidia bacterium
AGAAGGAACAGCCGGGTTTGGCAATACAGGATACCAGAAATACTCAATTCAAGGAGTAAGGAACATGAGCGATAAGCCTCTGGAAGAGCTCAGTCAAGCTGAACTAGCTCATTACGCAATCGATGTATTCAGGCGGATAATATTGCACTATGGCATATGGTTCAGCGAGGTCACCCATCAGCTGGGGCTGGAGGAAGCTATCCGGATCGAGAAGGAGGTCTTTGCCTGGTTTTGGCCCATGGCTGTGAACCGCCTGGGCAGGACTCTTGGCTTTGAAACTGAAGACGGGTTGCCGCTCCCGCTGCTTAATATGGAAAAGGAGAAGTTGATCAGACTGACAAAGGCCATGTCCACTGTCTGGATGTTGAGCGACGGGGTATGGTTCCGGACCGTTGAGAACAACCATGACATATTCACCAGCAAAAGGTGTAACGACACTTGCTGGACAAGGTATTCACCTGTGGAGGCAGCTATGGCAAAGTCCTTTTTGCAGCTGCCCGAGCAAAGCGGGCTGGATGGCCTGGAACAGGCCTTACGCTTTCAGTTTTCCGCACACATCAATGAACGGACCGTGGAAAGGTCGGGCGATGGACTCGTTCTTCGCACGGTGAAATGTCTGGTCCAGGAGTCAAGAAGGCGCAACAGGCTGCCCGATTATCCATGCAAGTCGGCCGGAATGGCGGAATTCAAGGCGTTTGCCGGGACGATAGATTCCAGGATCGGAGTCGAATGCATCAGCTGCCCTCCCGACGAGCACCCGGAGACATGGCTGTGTGCCTGGAGGTTTTACATTGGCGAGGTATAATACAGGAAATGAATAGTCTGGAGGACGCATGAAATCCCTGGTAGTCTATTATTCTTTGACAGGTAAGACGAAACTGGTAGCCCGGGCGATCGCCGAAGCGCTGAATGCAACCCTATTAGAAATTACGGAGACAAAGGCCAGAAGACCAGGGGGCTTAGTCTATTTGACGGGCGGCTTCGCCGCTTTGATGAACAGGGGGAGCAAGATAAGTCCCGTAGATGTCGATTTGAAGCAGTACGAAAGGATATTCATCGGCTCTCCCGTCTGGGCTTCACGGCCGGCACCGGCCATTAACTCATTTATATACCGGACAGATTTTGAGGGCCGGAGTGTTATCCCTTTCTCAACCATGGGTGGCGACAATGCAAAGGGAGCTCTGGCAAACATGGCAGCTAAAATCGAGAAAAGCCAGGGCAAGGTAGCAGGCTCTTTTGCAATAACGTCACACGAAGTGCCCGACGAGGAAATCATAGCCAGGGCTAAGGAGGCCATTAGAGAGTATACAGGCCAAAGCAGAGTCATTTAACGATGCCGTTTCCAGCTAAACTATAGGCGATTGAAAAACTCGTTAGTAATTTCACCCTCACCTTAATCCTCTCCCATCAAGGGAGAGGATTTTTGCAGGAAGAAAAGAAGCGGCTGGATTCGGACCAGCCGATTATGAAACTATGAGCTATAATGGCCAGGAATATGCCGTGGCAGATTTACGGGTCAAATGGACCATTAAGGAGTGGCGTCATCTGTGCTAGCTAAACTGACATTTCTGGGTGCGGTGCGGAATGTCACGGGTTCCTGCTATCTTCTGGAGAGCAGTGGTGTCCGCGTACTTGTAGATTGTGGACTGTACCAGGAGCGGAAGTACCAGGAGAGAAACTGGCAGCCGTTTCTATTCGACCCCCGGTCAATTGATGCAGTCTTTCTGACCCATGCCCATGTTGACCATTGTGGGCTTCTGCCCAAACTGGTACGTGAAGGTTATAAGGGCAAAATATTCTGCACCCAGGCGACGGCCGAGATAGCCCAGATCATCCTTGTCGACGCCGCACATCTACAGGAAGAAGACGCGATATTCAAGGCCGAACGCCACAAAAGGGAGGGGCGCCGTGGCCCCTACCCCGAGATACCGCTCTATACCGTGGAAGATGCCGAAGCAGTAGCGCCGCATTTTTCGGCCGTAGAATACCTGAGTTGTGTCAGTGTCAATAGCAATGTCGAAGGCTGTTATTATGAAGCAGGCCATGTACTGGGGGCGGCAGCCATAAGCGTAAATATCCGGCAGGATGGCAAGAACCGCAAGTTAATCTTTTCCGGCGATATCGGCGAGCCCAACCGCCCCATAATAAATGACCCTGCTATTTTTGATGAGGCGGAATATGTCGTCATAGAGTCAACTTATGGCGACCGTACTCACGAGGAACACAGGAATATCGATATTCAACAGCAACTGCGCGATTGTATCAACAAGACCGTAAGCGCCGGGGGAAACGTCATTATCCCCAGTTTCACTCTGGAGCGGAGCCAGGAGCTACTGTACCATCTGAACGAATTGTTCTTACGCAAAGAGATTCCACCGTTGACCGTCTTTTTGGATAGCCCGATGGCAATACGGATTACCGAAGTATTTGTGCGTCATGCTGAGCTCTTTGACAAGGAGATGATGCAACGCCTGTGCCAGGGTAATTCCTGTTTCAGTTTTGCCAACCTCAAAATGGTCCAGAGTGTGGAAGAGTCCAGAGCTATCAACGACCTCAAGGAAAGCTGTATCATCATAGCCGGCAGCGGTATGGTAACCGGTGGCCGTGTCAAGCACCATATTGTGAATAACATCGCGAGGGCGGCCAGCACAATACTGTTTGTCGGCTATCAAGCGGAGGGAACGCCGGGCAGAATATTGCTGGATGGAGCCAAAGAAATCCGTCTCCTGGGGCAAACACACCGGGTGAAGGCACGTATCGAGAAAATCGACGGTTTTTCTGCCCACGCCGACCGCGACGGGCTGCTGGCCTGGCTATCTGATATTCGTGTCCCGCCGCGCTGTGTATTTGTCACTCACGGTGAAGAAAGAGCAGCCATTAGCTTTGCCAGGGTTCTGAATGAGACGACCGGATGGACCGTTCAGGTCCCTGAATACAAAGATACTGTGGAACTCGTCTGAATCGACTTTCGCACACAGGACGGACGTCGGTCACATAACCCGGTTTCCTCCTCGGCAGGTAATGAAGCCGGCGGGTAAGTCTCTTCGACACTTGGGAGTGCCACCCTGTGAATTGCACCTGAAGTTTATCGGGTTCAGTACTGGATTTTGTTGTCGCGTAAGGGTATCATTAAAATATTCCGTAGAGAGCTGTCAAATCAAGGACAGCTTATCCTGTAAAAGGAGGAAAATATGCGCGGTGCATCGGTTCTGGTAGGCCCTATTTGGTTCATCGGCTGGCTATTTACAATCGGTTATGCCGGCCTGGTCTGGTGGGAGATTTTGCTTGGCTTAGTAGTCTGGCCGTTCTTTCTGGGCCGGGCACTGGTTTGACCGGTTAGAGGAGCGTACCCCGGTCGCCCGGTGAGCAGAGTGCCACGGGCTCTGCTATGATTCATATCGTATTGGCGGGAAGTTGCAATGCCGCGTAGAAGAAAACCCGTATCCTTCCGCATTTCAGAGGTATCGCGCGTGGTGGGCGCTACCCGGAGCCAGCTTGCGTATTGGGACAAGACGGGCCTCGTGAGCCCGAGTGTGAGGGCAGCGTCGGGAAGAGGTTCCCGCCGTCTCTATTCTGTAGAAGACATCTTCGAACTAAAGATTCTGATGAAATTGCTGGATAGTTCGCTGTCTCTACAGCGGATACGGTCGAGCTTCCGCTTCATACGAGGGCAATCGAAAGCCCTGTCATCCTTCGTGGTATTCACCGACGGGAAGACCGTCTATTTTTACGAGGACTACAATGTTCTTGTCGACACGTTAAAGGAGGGCCAGACGGTATTGCGCGTCGCAGTCCAGGACCTGATTTCGGAGGTTCAAACCAGGTTGAGTGGTAAGCAGTGAGCAAAATGAGAACCAGTCCTGTTCTCATTACAGAAATAACAATGGCTGGAGTTGAACAAGGTTAGGTCGTGTTGAATACTCTATGATATACTTAAGGTAGAAGCAGTCTTCACAGGAGGAGAATCATGACGAGCAAGAAACATTTCACCACTGCGGAAGCTAAACAAATCGGAGAGGCTCTGGGTATCGATTGGAGCAAGTTCGACGTCGAACAATATCGCATGGGCCTTGATGTTGAGCTTGAGCATGGGAGAGCAGACCCGCACACCAATGTCACCAATGATGACCCCATGGTGACCGGCAAGATAGCTCTGGCCCATCTTAACGAGTTTGCGGACTATTATACCCGGCTGGAGAAGATGGAAAAGGAGGCCGAAGGGAAGCTGTAGAAACTAACTGTCGGCGGCCGGATCTGCACCGGTGTGCATGTCCCGGGCCGCGCCTGCCGGCAAAAGGTCGGACCGGCTGACATGATTTCGGTATAATAAAGGCGAGGAGGTCACGAACATGTGCAAGACCTGCAGAACCCACCACCCGGAGCTATACACCGACAAACCTGGGGCCAAGCCGAAAAAGGAAAAGAAAGCGCCTGCCAAGAAGTAGGAGACCGCTTGCAGTGGCAGCGGGTGGATTCGAACCACCGGCCGCGATATTGTGGAAGCATATTTTGGGCTTGTTCCCTGCTTGCCTGAACCGGACGGGTGGTTAGAGGTTGTTGCCCTGCCCGGTTGTTAACTCTGGTGCGTACATTGCGCATGACTGGAAGAGCGGTACGATAACGATAATCTTAAGGAAGGAGGTTCTGTTATGCCCGAGGAATTCAAGCCAGGATGTCAGAGGCCACCACTCAAAAAGCCAAATCTTGAGGCGATTGCGACCAGCGAAGCGAATGTGAAGGAGGTGAAAACACCGATGGTTAGAGTAGGAAAACCGGCGCCTGAATTCACAGCTCCAGCCTTTCACAATGGCAGGTTCATGAATATCAGTCTTTCTGAATATAAAGGGAAGTGGGTATTGCTGTGTTTTTATCCGGGCGATTTCACTTTTGTGTGAGCCACAGAGATTTCAGCAGTTGCTGAAAAGCATGCAGAATTACAAAGTCTTGGCGTGGAAGTCCTATCCTGCAGCGTTGACAGCGTTTACGTGCACAAAATGTGGAACGAGCACGAGCTATCGAAGATGATTAACAAGGACATTCCCTTCCCGATGCTATCGGACCAGGATGGCAGTATCGGGAAAATATACGGCATATATGATGATGACACCGGCGTTGAAACCAGAGGAAGATTCATTATCGACCCTGACGGCAATATACAGGGGTTTGAAGTTCTGACACCTCCGGTTGGCCGTAACGTTGCTGAATCCATCAGGCAGATTCAAGCATTCCAGCTTGTGCGGAATTCCAAGGGTACGGAAGCAACTCCTTCCGGCTGGAAACCAGGTAAACCAACATTGAAACCGGGACCTGATTTAGTCGGTAAGGTCTGGCAAGTATGGAAAGTAAGCCAGGCTTTTGATGAGTGAATCGTGTCCCTGGCTGGACAGGTTCGCAGAAGGCACCTCACGGCCCGGAGGTGCCTTCTGCTTTGGCAGGTTTCTCGGAGCAGTCAAGGATAAGTGGCAGGGGTGGATTTGAACCGGCGACCTATTATGTTGATGAGTCAAAGGGGCGTCACGAGGTTTTCTTGTGTTTCTCCAGAATCTCTTTTGCCTTATTGCGGTGAGCCGCGGTCTGGTCACGGATTTTTGTCAAAGTGGATCTCACTTCTGCAGAGTCTGTTTTGAATACCTCGAAGAATTTGCTTTCGATAAGACTCTGTTCAATGTAGAAGGTAATCGATAATGCCTCAATCAGCGGAATTTCCTGCTCGTCCAACCTGGACAATTCCCTTCCCAGGTAGTCAGTAAAAGTCTGGATGGCTGTAGGATTAAACCTATCTTCGTCCACAAACGCAGACAGTGCTTCAACTTGTTTCTTTAAGCTTCTTATACACGAGGCGTGGTATATTTCTTCACTTGCTAAACCTCTCCAGAATTCACGTAGAGTGGGGAAGGCATCTGCGTACTTCTGGTACAGTTTTGCAGCCGACTCCTCATTGGAAGCCAGCTTAGCAAGAATGACAAAAGCCTTTTCATCCTGATTTGACAAGTTCATTACCTCACATTTCAAAGGGTCTTAATGACTTCATTGCATACTATGCTATAGGTGGGGGAAAGCACATAGTGGCAGCGGGTGGATTTGAACCACCGACCAAAGGCTTATGAGTCCTCTGCTCTACCTCTGAGCTACGCTGCCCGCAAATAGTCTAACATCGGTTAGACGAGATGGTCAACTTAGGGCGCACCTTTCCCTTCACAATGACAAAGGGGATTCGAGCAGTTATAATCTAGTGCGACGCTGTCAAGTTTTACTGGAGGCGTAGAGTGAAAGAGCCGTTTCGAAAATTCGTAGAAAGCGAGCTGGGGGCAGGAGTTCTGCTTATCACCTGCGGCTTGCCCGGCACATGGAAGACCGAGACGAGCGAGGAGGTCTCCAGGATTAAGGGCTACCCCATCTTGCGGTCCGACCTGATCAGACTGGAAGTGCTGAAAAACGAAGACATATTTGATGAGAAGGTCGCCTCGGATATGAGCAAGCGGACACTGGTCTACGACGAGACATTCCGGCGGGCAGATGAGGCCCTGGAGAAGGGCGATAGTATAATACTCGATGCCACCTTCGTCACCCAATCGTTGAGAAGGCGGGCTGCTGAGATAGCCGCCAGGCATAATAAGACATTCGTCATTCTGGAGACCCACTGCCCCCAGGAAGTAGCCATCGCCCGGATACTGAGACGCAGTAAGGACGATTATGAATCAAACGCCCTCACAGAGCAGGCCTACCTGAACAATAAGAATAAGTTCGAGAAAGTGGACATGGATGACCTGAAGCGATTGTACCCCGGACTCAATATCATGCACCTGATAGTCGATACCCGGTATGACCCGCCCGAGGACTGGTATGTCATCGGCATGGAAAAGAGATAGGAGGCTTTCCTTGTCACCATGAGCGCCGACTTGTCATGGCGCAGGGTCTCAGATTGTTCGCGGGGTTTACCTTGGGCGAGATTCTTCGCTCCGCTCAGAATGACAAAAAAGACTTAGAATGGCAAGAGGCAAAGGGCTCAGAATGACAGACAATAAATGGTGATTATAAGATAGGAATGAAAATCGACCTGCACATCCATACCAGGACAGGCTCGGATGGCAACCTCTCCATCGAAGAGGTCTTTGAAGAAGCCCGCAGAAGGAATATTGATTTAATCTCGATAACTGACCACGATTCTATAGCCTGTCAGGAGAAAGCTATCGCTTTGGCGAGAGAACATGGCATAGCCTACATCACGGGAGTGGAATTAAACGTGACCTTTCGTTACCCCGAGGGCGGTAAGGACGTTTCCCTCGATTTCCTGGGATACGGGTATGACGTCGGCAACCAGGAACTGAAGGACAAGCTTCAGTTGATCAAAGAACACAGGCAAAGAAGGGCCCGCCGGATTCTGGACAACCTGAATATCGAGTTCGACAAAGAGGGTATCAAGAGATTCACCGAGGAAGACCTCAAGAAGATAGAGGATAGCGTGGATGGCGTGTTCGGGCGACCCCATATAGCGAACTACCTGATAGAAAAGGGGATTGTGAAGGACAAGCAAGAGGCCTTCGATAGATATCTGGTCAAATGTGATGTCGCCAAATATCCGCTTTCTCTGCCTGAAGCATCGCAGTTGCTCAGGAATGCCGGGGGCATACTGATACATGCACACCCCAATGACCCTCACGGCATGTCTTTGATAAGCATAACCCGTGATTTGCAGGAACAAACAGAGATTATAGAGAAATATATGCTACAATACGTCGACGGCATCGAGTGCTGGCATACGAGACATGACGAGAAAACGACGGCACACTATATTGAGTTTGCCAGAAAGCACGCTATGTTCATGACCGGCGGCAGCGATTGTCATCAAAAACCACTCCTTCTCGGCACACTGGATATACCCGATTGGGTTGCTGAGCAGTTCAGCCGACGCCATTTGAACGGAGAAAAAAATGAAGCATTATGATATCAAAGACCCCTCCCTGGCCCGGGAAGGCAAGCTGCGCATTGACTGGGCTGGCAAGGAGATGCCGGTCGTCAAACTGATAAAGGAAAGATTTGCCAGAGAAAAGCCCCTGGCGGGAGTGCGCATTTCTGCCTGCCTCCATGTCACCACAGAAACGGCCAATTTGGCGTTAGCCCTGAAAGAAGGCGGTGCTGACGTGGTTCTATGTGCCTCCAATCCTTTAAGCACCCAGGATGATGTGGCTGCTGCCCTGGTGGACTATGGCGTTCCCGTCAACGCTATAAGGGGAGAGGATAATGAGACTTACTACCAGCATATCATCACCGCGCTGGAGCATAAGCCCCAGCTCACCATGGACGATGGCGCCGACCTGGTTTCCACCCTCCACAAGGATTACACCGACTTGGCCGCCAACGTCATTGGCGGCACTGAAGAAACCACCACGGGAGTCATCAGGCTGAGGAACATGGCCAGGGCTGGCAAATTGATTTACCCTATAATTGCCGTAAACGATGCTCAGACCAAGCATTTCTTTGACAACAGGTATGGAACGGGACAAAGCACGATTGATGGCATTACCAGGGCCACCAATATACTGTGGGCGGGGAGGAAAGTGGTTGTTTGTGGCTATGGCTGGTGTGG
>JAWOCP010000114.1:0-3422 GCA_046483735.1 Dehalococcoidia bacterium
GCCGGGAAACGCGCCTCGATACCTTCCTTTATCGTCGGTATCTTCAGGGGCAACAGTTCAGTACCAAACAACGCCCCCAACATCACAACGTTGGCAGCCAGCAGGCTGCCGGCCTCCCGGGCAATTTGATTGGCATCCAGCTGGATTATCTTGCTGGTGATGGTGTTCAACTTCTCCAGTACCTGCTCCAGACTGGGATAACCACTCTGCCCCAGCGAGACAGTGAAAGGAACTATCGGCACTGTGTTGAGTATGACCATGCCTGACTTCGACAGAAAGCCCGCGGTCCTCAGGGCCTCGGAAGGCTCCATTCCTATGATGATGTCGCACTTCCCTGTCGGGATGAGAGGACCGTACACATCCTCTCCGACCCTAATGATGCTGGTTACCGACCCACCCCTGACCGCCATCCCCAGTATCTCGGATCCCCTGACCGTCAATCCATCGTCAATCGCTGCCTTTCCCAGCAACTCCGACATAAGGATTACTCCCTGTCCGCCGACACCTGTGATTAGTATGTTGAATTCTTTTACCATCTCTCTCACTCCTGTACTATAGCATTGTAGGGGCAAACCTGGGCACAGACGCTGCAACCGGTGCACATCGAGGCATCGATCACCACCTTGTCCCCCTGCTTTATTATCGCCGGACAACCCAGAAGTTTGATGCAGGCGTCACACTTGGGGTTGCACTTGTCCTGGTCTACGCGGTAGGGAACGACCTTCTCTCCCGCTTTCCTCTTATCCCTCAACTCAATCATGGCGCAGGGCCTCCGGAGAACAAGGAACGCCGGCCCCTCGAATCTGATTGCCTTTTCTGCGGCCTCGGTTGCTGCTTTCAGGTCGAACGGGTCGATGACCTCCACGAATTTCACTCCGCAGGCTCTAGCGACATCCTCCGGCTTCAGCGCCACAGCCTCGTCTCCAACAGCGGTGCGGCCGGTGCCGGGGTGAGGCTGGAAACCGGTCATGGCAGTAGCTGAGTTGTCGAGCACCACCATGGTGACATTCGCCTTGTTATAGACGGCGTTTATCAGCGGCGGTATGCCGGCATGAAAGAAGGTCGAGTCACCCAGGTGAGCTATTACCGGGGCTTCCACTACATGGGCCAGACCGTTGGCAATACCAAAGCTTCCTCCCATACAGATAGTGGTATCAACAGCCTGTAGTGGCGGGTTCAAGCCCAAAGTGTAGCAGCCGATATCACTGGGATATATGGGCTCTATATCTTTGCCATAATCTCTGGCTACTCTCTGGGCTGCTGTATTGATGGCACGGAAAGAAGCCCGGTGGGGACAGCCGGGACATAAGGCCGGCGGCCTCAAGGGCAGAAGCGGAGCTGCCTCCTTTTCCAGTCTATCCAGCTCAGAGAAATCGACCGGCAACTTGGCTTTAGCCAACTGGGCGATGGCCTCGGTGACCTTTCTCGTGGATAGCTCTCCTATCCGGGACACTACGTCCTTGCCGTGAACCTTAACCGCGATGTTGTGTTCTCCGGCTAAGGCTTTGACATGAAGTTCAACAAACGGGTCCAGCTCTTCTACTACCAGTACCTCCTTCACCGACTTCAGTAGTTTGATTATCAGTTCCTCGGGGAGTGGGTTGGGTGTCCCAATCTTCAGTACGGAGACCTTGTCCTCAAGCCCCAGCCATTTCACTGCTTCCATGGTATAGCTGTATGATAATCCGCAGGCGATAACACCGAGCCCGGCCTTATCTGCCGTTTGGAGTTTGTTATAGGGCATGGTATTTGCCGCCTTCTTCATCTTCTCAAACCTTTCCAGCATTAGCGGTTTGTTTATTCTCGCTGTACGAGGAACATAGACATACAGGCTGGATTCTTTCTTGAAGGAGCCTTTCCTTCTTTCCCGATGTATCTCTCCCAGCTTAATATCACCCCGCCCATGGCCTATCCTGGTCACTGACCTCACCATGAACATCTGTCCGAATTCTTCGGACAATCGAAAGGCGTCGGCCGTCATGTCTTTCGCTTCCTGTACCGAGGATGGCTCAAGAACCGGTATGAAGCCCTGCTGGGCAACCCAACGACTGTCCTGCTCATTCTGTGAGCTCCAGGCCCAGGGGTCATCAGCCACGACTACAACCAGCCCTCCCTTGGCACGGATATGGCTGGCAGTCATCAAAGGGTCATGAGCTACATTGAGCCCAACATGTTTCATCGATGCCATGGCCCTTACCCCGCTCATTGAGGCGCCGAGGGCGACTTCCAAGGCGGTCTTTTCATTGGTGGACCATTCAACATACATGTCCACTTCTTTCGCTACCTCGGCCAGGTTTTCCAGTATTTCACTTGACGGCGTACCGGGATAGGCAGCGGCAACCTGAACCCCGGCCTCTACTGCTCCCCTGGCTATCGCTTCATTGCCCAGGACAAAGATTCTTTCTCCGGGCGCATCGGAACTAATGGTTAATTCTTTCAAACTAGCCTCCTTTCTGGCGTTGATGTGCACTCCAAAACGGTTAGAGTTGTTACGGTCAATCTTTTCTGGTCCGACACAGACATCCTTAACCGGCTGGCTTAGCGTATTTTTCTCTCAGTTTTGGCTTTTCTATCTTGCCCGTCGGATTGCGCGGTACCTTATCAAATATGATGCCCCGCGGTCTCTTGTACCGGGGCAGATTTTGTTCACAGAATTCCTTCACTTCCTCCTCAGTCAGCGTCTCCCCAGGCTTGGGATCGATCACAGCTACAGCCATCTCCCCCAGCCTCTCATGGGGAATCCCGATTACCCCGGCGTCGTAAATCTTATCATGTCGCCGCAGAACTTCCTCCACCTCCACAGGAAAGATGTTTTCCCCGCCTGATATTATCAGGTCTTTCTTCCTATCTACAATGTAGATGAACCCCTCGTCATCCTGCTTCGCCAT
Source organism: Dehalococcoidia bacterium (assembly GCA_046483735.1). Taxonomy (GTDB): domain Bacteria; phylum Chloroflexota; class Dehalococcoidia; order GIF9; family AB-539-J10; genus RBG-13-51-36. The sequence goes on from JAWOCP010000114.1 coordinate 2,889, forward strand.
ATCACCCGTATATAGCCAGCCGCCCCTCAGCGTTTCCGCCGTTTTCTCCGGGTTCTTGTAGTATTCCTTCATCACCCCGTTACCCCTCACCACCAGTTCGCCGACCTCCCCCCGAACCACACCCTCACCCTTATCACTGACGATGCGAGCCTCCCAGTTGAAGCCGGGCTTTCCCGTAGCCTGCAAGTTATGACTGTCCTCTATGTGCAGGTGGACACATCCCGGCCCGGTGCTTTCGCTCAGCCCGTAGCTCGACGCATATTGCATGTCCGGGAAGTATTCCTTCCAGTGTCTGATCAGGCTCGGCGGTATAGGCTGTGCCCCTGTGTGCATAAGCCGCCAACAGCTAAGGTCGTAGTCCTCTTTCTTCAGTTCTCCCTTATCCAGAGCAAAGAGGATGTCCTGCACCCAGGGCACCAGCAACCACACTATGGTCCCTCTCTCCTTGTGCACGGCCTCAAACAGGTTCTTGGGGTTAAATTCAGTTAGCAATACCGCCCGACCACCAACAACCAGACTGCCAAACCAGTGCAT
>JAWOCP010000152.1:0-23227 GCA_046483735.1 Dehalococcoidia bacterium
AAGGGACAGGATGGGATGTCCCTGCTCTGCCAGTTCGCGATAAACTGTGGTGAAGTCACCAACAGAAGGTTGTGAGGTAGTAGGCAGCTTTCCGTCTTCGGCTAGCCTTCGATAGAATTCCTCGTTAGTAATGTTTACCCCTTCAGCAAAAACCTCACTTCCAAAGGCGACCCTGAGCGGCACAACACGAACATTGTATCTGGCGATAAGCTCTGGCTCCGGGTAGGAAGAGCTATCGGTGACGACCCTAACTTTGGCACTCAAGCTCTCACTCCTCATCAGGGAATACCATAACTAGAATCCGAAGCTGGTCATTGTGCAAGGTTTCCAGAATCCAAACGCACGCCGAACATTATCGACCGATGTACAATCCTGTATTATTATCTGTACAACCTGTAGCTGCATTGAAGATACGCCTGGGACAACCTGAAAACTGAAGCGAGCCGTCACCGACTGAGACTGACGCCCTGTTAGCGCCACTCTGCCGTGGGCATTATCCTATATGCCGTTATCCTGGACTTCTCCTTCAAAAGTGCTTCAGCCTGTCGCAGCAGGTCTTGCGTTATCCTTGACTTCACCCATGATTTCCAGTCTTCAATGGTCACCCATGTGCTTATCACTACAACGACAGAGGAATCCACGTCGCTGACGAGATTCTCAGCGCTCACGAAGCCTGGATATTGCATGGCGTGCGACCTGAGCTTCAGCAATATGGGCTCCAGGTCCTTGTAATTCTGCACCTTGTATCCTATGATGCCCTTTACCATTTCCGCCTCCTTTCTTCTCTCGCCCGCACTTTCCTTCCTGTTTGTGCTGCAACCTCTCTCGTGAGATGCTACTCAGTATGCTCTCATTTCAGTCTAACTGTCCATCGTGTAATTGTCAATGCGCATAACGTACCATCGTGGCCCACCGCTGCCCTCGCCAGCCTCTAAATTCTATTCAGAAGCGCCCGATACTTCTCCATCCTGATTATTTTTCCTTCAGGCTGAACCAGCCATGTCATCCAACATATCTCAATAGGCCTGTGACCTGACACCCTTGCCATACGTTCGATTGTATCGATCAGTTCCTTATCATTCTTCGTTGGCATATCTACCTTCGCTTCATCAAGAATTTCCCTCACCACCCTCCTTACTATCTTATCAGGCATGGCCGTATCTATGCCTCCCATCATTCTTAAGTACTGAAATGTGGTGATGCCAACGCCGCTGATTCTTCCTATCGGATCCTCCTTCCAGCTCTCAAGGCACGCACTGGTTGCCCAGTATCGTAGAGCTCCTCTGTCATCCAGATTGTGTGCCGCTGCCAGACTGTGCAGGTAGGATGCTACTCCCTTTGCCATTTGCCAGGACCTCCTGTTCTTCCAGATGGATTGCACCTGTCCTAGTGGAATAACACCGAGGTCTTTAAGGCTCAGGACCTTTCCATTGACCATCAGTTCCTTCTCAAACTTCATGACATTGGGGACTACAGCTGTAAAGTAGTTAAGCCCTATAGAAGTAAATGCGGCATCTAGGACCATAAGCACGACGCTCTTGTTCCATCTCTCAGTCTCCAGGCACCGATCACAGTGTGCCCTTAAGCCACTTGTCCTGGAAATGTATTCGTCTATGACTTGAGATAATTTCCTACACGAATTTCGCAATCTACGTCCTTTGTGACCTGGTATCTGCCAGCGCCCTTCTTGCTTTGGCAGGAGCCAACTTCCCTCGTAGTGTATCTCCCTGAAGCGTGAATGCCAACCGGTCAACCTCCTTTCGTTGCAGAGTCAGGCTTCATGTCGCAGAATAGCCCGTATGCGCTGGAGCAGGGGCGGATGAGAATAGTTGAGAAAAACGTAAAAGGGATGAGGCATCAAGTTCGAGAGATTGCCCGCATGGAGTTTCTTCAGAGCCCCTATCAGATGCTGTGGATGCTGGATGGTCTCAACTGCAAAGCGATCAGCTTCGTACTCGTTCTTCCGCGATAGCACGTGCATCAGAACGGAAAGCACCATTTCCAGTGGGGTGTAAAGCAAGCCGAAGAGCAAAATCCCGCTGTAAACGGACTGTTGCTCCATATAGAACGCCTCATAGAGGCCGGGGCTGCCTAAGAAGATGGATAGCACAAAAAAGAGCAACCCCGCGTGAAGAATATTGACTACTGTGCCCTGTAGTATGTGCTTCTTCTTGTGATGACCGATTTCGTGGGCGAGTACAGCTATCAGTTCCGGGACCGTGTGCTTTCTTATTAAAGTGTCAAATAGGGCAACTCGCTTGTTACGACCAAATCCAGTGAAGAAGGCGTTTGACTTACTGGAGCGCTTGGAGCCATCCACCACGAAAACATTCTTGACGGGGAAATCAACTGAGTGGGCATAGTTGATAATAGCCTCTTTCAACTCCCCTGATTCCAGCGGAGTGAATTTGTTGAAGAGCGGCATTATCCACGTTGGAGCCACATACTGCAAAATAAGGGAAAATACAGTGAAGATAATCCAGCAGTAAATCCAAGCATGATATCCCGCATATTCGAATATGGCCAGAATACCGCTTAGCAAGGGAGCACCAAGTAAGACTGCAAGACCAAGGCCTTTTATCCTGTCCACCAGGAAAGTGCGGGGGGTAGTCCTGTTGAAACCAAATCGCTCCTCGATCACAAAGGTGCGATAAATGTCCAAAGGCAGCATAAGAAGGCTGTAGCCTATCAGCAGGATGCCGATATAAAACAACCCGTTCAGGATAGGAACAAAACCCCACGACCTGACCGCCTGGTCAAGATAGTTGAAGCCGCCGCTAAACCAGAAGGAAAGCAGAACGACCAGGCTGAATGTGCTGGTTACAAAGTCAAAACGGGTATTGGTGCGAATATATTCTTGAGACCTACGATAGTCTTCGGATTGGTAGACGTCTTCAACAGCGGGAGGCGGTTCCGACCTCAAAGACTTAAGATTAAGAAGGTTTGCAGCCACTCCTATCGCATACTCAATGAGCAGTGCGAAAAAAATGATAAGGAAAAAGGGATTCATCATGGCTAGGCCAGTTTCACACGATAGTTTATTACAGACTCACGCAGCCAGCAACAAAATGGATTGTATAATGATGTGCAATATTGTATGCTACTACACGAAGTAGGGGGTGACAGGCGTGAGGGGGGAGGGAGCGAGATTGCTGCGCCCCCGCAAGTCGGGGCTGGTAATGACAAAAAGCGGGTTGCCTGATGAAACAGGCAACTCCGAAAGCGTTGCGTTGATTAGTCCAGCTTCAGACTGCCATGCGAAGAAAAACAGAGAGTTCCCCCGGTTCAATCGCGCTGAATTGTGTTGATAAGTGCCTCCTGGCTCTTGATGGCATAAACGAGCCCATGCTCATTCACACCATTCTAAACCTTCAGGGAGAGGTAGACCACGCTGGATTGAATCGGGCGATTTCCATGGCACAGCGGACTTATCCGGTAATGAGAACGATCTTGTGCCGCAGGTACTTAAGGCCTGCCCGTCAAATACAGGAGAACCCTGGAAAGGGAGTTCTGAGCATTGTAGACAAAGCTAAACTGCAAGACACAGACTATGAGAGTTATCTTTCCTCATGGATGAACCGGCCTCTCAATATCAGGAAGGAGTTCCCGGTGAGGGTTCTTCTATTAAGGAAAAATGAACTGGAATCTTCACTGGTTTTCACTTTTCATCACTCGGCAACAGATGGGCTCCGCGCCCTTCTTTTCGTAAGGAAGGCGATTGAGAACTATAACAGCGAGCTTGCTTCCGAGGGCAAAGCCAAAGCATCTCCCGTACAAGATTTCAATGATATCCGCATAAATCGTAAAGGAGACGAGTTGCTGGAGTTTGCCAACAGCCAGAGGTCAAAGGTAGAACATTATTATGGGAAAATGATCTCCAGTCTCTTTCATCGCTTCGTTGTATCGGCCCTGCCTTTCCCGGCAAGGGTTTTCCATGACAAATCGGGACAGTCCACAGAACTCCGTTTCTGTTTCGAAACCATAGATCCCGGCGAACTGGAGCAAATCCAGCTCAAAGCACGCTCGGCCGGGGTTGAGCTGAACGACGTGTTTCTGGCAGCCTGTTACAGAGTGGTGGAGAGGTGGAACAGCATGCACGGGAAAGCCAGCAACAGGATCCGTATTATGGCTCCGGTGAACATAAGCCCGAAGGGTTTTCGCTATGTTGTTTCCAATCAGGCGTCCTGGTTTTCCTTGCCCACCACGCCCAGAGATAGGGCTGATCCGGCAGAGCTACTGCGAAAAGTAAGAGCAGATACTATAAATGCGACCATGAACAGGATAGCCTTCTCCTTGGTCTATTTCTTTTACTTCTGCTCTCGCTTTCCCCTGGCAATTATGAGAGGAATGTGCCGGTTCTTGATTGTCACCCGGACATATGTTGATACTATTCTCATTACCAATCTGGGCTTTATCTGGCCTAAATCAGGCTCTGCAGAACCGGCAGTGAGCACCGTGGGCAATGCCGGAATAGTGAATATTACCGGCTCAGCACCTGTAGTAAGTCCAATGGGACTTAGCATCGCTGCGGGCATCTACAATAGACATCTGAACTTCTCTCTCACCTACAGGCCTGCCCTTTTCTCAGAAAAGAAAGCTCGGGCCTTCCTGGCTCTCTATGTTGAAGAGATCAAGAACTATCAAGTTGGTGCACAGGGCGCATGACAGTATCGCTGGCAAAGTTTGACGGCTCACTGAATTCGCTTCGCAAAGCTATCGAACTGTGTCATGGATTTGAGACACTGGGCAAAAATGACAGAGTTCTTATAAAGCCCAACAATTGTTTTCGACACAGAATAATGCCTCCTTACGGAATGGTAACCACCGCAAAGGTCATAGAGGGTGTCGTACAATTGCTGCTGGAACATGGCTGCAAAGATATTTCCATCGGTGAAGGCGCTATCATCAATATATTTGATGAACTCGAGCCGTATACGAAACGGGGTTTCAAGGGTACAGGCATTGGCAGGCTGGCAGCAAAATACGGAATTAAACTGATTGATTTCAACCGGGGTCCCTTTCGTGAGCTGGATTTAGGAGGGGTAAAGGTCAGGGTCTCCAAAACAGCCTTGAAGACAGACTTTCTCATCAATGTCCCTGTTCTCAAAACTCACTTCCAAACAAAGGTCTCCCTGGGCTTTAAGAATGTGAAGGGCTGTCTCAGCCCCGATTCAAAAAAAAGGTTTCATATCAGCAAGCGACTGGATACCCTGATTTGCCTTTTGAACGAAGCTGTCAAGAGCGACCTGGTCATAATTGATGGAATATATATGTTGGAGAAGGGTCCGGAAACCCTTGCGGGTACGGCCTACCGCAAAGATTTAATCATAGCCAGCCCGGACATATTCGAGTGCGATGTCATAGGAGCCACAATCTTGGGAATTGACCCTGCGCAAGTCGACTATCTTAGAGAATTTGCCCAGAGACACGGTCGCTCTTTTGATATCAGCAAAATTGAAATTAAGGGAGAAGATATAGAACCTTTGAAGGAGCAACTTGAGTGGCGATTTGAGCCGGACAAGGAATTATTGAACCCAGCAAAGATAACAGGGCTTTCTGCCCCTCACCCGGGGCAGACTCTCTGTTCCGCCTGCGGTGCCACGCTTGCCCTGGCGCTATCGATACTGGGCAAAGATAATCCTGGAATGAATTTTGGCGGTGCCGAGCTATACTATGGGCTGGGATTGAGGCCAGAACAAGGGAAGATGGATGGTCTTGCACATTCCTCTACAAGGGTCTTCCTTTACGGCGATTGTGCGATCAGAGGTAATAAAGGGCTGTACAAGAATGCGAAGGAAAGGATTCCTTCCCACGTCAAACAATTAGCTGATGGGCGTCAGGTGTCGGTCGTCAGCATAGAGGGCTGCCCACCGACACTGACCAGGACCATCTTCCTCCTGATGAAGACGCTTCTGAGCAAACCCAGGATGTCCAGAATGCTCCTTCTCAGAACTTTGAAGCTAATCGGGATAAGGCTCCGGCTCTACCGGGAGATTTTCCCCGGATGGAAGCGATACCGGTCAAAAGAATTCGACAGGAGCCACTTCTGAAAAATTGTAGTTGCCCAATTCATTGGGCAATTGCGCCATCCGGCTGAGATCGCGACAGAGATTGTTAATGCATGAAAGAACTACGTTCCCAGCACCACCCATTCGACTTCGTTATCATCCTTGACGACGGCGATGATGTGGTTCCGGTACCTTAGTTGCTCAACGAAGAAAGAATCCCCCTTATAGTCCAGAACAACATGGTTGTCGTCGGGGATTGAGATTATGCGACAGGTCCTGAAGCCGCCTATACCAATTCCGATAACCTTCAGGGCTGCTTCTTTCGCCGTCCAATAGCGGAAAAACATGTCCCAGGACTTTTCCTTTAATTCCCATTCCTCGTCACTCGCCACGTAAGAGAAGAGCAATTCAGTTCGGGGTCTGATTTCTTCAACATCGATCCCAACCCTGTCTTTGCTGACCACTGCCGCAACGCACTCAGGTTTGTGGGAAAGAGACCAGTAATTGCCTGAGACCGAGCACGGGCGCCCATTTTCATCTTTCAGCAATTCGTCAAGCCTGACCCGGCTCTTTTCAGCACTCACTTTCAGAGCCTCTCGAGCAAGTCGACTGAGATGAGCTACCTGTTCTTTCCCTGAGAGCTCCTCAGCGGGCTGGCTTACCGGCATAATTACGGGAAACAAAGTCATCGGTTCGCTAAATCCCTATCGCCTTTTTGATGATATCTTTATCAAAGTAGTTGACCGACATCCCGGCATCCACGACAATACCCTGGGCATTAATACCGCTGGAGCGCTGACTCAAGAGGAATGCCACGGTATTGGCTACCTCTTTGGTGCTGAGGGCTCTTTTGCGCAGAGTCAATTCTTCAGCAAAGAGGTAATAGTCCAGATAACCCGGTATCCCTGCGGATGCCGAAGTCTTTAGCAATCCGGCGTTCACCGAGTTAAATCGGATTTGGGAAAAAGAACTGAAGGATTTGGCCAGGAAGCATACGGTTGAGTCGAGGGCGGCCTTTACCGGAGCCATAAAACCATATGGTTCGGCGGCCACTTTGGTAGTCGAGATGGATATGGTAACTACAGATGCTTCCTCATCCAGCAGTTCTTTGAACGCATTGGCAATAGCGATTAAGGAATAACAGGAGATATCAACTGACTGCAGAAAGTCTTTCTTCCTTGTTTCGTGAAACGGCTTCAGCCCTTCTTCGTAATTGGCAAAGGCTATGGAATGAACGATGCCATGAAGCTTGGGGTACCTCTTAGAGACGTCTTCAGCCAGTCTCTTGATTTCTGGCTCTCGCTCGACATCACATACGAAGATATCGGCGCCGGGAAGGATCCTTGAAACACTATGCTGCGCTTCTGCTGATTGAACACTATAGATGACGTTTGCCCCTGACCCGGACAGAACCTCTCCCACGGAGAAGGCGACGCTCTTCTTGTTAGCTACCCCGAAGACAAGGAAGGTCTTATCTGAAATATCTAAGAAATCCATATCATGTTCCTTATTATCCCTCAATATACGTCAGGGTGCCTCTTTAGTCAACGTGACGGTAAACTCAACCGTGACCGATGTTTTGCCGCCGACCGAGGCTTTGCCCTTCATGTAATAAGCACTGCTGACTTTTTCCAGCAACTCTGCTTCAATCTCGAGAGTGCAGCCGGGCTTAACGATGCTCTTGAACTTGGCGTTGTTAATCCGGGTCAAGACGGGAACACCTTCACCAATCCCCCCCATCATTTTGGAGAGCAGGACTGCACCTGTTTGAAAAATGGATTCACAGATAAGTGCCCCGGGCATGATTGGCTGTCCGGGATAGTGCCCTTCGAACACCGGTTCATCTGGACTTATCTCTTTCGTTGTCTTGATTCTTGTTCCGCTCAACTCCACGATCCTGTCTATAAACAAGAACGGGGGCCGATGGGGTATAGCGTTTAGGATCTCCTCCATCTCACAATCCTCCGGCTACTTCGAGAGTAGAACCGGTAACATAGGACGCTTCTCTGGAAGCCAGGAAAAGAACGCAAGCAGCCACTTCTTCAGTGCCGCCGAATCTCTTCAGTGGAATCCGGGCCAGGTAACTTTCACGCAATTTATCTGGAATGTCCTGGAGCAACTCGGTGGTAATAAACCCCGGTGAAACGCAATTAACCGTGATACCCCGGGTCGCAACCTCCTTGGATAACGATTTAGTCAATGCATTCAGGCCTGCCTTTGAAGCTGCATAGTTTGCCTGGCCTTCAAAACTGTATCTTTCCATGACGGAGGTTATGTTGATAATCCGTCCGTAGCGTTTGCGCATCAGGCTCATAACAGCAAATTTGCACATGTAGAACGTCCCGGCCAGATTGACATTCATCACATCATGCCAGTCCGATTCTTTCATCATCGCCAGGACAGAGTCCTTGCGGATACCGGCGTTGTTCACCAGAACTTCAAAGCCGCCATATTGCGTGTCTATGTATTTGAAGAACTTCTCCACCTCTTCATATCTCGTCACATCAAGCTTCTGGATATCAGTGTTCTGGGCAAACTGGCTGTTGTCATGTTTGAACTGAGCCGCCGCCGCTTCATTTGCCGAATAGGTAGCAATTACTCTGGCGCCTCCTTTCAGAAAGCTCTCAGAAATCGCTTTTCCTATCCCTCTGGTTCCACCGGTGACGATGGTAGTCTGTCCTTTGAAATCATACATTTCATAACTCCCCTAACCCCTCTTATCTTAAGAGGGGAACTTCAGAGGACGCCCCCTGATGAAAGATATTTGTCCACATCATTGGCGACAATTACTCCATAATTAGCTGCACCCAGCCAACCGGACATGATAATCCCCACAGAGCCAGTATGAAAAAGTCCCGGTATCTCTTTGGGGAGATCCATACTGACCTTTAGCCCCTCGAACTTGGTGCCAAAAGAGGCACCACCTAGATGAAGCGTATACCTCTGAAATGTCTTCGGAGTAGCAGCCTCCACGTAACCTACCTTATCTCGGATCTGAGGGACATATTTCTCCAGAGCATCAAGCGTTCGCTGTATCAGTTCTTCCTTGGAAGCGCGGTATTCCACTTCAGACAAGCTCGCCCAGTCGTCGTAATTGGCATTGGAGGAGGCGACAATGGAGTACATATCGGAGCCCGGCCGGGTCTGCGGATAATAAACAGAAAAGGTCCGACTGGAAGTATTATTGCTGCAAAGTTCCCAAGAATCGAATTTCTCCGCCGCCGAGGTGAAAAGCAAATCCCCTATGTAGTCAATCTTCTCGCCTTTCTTGATACCAATGTAGACCTGGCAACTACTGTTATTGAGGCGCACCTTTCTTGCCTCTGCGACAAAGCTTGCAGAAAAACACTCGTCTCCCACCAGTTTGCGGATGGTTGATAACAGATTGCCGTTGGAGACAACGGTCTTGCTCTTTATCCGTTTTCCGTTCGCTATTACGCCGGCGGCTTTGTTATCCTCGACGACAATTCTTTCTGCCAGGCACCTAGTTCTAATATCAACGCCGTTTCCTAGAAGTTCCTCCCGCATCTTTCCGACAAACTGGTCCGTCCCCCCCCGAACCGTATAAACACCTTTGCTCATAAAGTTGGAAAACACGATTCCGTAGCTTATGGCGGGATCGTCCAGGGTTGACCCGTTGGCATAGGTGATGGGTTCCATTAACATGCGGTGAACGTCATCACGGCCGGGAAAGTACCTTTCGAAAAGCTCCCTCGTGGTCATGCTCTGGTCATCATAGAAATTCATATTTCTCGCTGTGTCGAAAAAGCCTTCAATACTATCCTGCGCTATTCTGAACCGCTGCTGCAACATGCGTCTGAAATCGTCCCTGTCATAGGTTGTGGTAAAGGAGAACTGCGGGTTGTCGAATCTGATCCCTTTCAGCTGAACAATCATGCCGGCGATTTCAGCAGTCCAGTATTTACGGCAAGTCTTGATCATGCCGATCGGAAATCCGTGCAGGGCGATATCAAAGATATGTCCCTTTCTCTTGAACCAGGTGGCCAATCCGCCAAGATTGTGGTGCTGCTCAAGAAGCAAGACCGAGTGCCCTCCTCTAGCCAGCATATTGGCACATGTCAACCCGCCTAATCCACCGCCAATAACGATGACATCATATTCTGCCTTTGTGTCGTTCCACCAATCCTGGCTCATGCCTCTTGCCCTGTCATTTCGGTCCTGCAATAGTTTAGCTTTTCCACAGGCTCACTTGCAAAATCAGCCGTCTCTCCCTCCCCATCCCCTTCCTATCTTCAACATCCCCCCTTAGTATGAAGGGGACTCACAAATGTCACGCCATTCGCCCTGGCATAAGCATCTTTTAGTTCATAACTTCCCTTGCCCCTCCCATGCCGATTCCACCTGGACATACCTTATGAGCGGCATTTTGCAGGGACTATCCTGTTACCGGATCCTTCCTTTTAGGTTCTGACTAGTTCTTCTGTAGAACATGAAGATTTGCCATCGAAATACCGCTGAGCATTGCTCCAACGATTCCCAGAAATCCCTGGTCTGTGCCGCAAATGAATAGATTATCTAGATGAGTCTTACCTGTCTTGATCTTGTGCGGCATACCATAGACGGCACCATTTATGTGGCCGGTGAATCTGTTGATTGTTCTCGGGGTGAAGACATCGGTAAGAATAATCGAATCACGGAAATCGGGCATGAATTTCACCACCTCTTTGAGCGCGGCTTCCGAACAGGCGGCTTTCTGGACCCTGTACTCTTCTTCGTCCAATCTGCTCCAGAGATCAAAGTTGGCCAGGTTGGTTATTCGGACCATGCCCTCCGGCAAAGGATGCTCCAATTGAAAGTTATTAGGGCAACAAATTACACCACTGGAGACATCAACCAGCCCGTCAGGTTTGCGATAAGCAAATCTATCCGAATTACTATAGAAAGTTATTGTTGTGTTGTAGCCCATTTCGGCAGGTTCTTTATTCAGAATCAGAATGGACTCCACAAATGAAAGCTGACCCACCTGGTAATTGACTTCTGAACAATCGGAGTCGGCAAGCAGTTTCATCGTTTCAACATAACCGGCGGATGATAGTATCCTGTCGGCGGTCACCACCTCACCGTTTTCGAGCAAGATTGATTCAACCCTGCCATTGACACATCTAAGACTTGTTACTGCACACCTCATCTTCAATTGGCCACCGCAAGCCCTGTATTTCTTCACCAGTACATCGAGGACCTGACGCACACCGGCTTGAGGCCGGGCAAATCCTTCGCAGAAGATGCTCTTGAACATGATAACAAATTGTCCGAACTCCATGTCGTTCTCCCTGGCATTCCCGTAAAACATGAGCGGGCAAAAAATCATGTCGCTCAGGAGTGGGTCGGAAATAACAGAAGCCACAACTTCACGAGCCGACACCGGTTGCGCATACAGGTTCAGTTCATCATATTCAAAAATGGTATTAATGAGCTTCCGGAAGTTGTCGGCCTGCCCCGGAAAATTGTCGACGACCTCCTGGACAAAGAAGTCGAAATCGTTATTGAATCTCAGGGTCTTATCGGGAAACTTGATTACTGACATCCGCTGCGGGCAAAGGACAAAGTCTTCAGCTCTTAGCTTGAGCTGTCGCAACAACTTCGGCAATGGTCTGAGCTTGACGTCCTTGGGAACATAGTTGGTCATGGCATGCAGGCCAACGTCGAGTTTGTGTCCCCCCAGGTTGTAAAAAGAATTGAGCCCTCCAACACGGTAGTGTTTTTCGACGATACAGACCTTTTTGCCGTAGTAGGCCAGTCTAATACCGGCGGCAAGACCAGACATTCCCGCACCGATAATCAGGACATCGTAATCCATGACGAGGCTCTTCTCAAAATCGAAGACCAGCTAGACCTGCAATCGTCGGGCAAGATTCGATAGAAAATTGTCTTCCTGGCTTGGTGACACTATGGGCTAAAGTTCCTTCATCCGCGGCTCCAGATAAGCTACGGAGCCATCCAGCGTGGCTAATTCCGTGTAGTCACTCTCAGGCACTTCGATACCATAGCGTTTCCGCAGCTCCATAATGATATCCAAGAAGTCCATTGAGTCGAGTTCCACTTGTTCTCGTATCGGGACATCACCCTTCAGATTGCTCAGGTCTTCGTCCGGTATAATTTGGCCTATGATTTCCAGAATCGTGGTTCTAATCTGCTCCCTGGTCATGTACCCCCAATCTGTCTATTTCAAGAATTGTCTCAGTCTTACGCCTCAAATCTCTTTGCGACAACAACCGAATTGATGCCCAGCATTCCGAAGGAATTATTCAATATATAGTCAACCTTGTCAATCCTTTTTGGTTCGTTGATAATCAGGTTGTTTAGATTACACTCAGGGTCCAAGTGGTCCAGATTGATCGTAGGATGGACGATATGGTCCTCAAAAGAGGGCAAATTACCCGCCAATTCTAAGGCACCGGCGGCACCCATAGCATGACCAATGAAACTCTTGGTGTTGTTAATACACGCATGGGGAGATTCGCCGAACACTTCTCTGATTGCCTGGCACTCCACAGGGTCTCCTTCAACGGTGCCCGTCCCGTGGGTATTGATAATATCGATGTCTTCAGGAGATATGCCGGCTTTGCCAAGAGCGAGCTTCATGCACTCGACCTGTCGTTCTGCGCAGGGGAAGATGAAGTCCAGCGCATCCGAGTTGATACCATAGCCCGCGATTTCGCCGTAAATCCCGGCTCTTCTCTTTAGCGCATCACTCAGTCTTTCCAGAACAAAAATACAGCCACCCTCCGCAACGACCACGCCATTCCGCTCCTTATCGAAGGGACGGGATGCCTTCTCAGGGTCTGGATGAGAAGCCAGGGCACCTTCACTTCTGAAGCCAGCAAAAATACCAAAGGAAGCGGTGCTCTCCGAAACCCCACCACTCAAAGCTAAGTCGACTTCGTTCAGCAACAGCATTTGCAGGCCTTGTATGAGTCCAATGTTACCGCCAGCACAAGCGGCTCCCAGAGTATAGTGTGGTCCGCTAATACCCAGATTCAAGGTGACTTCGCCGGCTGGATTATTAGCCACCACTCTTGGATTATGGTGATGGGACCAGTACTTTACATCATAGTCGAATTGCTTAATTTCATAAATCTCGTTTTCGGTTTCCACGGTGCCATGCTCAGTAATCCCAAGATAAACACCGGTCCTCGATTTATCGAGGCAATCAAGGTCTAACTTGGCATCAGCGATTGCCTCTCGGGCACAGTAGATAGCAATGGAGCCGGCCCTCGTCCCGCGGCGCAATTCCTTCTTTTTCTGATACTTCAACGGGTCGAAGTGGCAAATACCAGCCAACACTTCACCCATATAACGGATTTGGAGTTTCTCCACTCCAGATTTGCCATCGAGCAGACTCTTTCGAAACTCCGCCAGGTTGTTTCCGTTTGGCGCCGTAAGGCCAACCCCGGTTATTACAATTCGTGTTTCGTCAGGATTCTTTGCCACCATAGGATGAAACTTTCATCAAAGAGTAGATATCAGCGTAGCATCAAGCAATCCAAAACTGCATCGCTGTCTTCGAGAGTATTTCTTTGAACTCACCGAGTTATGGTCATTTCCCGGTGCTACCATTCCAGACCCAGCATAAGACAGACCAGGCCGCTGCCAATTCCCATCATGGCAACCTTATCGCCAGGGTCCAGACGACCTTGCTCAATTCCTATAGCAACGGTAATGGGCAGGGAAACCGACCCGATGTTTCCCAGATACTCCAAAGTGGCAAAGTCTCTTGTACTATCCAGCCCCAGAGCCTGGAACAATAGTTTGCTGTGCGCGGCGCTAACCTGGTGAGTAAAGAACTTGTCTACGTCGTAGTCCTCCCACCCAAGCTCTCTCTTTATGGCCCCCCACGTGTCAGGCGCCAATCGCAGCCCATTCTTCAGGACACCTTCGTAGTCCGTGCGCATATCAGGGAGCTCATCCATATCCAGGAAAGAAGCGTCGGCTTCTATGCGACAGAGATGGTTATGTTGTGAGGCAGCGCGTGTCACCCCACCGAGAAGCCTGTGACCGTCTTGCGACAGGGAGCGGTGGGTCAACACGGCTGCTACTGCTCCAGACCCCAGAGTTAGGGTGGCAAAGGCGAGTTTGAGCTTGGCTCTGGTCACGTCGGGGTCTCTTAGCAGTTTGTCAATAGTTGTGTCAATAAGCCGTTTGCTGTTCTCGCAGCCAACCACAATGCCTGCTTTCACCTGACCCAGTTCAATCATGTTTGCCAGCGTTACCATGCCGTTCACGAAACCAAGACAGGCGTTCGAGATGTCGAAAATGGTAGATGTGGGAGGAAGGCCTAAAGAGTCGTGAACCACGGTAGCTGTTGCTGGCTCCAGGAAATCACGGGATACAGAGGTATGAAGCAGACAACCGATATCCTCTTTGCTGACCCCTGACTTGCTGATGGCTTTTTCTGCCGCTCTCACGCTGGCCTGACTCGGCGTTATGTCATCATCCCAGAATCGCCGTTCGCGAATTCCGGTAATCATCTCCAGCCGCCCGTAGGCGAGATTCAGCTTGTCATAAATCGGGGCCAGCCTTTCTTCCAGGCTCACGGATGTGATGACGTTCTCAGGAAGTTCATAACCAAAAGACTCAACACAGACCTTATCGTACCGCATTCAATACCACAATCCTTCCTCACCCACATCGTCAGGAGCTATGACGAGAATCATTACCTCAGCTCCACCCGCTCACTTCTGCTTACCTGATATCAGTTTCGGAATATGAAGCTTTGTCTTAAGATTCTCCCACGTTTCCTCGGACTCGGGAGGAATTATCTTGTCCGGAACATACTTCCCCACTGCGGCGATGACAGTGCAGGCTTTTCGCGAATTCGCTACTGCGTCAGGGACATACTCATCGGCGGCAGCAATAGCCGTAGAGCGCAGCTTACGTGGAACCAGTTTCTCGACCACGTCAATTGCAAACGTAATCAGCCTGTTCGGGACACGCTTGTCCAGGAAATTGAGCGCAAAAAGCAACAGCCTATCCGGCGCATATCTGTCCACCAATTTCACAAAAGCAGCGAACCATTTGGCTGCCAGGGACCTCTTTATCGAATGGAACTTCGGTGTTTCTGTCTGTGACGCCATCCTCTTGCCCCCAAGATGCTATGTTTCTATCACATTTTGTTCCCATTTGTCAATCACCACACGTCGTTGATTTCTGAATGAAAAGAGTATATGATATCTATCTGAAAGGAGGTATTCTGGAGATGTCCGAAGTAGAAATTGGTAAGGTGACGGATTTTTTTGCTAAGCCAGTGGTAGCCGGTATAGAGCTAAGCGGCGCATTACGAATAGGCGACAAAATCCATATCAAGGGCAGCTCCACAGATATGGAACTGGCCGTAGAATCTATGCAGATTGAGCGCGTTAACATCACTGAGGGCAAGGCCGGTGACCTTGTGGGCATAAAAGTCCCTGATAGAGTACGGCATGGTGACAAGGTTTACAAAGTCACTGAATAGCCTTAAGCAGATTTGCCATTTCAATAGCGCTTACTGCGGCAGCAAATCCTCTGTTGCCTTCTTTAGCCCCCGCTCGCTGGATAGCCTGCTCCAGGGTATCAGCAGTAATTATACCCTGTATTACCGGTAGGCCACTATCCAAGCCTACTTTGCCGATTCCCCTGTTTACCTCTGAAGCAACATACTCAGAATGTGGGGTGCCGCCGCGAATTACCGCGCCAAGGCATATGACGGCATTGTACTTGTTGCTCTGCGCCAGTTTCTTGCTTATGAGCGGGATCTCTAGACAACCTGGAGTCCAGACGATGTCGATGTCACCCTCATTGACGCCGTGACGCAGCAAAGCGTCTTTTGCTCCCTCAAGCAGCTTGGTAGTTATTAACTCGTTAAAGCGAGAAACAACCACGGCGAACTTGAGGTCCTTACCTATCAGCATACCTCCGTAATGCTTAGCCATTACTTACCCTCCTGTATACCTAGAATATGCCCTAACTTCTTTTGCTTGGTTTCTAAATAGCGGATGTTATAAGGGGTGCATGGAGCTATCAGTGGAACAGTTTCGACTATCTTAATTCCATAGCTTTCCAGCCCGATCACCTTTTTGGGGTTATTGGTAAGCAATCGAATATTATGTAAACCTAAGTCAGCCAGAATCTGGGCTCCCACTCCATAATCTCTCAAGTCAGGGGCAAAACCTAAAGCTATATTGGCCTCTACAGTATCCATTCCTTGATCCTGAAGAGCATAAGCGCAAAGCTTATTGTGAAATCCGATTCCCCTGCCCTCCTGTCTCATATAAAGAAAAACGCCTCGATCTTCTTTGGCTATGCTCTCCAAAGCCATTTCAATCTGGGCCCCACAATCACATCTCAAACTCCCAAAGACATCTCCGGTCAGGCATTCGCTGTGAACACGTACCAGCACTGGTTCGTCATTAGATATGTCACCCCTGACCAGGGCGATATGTTCAGCGGCATCAACAGTGCTTCTATAGGCCACAGCTGTAAATTCGCCATACTTGGTGGGCAGCCTGGCCTCGGTTACTTTCTGGATCAGTCTTTCATGACGAATACGGTAGGCAATCAAATCAGCGATGGCCACAATCTTCACGGAAAACTTAGATGCCAGGGCCTCAAGCTGAGGCAGATGGGCCATTGTGCCATCTTCATCCATTATCTCACATATCACCCCAGCGGGATAAAGTCCAGCGAGCCTGGCCAAATCAACAATAGCTTCGGTGTGTCCTGCTCGCACTAGCACCCCACCTTCCCTTGCTCGAATAGGGAATATATGCCCTGGCTGAGCAAGGTCACCCGCCCTGGTGTCAGGATCAAGTACCGTTCTTATGGTCTCAGCCCGATCGAATGCAGAGATGCCGGTGGTGACTTTGTCCTTTGCCTCGATAGAAACTGTGAAAGCAGTAGAATAGCGCGAGGTATTATTAGTAACCATCAGAGGTATTCCCAGTTCGTCAAGCCTTTGGCCAATAACAGGTAAACAGATTAGTCCTCGGCCATGCTTTGCCATGAAATTGATCGCCTCGGCAGTAACCTTTTCGGCAGCCATGGCCAGGTCGCCTTCATTCTCGCGCGACTCGTCATCAACGATAATAACGAACTTGCCTGCCCTTATATCTTCAATTGCCTCTGAAATACTAGCCAGCATCTGTTCCCTCCACAAATCCGTATTCCCTGAGAAACCGGAGGCCCAGACTCTGTCTTTCTCGTTCTTCAATGCCGACAAGTCGGGACACATATTTACCTATGATGTCTGCTTCTAAATTGACTGTGTCGCCAGGTCTTCGCCTTCCTAACGTAGTATGTTCCCTGGTGTAAGCAACCAGAGACACTGCAAAGGAAACCACATCACAGGCTACGACGGTCAGACTAACACCATCGACAGCGATAAAACCTTTGTCTACGATATAAGGCATCAATCTGGCTGGTGCCGAGATCTTCATGATGTGCGCACCTTCTTCTCTGGTTACCTCCATCACTTCCCCGATATCATCGACATGACCCAATACTAAATGGCCACCAAGCCGTCCCCCTAGTACCAGTGCTCTTTCCAAATTCACCTGTTCGCCGTAATGAAGTCCGCCCAGATTGGTACGGCGCAACGTCTCAGGCATAATATTAACACTGAAACCACGTTTTTCCAAGGATACAACTGTTAAGCAAGCACCGTTGACCGCTATGCTATCGCCCACCTTCGTTCCCTCAAGCACTTTGTCTGCTTCTAAGGCTAAGCGCTCCCGATTCGTTTCCCTGACTGTACCAATCTCTTCAACTATACCGGTGAACATGCTGTGCCCCAAAAACCTACGCTTCTTGCAGTAATCCTTTCTCCATATATCCACTGACTAATACATCATCGCCGAAAGTCCTTATCTCCACCCGGCTCAGGCGCAAAGCCTCAGCTATACTATCAACGCCGTTTCCTCCCACACTCGTCGCCCCACTGCCGCCGATGATGACCGGTGAAATAAAAGCCAACACCTTGTCTACTAAGCGGTGGTCGAAAAGTGAACCGAGAAGCTGGCCACCTCCCTCCACCAGGACAGTAACAATGTCTCGCCTTCCCAATAGCTTGAACAACTCCACAATGTCTACCCCATCTTCCTTACCGGGCAATTCCACAACTTCGGCACCCGCCCGTACAAATTCCTCCCTCTTCACAGAATCAAGAGGTGCTGCTACAGCAAGCAAGACATCGCCCGGTGACTCAAAAATATGAGCGGTCGGTGGTACTCTTCCCTTGCTATCGACAACCAGGCGTACAGGCTGCACCTTGCCTATGCCACCTCTGCCACCACAACCTCGGGCCGTGAGGTGAGGATTATCCACAATAACGGTGTTCACTCCCACCATTATGGCGTCGACCGTATGGCGCAAAGCATGTGCATACTTCCTTGCCTGTTCCTGGGTTATCCATTTTGACTCACCGGTTCTGGTAGCAATCTTCCCGTCAAGGCTCATGGCAAATTTGGCGATCACGAATGGCAAACCCGTAGTAATGTGCTTGATGTAAGCCTCGTTTATTCCGTAAGCTTCTTGCTCACATATACCTACGTAGGTCTTGATCCCCGCTTCATTCAATTTGCCTATGCCAAGTCCTGAAACCACCGGGTTGGGGTCGAGCAGAGCTACGTAGACTTCCGAAATGCCGGCCTCGATTATGGCTTGAGTACAAGGCGGAGTACGCCCATAATGACAACAAGGCTCAAGGCTAACATACATGCTAGCACCCCGCGCCTTATCACCAGCCTGACGAAGTGCCATAACCTCAGCATGCTCCAAGCCAGCAGGCTGAGTATACCCCATGCCCACAGCAACCCCATCTTTGATAATTGCCGCCCCCACTGCAGGGTTAGGACTGGTATATCCCATAGCCAATCTGGCCAGGGATAAAGCGCATTCCATATAACGTTTATGAGGCATCAGTGTCTACCTTTTGAGGCTGACTTCCACATAGAACCTCATAGCTGCGCCCTCGCTGTGCCTGTCTTCCTCATTCCGCAAAGTACGAAAACATATAACCTTTCCACACGCAGAAGTCAAGTTGCAAAGGCCCAGTATCAATTGTAACAACAGCTTGAGTGATGTGCAAAACGAGGAGGCGTAAATGGAGATATCGTCTATCATTTTGTATAATTGGCCGTCAAGGAAATGAAAAAGGCCTTTGAAATAGTTGACCATACTGCCGATGTGGGCATCATTGCCTACGGAGCGGATGTCGAGGAACTCTTTTCCAATGCTGCTCTGGGACTGTTCAGTCTGATCACTGAGCCCGAAAGCGTTGAAGAGAAATTGCACCTTGATTTGACAGTAAGCAGCGAGGACAGGGAT
This sequence comes from Dehalococcoidia bacterium, assembly GCA_046483735.1. Lineage (GTDB taxonomy): Bacteria > Chloroflexota > Dehalococcoidia > GIF9 > AB-539-J10 > RBG-13-51-36. The sequence goes on from JAWOCP010000152.1 coordinate 19,329, forward strand.
AGTCTGCTCGTTGAATGGCTTAACGAGCTCATTTACCTCTTTGATGTCGAACACATTTTGTGCAACCGGTTCGATATCGCAGGTCTTACCCACAATCAACTGAAGGCTGTCTGTTATGGAGAGAATTTCGACCCGACGAAACACAAGATAAAAGCAGGAGTAAAAGCAGCCACGTATCACATGCTGAAGTTAGATAGAAACGGTGATGGTTACAGGGCGCAGATAATTTTCGACATTTAGGAGCCTGCAATATGACACGATGGCAAGGGCAACTTATTAAGGTGGACGATTATCGCTGGAAGATTCCCCAGAATTACAGGGCCGGCATGAAAGTCCCGGGCTTGATCTACGCCAGCAGGGAAATGGTGGAATCCATTCGTGAAGAACAGACGCCTGAACAAGTTGCCAATGTTGCCTTCTTGCCCGGTATAGTAGGTTACTCTCTCGCCATGCCGGATATTCACTGGGGTTATGGCTTCCCTATAGGTGGAGTGGCAGCAATGGATGTTAAGAACGGCGTAATTTCCCCCGGCGGCGTGGGTTATGATATTAATTGCGGTGTAAGGTTACTGCGTACCGATCTCAGCGAAGATGAAGTGCGACCCAGAATCAAGCAACTGATCAATGCATTGTTCCTCGATGTGCCATCAGGCCTTGGCTCTGAAGGCAAGATAAAAGTGGGCCAAAAAGAGATGAACCAATTGATGGTTGAAGGAGCTCGCTGGGCCGTGAGGCGTGGCCTGGGTGCCGAGGAGGATTTAAGCGTTACTGAGGAAAACGGCTGCCTCAGCGGGGCCGACCCCGGCAAGATAAGCGACAGGGCGACAAAGAGAGGCCTGCCCCAGGCAGGCACGTTAGGCTCAGGCAATCATTTTCTTGAGATTCAAATGGTGAAGGAGATATTTGATCCCAACATAGCTGGCGTTATGGGCATTACCCGGACAGGTCAGATACTGGTTCTGATTCACACGGGCTCTCGCGGCTTTGGTCACCAGGTATGTACTGACCATCTGCGTGTCATGGAGCAGGCGGTATTGAAGTACGGGATAAGTCTGCCCGACCGGCAGCTCGCCTGCGCTCCCATAGAGTCACCGGAAGGCCGAGATTACATGGCTGCCATGGCGTGTGCTGCTAACTATGCCTGGGTTAACCGGCAGTGTATTGCTCACTGGGTTAGAGAATGCTTCTCCAGAGTATTCGGCAAAAACCCTGAGGAACTTGGCATGAAGCAGATTTACGATGTCGCTCACAACATAGCCAAAATAGAAGAGCATGTCGTGGAAGGCCGTAAGGTGAAGGTTTGTGTTCATCGCAAAGGAGCTACCAGAGCTTTTCCGGCAGGCCATAAGGATACTCCCGGTTGCTACAGAGAGATAGGACAACCTGTGCTTGTTCCCGGAGATATGGGACGTTGTTCTTTCATTGCTGTAGGCACTCAGAAGGCTATGGATGAGACCTTTGGCTCTACCTGTCATGGTGCTGGCAGAATGTTAAGTCGCGGTGCCGCCAAGCGGAGTATGAGGGGTAGCGATGTAGCCAGGGAATTAGAGCGCAGAGGTATTATTGTCAAGGCGGGAAGCATTTCTGCGCTGGCTGAGGAGGCATCACAAGCTTACAAAGATGTTACACAGATTATCGATGTTGTTCATCAGGCTGGCATTTCCAGAAAAGTAGCCATGGCTGAACCCATGGGCATTATCAAGGGCTGAATACCAACCTGTCATTCTGGGTGTGGCAAAGAATCTGGCATGACGCAAACTGTAATCAAACTTCCCCCTCCCCGATTGAGCGGCGACATTTCATTAGAGGAAACGATACTAAGGCGCAGGTCAGTTCGCGGATACCGCGCAGAGGCCCTGGCCCTGTCCCAACTGAGTCAGGTACTCTGGTCCGCCCAGGGCCCTACCGGGGGGAGGATGTTCAGGGCAGCGCCCAGTGCTGGCGCCACCTATCCCCTGGAGATTTTTGTGTTCGTTGGCAAACAGGCCGTCACTGCAAGCGAGGCCCCCATGCAATCGGGACAAGCCCCCAAAGAACTACAGGCTGGCATTTACCACTACGAAGCGGATCCCCATTCGTTGATCTTACACAAATCAGGGGATTTAAGACCGGATTTGGCCCGAGCAGCTCTGGACCAGGAGTTCATTATCGAGGCCCCGGTGGATATTGTCATCTGCGCCCTTTATCACAGGACATCCCGGAGATACGGCAGACGCGGAGACCGATATGTACACATGGAAGTGGGACATGCGGGTGAAAACATCCATCTTCAGGCTGTAGCCCTGGGCCTAGCCACAGTGGAAGTTGGCGCCTTTCACGATGAAGAGGTGTGGAAAGTCCTCGGAGTAGAGGAGCAGATTAAACCCCTATATATAATGCCTCTGGGCAAACCGCTGTGAAGACGAGCGAACTCATTTGACGCCCAATGAAGAAAGCTATAGAATAACCTGACCTCGCAGTGGAGAAACCGTGAGATATTGAGAAGGGGGAGGGGCGAGCTCGAATCATGCTCCACAGCCGATGAAGTCCTTGAATCAGGAAACCTTTTGACCGATTGGGTAAGTCAATAGCTATAGAATGAGTCTCGATGGCCACAAATTATGATGTCATCATAGTTGGCGCCGGTCCCGCAGGTATATTTGCCAGTCTGGAATTATGTAATGCTGGCCTCGATGTCCTACTGCTAGACAAGGGAAGAGAAATTGATGCTCGTGTCTGTCCCGTTCAAAACAAAAGTGGGCGCTGTGCCCTCTGCTGCCCATGCCACCTGGTAAGTGGTTTTGGAGGCGCCGGAGCCTTCAGCGATGGCAAATTGACTTTGTCCACCCAAGTAGGCGGACGGCTTACAGAGTTGCTCGGCTTTGACCAGGCCGAAGCACTCATCGACTACGTTGATTCGATCTACCTCAAATTTGGCGCTCCGCTCAAGGTTTATGGAATGGGAGAGAATGTGGCCGCACTCGAGCAGCAAGCCGCCTCAGCCGGCCTCAAATTAATCCCTGTTAGATTACGCCACCTCGGAACAGAGCTTTGTCATGAAACATTGAAGGCTATGCAGAATTATCTGTCACCTAAACTAGACATAAGGCTAAGAACAACGATTGAGAATATTGTGGTTGATGATGGCGTGGTCAAAGCTGTTGAAACTGACAACGATGAAAGTATAAGGTGCCGCTACTTGATCCTGGCCCCGGGAAGGGAGGGAGCAGAATGGCTGTGCAATGAGGCCACGAGGCTTAAACTGGGCCTTGATTCCAACCCTGTAGATGTGGGTTGCCGAATCGAAGTACCGATGACAACCATGGAGAAGCTGACTTCGACATTGTACGAATCGAAACTCGAGTTTCATTCCAGAAGTTTCGATGACCGGGTTAGAACATTCTGCATGTGCCCGGGAGGCGAGGTAATAATAGAGTCCACAGGAGGCTCCGACCCTGTGATTACGGTTAATGGCATCGGTTATGCCCAACCGAGGACACAGAATACCAACTTCGCTCTTTTGGTGAGTACCACCTTCACTGAGCCTTTCCATGAACCAATCGCCTATGGCAAGTATCTGGCAAGGCTGGCTAATATCCTCAGCGGCGGTGTGTTAGTGCAAAGACTGGGAGACTTAATGGATGGTCGCCGCTCCACAGAGGCTCGCCTCCAGAATAGTCCCGTAGAACCCAGCTTAAAGGCAGCAACGCCGGGAGATTTGAGCTTCGCCCTCCCCTATCGCTATCTCAAGAACATAGTGGAAATGCTTCAAGCTATGGACAAACTGGTTCCGGGCGTCGCTTGCCCGCAGACTTTGCTTTACGGCATAGAGGTTAAATTTTACTCCAGCCAGCTAAAGTTGACCCCTTGTTTAGAGACCGAGATTGGTAATGCATTCGCTGCTGGCGATGGTGCCGGTG
>JAWOCP010000082.1:0-6440 GCA_046483735.1 Dehalococcoidia bacterium
ACCTGGGCCTTCTCAACCTTGATCCCGCACTTGGCGCAAAACGTATGGCTTCGGCCGAGTCTTTGTTTGCACCCGGTGCAGGACAGCTTTAGGCTGGCCTTAAGATGTTGGATGGTAATCGTGCCATGGTTGAAGTCAATGTCTTCGATCGACAGAGCCAGCGCCTCGCTAACACGGCAGCCAAGATGGAATAACAGGCGAATCAGTAGCCTGTCCCTAAGATTGGTGGCTGCCTTCTCCATCAGAGTGACTTCGCTTGGTTCGACGTATGCCTTCATTCTTCTTGGCCTTTCTTCGCGATTTGGCTACTGCCATATGCTTAGCTTGTATATCGGCGAGGTACGCCTTCGCGATAATCCTCGCAAGAATTTGTAGACCCTGTCTTGGGCCACAGTTCGTTGGCACATCCATTGGCATATATAGTCAGTATATCAAATGACATATTTCCCTATTTTGACAATTTGCATCTTGACAATTGCAGAGATATGCCTTATAATACACTTGTAGTAAGCAGATATGGCATCTGAATAGTTGTCAAGAGGTAAAACGGAAAATGGCAAGAAATTTTTCGAGCATCGATAAGACCAAGTGGTTGCAGGAGTACGAAGGCGGCAAACCCGAGATCTCAATAGCTGGCGATGCAGGTTGCGATGTTCGAACAGTCAAGAAGGGAATTGATGAAGCACGTCGCGAGCGCGATGCGCGGGTTGCTAGGATCGAGCTTCTGAAGGATGCCATGTCGAAGCACCACGAAACACTACTGGGCAGGCTCGGGGATCTCTCCGATTCATTGCAGCTACCACCATGGGACTGGGCGGTACTCTCCTGGCATGATGAGGGGGAGTCAGTGTTCAGTGAAAGAAGCATCGACATCGAGGATACGCAGCAAGATCGAGTTGGCAAGCGTCCGGGGAGTTCTGATATTCGGGGCGAGAAGGTCGATCATATGCTGAAGCAGCACCTGAAAAATGATAAGTTGTGGAGGATCCTGGCGCGGCGGGAGCGGGCGCATCGTTCTCACCGACTAGCAAGGGTTACACTGCAACACAAGGTGGCGGACATCCTTGAGCAAGAGACCGGCTATAGCCTAGAATCAGCTAGCAGCGTCCTGCCTCCATATCTCTGTTCATATACCACCGGTGACCTGTTCTACAGAATGACTCTTCGTCTCGCCTTCGGCGACTATAAGAACGACGCCTGGCAGGATGACATTGTTGTCGATGCAGGCATCGGTTATGTCAAGTATCTCAATCTGATTCTGGCAGAGGTTCCAGAAAGAGCAGATGAATGTAGAGAGAAGCTGCTGCGTGCTTTTCAGAAGATGAGGTCACTGCCTGAGATTAGGCAGGTCGCAACTACCTATCAAGAATTGGAGGAATCAACGTTCCGGGCGAAGCAAGCGATTGAAGAGATCCGGCTGTCCGGGCTTGTCCCAGGCCAGTGCAAGGTCTGTCGTCATCTCGGAATGTGAGTAAGGAGAAGCGTCATGAGGGTCGTAATTTACGCCAGAGTATCGTCGGAGGCTCAGGATGTCGACCTGTCGATTTCGGCCCAGCTCAGGGCCCTGAGAGAGTACGCAGCAAAGCAGGGGTGTCAGATTCTGAAGGAATTCGTGGATGAGGCGGAAAGCGGCCGCACTGCGTCCAGGCCCGCTTTTCGGGAGATGATTGCTCTGGCCAAGACCAAGCCCCCACCGTTTGACGCAGTGCTGGTCTGGAAGCTGAATCGATTTGCCAGGAGCAGGGTTGACTCCATCACATACAAAGCTTTGCTTAAGAGCAAAGGTATCAAGGTCATCTCCATGCATGAACCGCTGGATGACAGCCCCTCCGGTCAATTGCTTGAAGGAGTCATCGAATCAATTGATGAGTTCTACAGCGCCAGTCTCGGCCAGGATATCAAGAGGGGCATGAGAGAGAACGCGCAGCGCGGGTTCTTTAACGGCAGCCGACCTCCTTACGGCTTCCATAAGGTTCCTATACAGGACGGTGCCAAGACCAGACATAAGCTAGAGCCCGATCCGGACGATTCTGTGGCTGTAAAGGTGGTCCGCAGAATGTTCAGCATGGCAATGCAAGATATAGGCACCAAGGAAATCGCTAAAGCCTTGAATTCAGAAGGTTTCCGCACCCGAAACGGAAAACGGTGGGGAAAGACCACTGTCCATAAGATCCTGACTAATGAGGCCTACTGCGGTACCCTGCTCTGGGCTGGCAGGCCTGGTCATCCGGCCATTCGTAGCGGCGATCCTCCGGTGCGGGTGGAGAGTGCCTGGCCCGCCATCATCGACCCAGCTACATTTGCGCTGGTACAGGAGAAGATGGCTTCCAGAAGGCCAAGGGAGATTCATCCCCGTACCCTGCCCAGTCACTACCTTCTGAGCGGTCTTCTGTTCTGTTCCTGCGGACACGCCATGGTAGGCCGAAGCGCGAAGTCCCATCAGTACTACTACTATACGTGTAATGGAAGCTTCAAGAAAGGCAAGGACACCTGTGATGCCAGAGCATTGCCGAAGGATAAGTTCGAAAGACTGGTCATCGAGCAGGTTAAGGAGCGGGTGTTGAACCAGGATTCGCTACAAGAGCTGGTCGGGCTGGTTAACCAGGAACTCGACTCCGGAAACGACATTCTGAAGGAGAAGTTGGATGCCACTACTGCTGAGCTCAACGACGTACAAGCAAGGCTGTCAAAGCTGTATGATGTGCTCGAGACTAACAAGCTGAGCATCGATGACCTGGCTCCCAGGATTAAGGATCTGAGGTCGCGGCAGGAGGAGCTAACCATGGCGAGACTTCAATTGCAGCTTAAACAAGGCACAGGCAAGGCCAAGTACCTAGATGCGCGAATGGTAAAGGCCTATGCCGAAGACCTCAAACGCCTCCTGGATGAGGCTCGTGTCGCCGAGAGCAAGGCTTTCCTCCGCTCATTCATCAAGAGGATTGAGATCAATGGGGGAAGCGCCAGTGTACATTACACTGTGCCTGTGCCGCCAGACGAAGCGAAGGGAGAGTCTGTTGGAGTTCTGCCTATGGTTACCCTTGGTGGAGCTGAGGGGATTCGAACCCCTGACCTCCTGCTTGCAAAGCAGGCGCTCTCCCGACTAAGCTACAGCCCCAGGGCCAACTATTGTATCAAATTATTCTGCGAACTTCTTGAAGACAAGGGCGGCGTTGGCTCCACCAAAGCCAAATGAATTGGAAAGGGCTACGTTCACCTGTGACTTCCTGGCTGTATTGGGGACATAATCCAGGTCGCATTCAGGGTCCGGAGTATCGTAATTTATGGTAGGCGGTATAATACCATCCCGGATGGTAAGAACAGTGAAAATAGCTTCTACCGCACCGGCTGCCCCTAACAAATGACCGATCATAGACTTGTTGGAGCTTATGAACACCTTCTTGCTGTGTTCCCCCAGGGCTGCCTTTATAGCTTTGGTCTCAGATGCATCGTTGAGAACAGTAGATGTTCCATGGGCGTTAACGTAATCAACGTCGCTTGGGGAAATACTGGCGTCAGTCAAGGCCAGCGTCAGACACCGTGCTTGATTTTGCCAGTCAGGCTCGGTTACGTGAAGGCCATCGATGTTGGAGCCGTAGCCGATAAGCTCGGCATAGATTCTAGCCCCTCTTCGTATAGCTGACTCCATTTCCTCCAAAATGACAACTCCAGCGCCCTCTCCTGTTACAAAGCCATCGCGGTCTTTGTCAAAGGGGCGGCTCGCCTTCTCGGGCTCGTCATTCCTACGGGACAGGGCTCTCATCTTATCGAATCCGGCAATGGCCACGGGAATAATGATGGCGTCGCCCCCTCCAGTAATCATAATATCTGCTTCGTCATATTGAATAAGTCTGAAGGCATCACCAATACAATGACTGGCACTGGCACAGGCAGTAACCACACATTTGCTCGGTCCCCTCGCGCCAACAGCCATGGCAACCTCTCCTGCTGCCATGTTGGCGATAAATGAGGGGATGAAGAAAGGGGAGACCTTCTCCGGCCCCTCCTCGTGAAGGGCAAGAAGGTTCTTATCATACGTTGTCATGCCGCCAGCGCAGGAGCCCAGCACCACTCCAGCCCTACTCGCATTACTTTGATTTATAGCCAATCCGGCATCATCCACTGCCATGCGCGCAGCCACCAGCGTATATTGGGTGAAGGGGTCGGTCCTCCTGACTTTCTTCCTCTCCAGGAAATCTTCGGGGTTAAAGCCCTTGATCTCCGCGGCAATCTGGGCCTTAAGACTGGAAGGGTCGAACTTGGTGATTCTGGCTACACCTGATTTGCCCTGGCACAGCGCCTGCCAGGATTCTTCAACACCAATGGCTAAAGGGGTAACGGCGCCAAGTCCAGTGATTACCACTCTTCTTCTAAGTGCCCTGCTCATTCTTGTTCAACGCTTAGTCTCGGGCCCCCAAAAGCTCCGAAGGCTCCTGTCCTAACACCTGCCAGCGCCATCACAAGGTGTGGAGAGGTTATGAAGGCTTATTCCATGAATGGCTACCTTCTAGATTTTTGCTTCGATGTAGTCAAGCGCGTCCTGAACGGTCTGTAGTTTCTCTGCATCCTCATCGGGGATTTCGATTTTGAAGGTGTCTTCCACCGCGGTAATCAATTCAATAATGTCCAGACTATCAGCATTGAAGTCATCAGCAAACGATGCTTCCGGGACAACTTCTGATTCATCAACCTCCAGCAGCTCCACGATTAACCCTCTTAACTGCTTAAAGGTTTCGTTCTCACTCATTTTCTTGCTTCCTTTCTGGCGCTAACTCCTTAAGTCCTTACTTGAATTATGCTGCCCGGGATAATCCCGGTTGATTTACCATTTGTGACAAAGTATTGGTTGCCTGACATTGTCAGCACGCGTCTAATAATTCAGTTTTCCCTGGACTCTAACTTGTACTATATCACACCCGCCGCTGTCAAGGGAATCGGGTGTTCTGTAGTTCTCAAGTTCCGAAGGAACAAGCTGGCTCCCCGGGCAGGACTCGAACCTGCAACCAAGCGGTTAACAGCCGCCCACTCTACCATTGAGCTACCGGGGAACGAATGCGCTAGCGCAAGTGCTCAAATTTGCCAACACTGATTTTCGCATCTTTCGGGATTTTACTCAAGCTGCCTTTCTGTAAGTCTCTGCCTCAGGGCCAGCCTCATCTTGCTCAATTATCACTGTGAATCTATTGTTTGGCGTACCCTGCTGTCTCCCCTGTCGCACTGTGCGAGATATAACCCTCATCGACAGGCAAATTCGGTTGCTGGGCAGCCTGCATGGCCAACTCGTCGCAGCGGATGTTTTCAGCGTTTTCTGCATGCCCCTTAATCCATCTGAGGTGCACCTCATGGCGCTCGCATAGTTGCAACAGCCTCTCCCAGAGGTCGGGATTCAACGCCTTTTCTCGTTTATTGCGCTTCCATCCATTTGCTCGCCACCTCTGAGCCCATCCCCTCGACATCGCCTTGACCAAGTACTCGGAATCACTGTACAAGGTCACCTGGCACCTCTCTCTTAGCGCCCCTAATCCGACAATCGCAGCCATTATTTCCATACGGTTATTGGTGGTTCTGCGATAGCCACCTGATAGCTCTTTTCTCTCACCCTGATAGAGGATTATTGCTGCGTACCCGCCGGGGCCAGGATTGCCAATGCATGCACCATCAGTATATATAGTCACGTGCTTAACTGTTTCCATCACTCTTTGCCCTGGAAGGCCACACCCTGGCTAACAATAGGATGAGGTGTATTTTTAACCGGCTCTTACGGCTAGGCCTCTATCTTGTCTCCTTGCAGTTGGCTGCCGGGCCAGGATTCGAACCTGGGCTAAAGGATCCAAAGTCCTCTGTGCTACCGCTACACAACCCGGCACTAAAAGTTACAGGACCTCTCGAGCTTCAGGGAAGCCCGGTTAACCTTCTTTCAATCCGTGGTGCCGAAGGTCGGACTCGAACCGACACGGGGGTTGCCCCCCAACAGTTTTTGAGACTGCCGCGTCTACCATTCCGCCACTTCGGCCTCAAAGTATTCTTAACGACCGCGTTGGTCGAGACCTGCTCGACTCGTCCAAGTACCACATTGTTAACATGATGCCCGAGCTTTGCTCTTGCCGTCTTCTCAAGTTGCTTGAAAGCGTCATTTCCATGGTGCCGAGGAGCGGAGTCGAACCGCTGACACGCGGATTTTCAGTCCGCTGCTCTACCACCTGAGCTACCTCGGCGCCATGGATATTGTAGGTTTTCCCCATCTCAGTGTCAAGCAAGTTAGGTTGAGGCCGGTTAATAGCACTGTTTTTTCATTCTGAGCCACTACTTTGTCATTCTGAGCGAAGCGAAGAATCCCAGGGATTGTTCATCGTCCCGGTTTCATCGGGACTCCTCAGAATGCCATGGGGAATGTGAATCGAGCTGCTAGCTTGGGGCACCGGGTTTGACCAGAGGGATGTGGG
>JAWOCP010000142.1:0-8455 GCA_046483735.1 Dehalococcoidia bacterium
GATTTCCTCCGGCATCTCCCTTTTCTGGAATATCTGGGTGAAATGTTCTTGTGCCTCGTCCGCCGCTGGCTTGCCGTGGAACTGCCCCACAATTTCGTAGGCCAATCGTTTCTTGAGGTTCATGGGGTTAACCGAACGATTTGCCAACTGCTCCTTGAACTCAGCAATTTCCTCTTCCGGAACATCGGTCACCAGCTCAAAATAGTCCAGGATAAGCTGGTCGGGTATGGACATCACCTTACCGTATATTTCATGGGGTGGCTCAGCAATGCCTATGTGATTTTTCAGGCTCTTGCTCATCTTCTGATTTCCATCAGTGCCAACCAAGATGGGAAGCAGGAAGACTTGCTGAGGAGGCTGTCCCATACTCTGTTGCAGCTCTCTGCCCACCAGGCAATTAAATTTCTGGTCAGTGCCGCCAAATTCAACATCGGCTTTGATAACCGCCGAATCGTAGCCTTGAAGCAAGGGATAGAGCATTTCGGTCAGAGATATAGGGTTGCCAGAATCATACCGCCTGCTGAAATCCTCCCTGGCCAGAAGCTGAGCTACAGTGAACTTGCTGGTAAGCTTGATTACGTCACTCAAAGTGAATACGGAAAACCATTCGCTTTGCCATTTCACCTCGGTCTTATCCTTATCCACCACTTTGAAGAATTGGTCCATGTAAGTCTTGGCATTGCTCTCGATTTCATTCGGGGAAAGCATAGGGCGGGTAGCCGACTGACCGCTGGGGTCACCGATTCTAGCTGTCCAGTCGCCGACTATCAGAGTGACTTTGTGTCCCAGTTCTTGAAACTGGCGCAGCTTTCTCAGGCACACGACATGCCCCAGGTGAATATCAGGCGCACTGGGGTCGAAACCCTGCTTCAGGTTCAAAATGCGTCCCGAGTTCAGCAGTTCTATTAACTCCGACTCAACAATGATTTCAGCTACGCCGCGTTTCAGTATGGAAGCAAACCTTGAACCAGTCATTTCGAGTCTTCAGCGAGAATCGCTTCTACCTCCCGAACATCTTTAGCGATTTGTGCCTTTAATTCCTCAGAGGACGAAAACCGTTGCTCATCCCTCAGTTTTTGCACGAATTCTATCCTTATCTGTTTGCCATGTAAATCCCCTTCGTAATTCAGCAGGTGAGTTTCCACCCTCGTATCTCCTCCCCCGAAGGTAGGGCGGATGCCAACATTGGTTGCTGAAAGGAATTGCTTGCCATCCGTGTGTGTGAATGTGGCATAGATGCCATTGGCCGGTAATGCTTGTTGTGGCTTCACGTCCAGGTTGGCGGTCGGAAATCCCAGGACCCGTCCACGTTTGTCGGAAGTGATGACCCTGCCTTTGAGTTCGAAATAGCGTCCCATTAACTTTCTCACCTTTTCCATATCACCGTGAGCTAATGCCTGGCGGATGAGAGTGCTGCTCACTACCTCGCCATTGATTGTATAAGGGGCAATAACTTCCACGTCGAAGTTCATTTCACGTCCCAGCGTGCGAAGCAGGCCAATATTACCCTCTCGACTTCGTCCCAGGGCGAAGTCGGGGCCCACCATGATACTGCGCATCCTAAGGTGTTTCTTAACCAGGGACATGAAGTCCCGGGCGCCTAGCTGAGCCAGTTTGGGAGTAAAAGTGAGCAGCGCGACTAGTTCTATGCCCAGTGCTTGAAGAGCTTTGACTCTGTCCTCCACGTCACCAAGCCAGAGCAGCTGATTCTGCGCATGCAGTACCGACTGGGGATGAGGGTTAAAGGTGACTACTCCGCTAAGCAAGTCTCTTTCCGCTGCCTGTCGCTGCAATTTTCCCAGCAGGTAGCGATGACCGGCGTGGACGCCGTCAAACACGCCTATGGCGAGGAGCGTTTCCCGTTGAGGCGCCACTTTGGCCAGTTCTTGCTCGATTTCCATGGTCTGAGGGTTTGGTGGTTGGTATCAGGTTTAAGCCAATAGCCTATCTTATTTATCATCCTTCGTCAAGAAAGCTCCGCTGATATGAAGGGGCAAATTCTGATGATACCATTGCCCGCTGTTTGTTTGTCAGGTAACAACCTCACGTGGTAAAGTGGTGGTGGGTATGTTACCCTTTCGGGCAACTGCTGTGACTGTCAGATATGGAGAGAGAGAAATTTGAAGACCTGGTGGCGAGGGCGATCGACAATTTGCCACCTGAGTTTCAGTGCAAACTGGAAAACGTTGACATTGTGGTCGAGGAGTGGCCCACGGCGAGGCAATTAAGACAGGCCAAACACAGTCGTCACAGCCAGCTGCTTGGCCTTTACCAGGGTGTGCCTCAAACCAGGCGGGGCCGGGGGTACGGGCTGGTTCTGCCTGATAAGATAAGTATCTTTCAGAAGCCCATAGAGGCGCAATGCCGCTTTGGCGGTGAAATTGAAGCAAAAATAGAGGAAGTGGTGCGCCACGAAATCGCCCACCATTTCGGCCTCGATGAAAAGACTTTGCGGAAGATACATGATGAGAAACGCCGGACCTGGTAAGGGATGGATACTTTCGAACATCAGCGCTATATTTGTGTGGATTCCCCTGAACCCCGACAGGAGTCTTTTGCGATATGACAACAGAAAAAGAAATCGCTGGCAGCTCGATTGAGACTACCGCGCCAGACATCCCTCGAAGTGCCCGCAATGCTTTCCGAAAAGCCTTTCGGAGGTATTTCCCCCTGATATTGATACTGTGGATTCTTTTTGTGTTGTATCCCAATCCTCTCAAATTACCTGTCAGTATCCACAGGTTTCTCAACCCCAATGTTGACCCCGTAGCCGTTCAGCCGTTCCTGGATGATTTCCCTTCCGACCCTGTGGCTATAGAACAGGCGGTGCTGGCTCGAATACGCTACGGCCTCGATTGGGAGCTCTATGGCATGCCGTGGTATTTTCCTACGGTTGAGGAAACCCTGGAGCGGGGACAAGGGGACTGTAAAGCACGCGCGCTGGTGTTAGCGTCTGTTTTGAAAGCGAAAGACATTTCCTCTCAAGTTGTTTCGTCTCCTACACATGTGTGGGTGGACTATGAGGGCAAGGAGCAGACCAGTATTGAAAATACACAAGTCCAGTTCTACCAGCTCGACCCCGAAACGGGTGAAAGGCGATTCCAAATTCCACAAATCCGTCTGAGCCAGCTAATGAACGGCTGGCGGGCACAACTCTGGACCCCCATGCCCACCGACAGGAGAGTTCTTCTGTTCACGGGTTTGTTAGGCCTGGTAGCAGCCAGGGTGATTTTCTTCAATAAGAGGTTGCTCAGGGCGACAGCGAGGAAGCACTCAGGTTGACAACTGGAAGATGCTGACGATGACAAGAGGGGCAGCCTCTACAGAACGATGCATGTGCCGGCATTGTTGAAAAAGAAACCCTCGCCGAAGGTCCGGGCCAGGACAGCCGATGCCGGCAGTCCCGTGCAGTGAGATACTCCCAGCCTCTGTATGCCAGAACGTGATAGTTCGGCAATCGTTAAGTCCAGTCGTTGCGGGGAGGCACTGATAAGGTGGGTGCCGCCGATGATGGCATAAACAGGTTCCACGCCGGTCAGCTTCTGGCCGTGCCTTATGGTATTGATAATCCCCCGGTGGGCACAACCCAGGATGATTACCAAGCCGTCTTTGGACTTGAGGAAGATTGCCTGGTCATCCCACAACGGGTCAGCTTTAAGCACACCCGTCTCCTTGACATAAAGTACGGGGTCGATGTCTTCGTATTCGGTAAGCATGGGTATCTCGCCGCTGGTAACAATATTGTCGCTGATCCACACCGGTTCCCTGGTCAAATTGAAAGAGGCGCCACAGGTTTCCGCGAACTCCCTGGGAAAAGGGACTCCGATGTATCGCTCTTCCTCTTCAGGACGTCTGGCGTACTTAGATGCCCAGATATCGGGGTGGGCGATTATCTCCACTTGCCTCTTCATCGTTCTGAGTATGTATGGCAGACCACCCGTGTGGTCAAAATGGCCATGGCTGAAAACAATCTTGTCGATTCGCGACAGGTCGACTCCCAAAGCAATGGCGTTATAAGCCGCCGAGAAAGTCTGCCCTGTATCCAGAAGGACCTCCCGGCCGTCCGCTTCTATCAAGATGCTGAGCCCCCATTCAGCAAGCAGATTTGTCATGCCGGCAGTGTTTTCAGTTAGCGTGGTGATTCGGACTGGCATTCTCAATACTTTTGCATTATGCGGTTGGCATCACCCTTATCTCGTCTCCCACCATCATGCCCAGGAAGTCACGAGCACTACCGTCTCTGAACGAAATCTCAAGATAACCGCTGCTGCCCATAATAGCCATGACTCCCTTATTCTGAGCGTAGTAATTGTTTATACCCTGGATACAATGGCCGCCCGCATCAATCATGGCATCTTTTCCGGGCAGGTCACTGTTCTTGATGTTTGTAATCAAGCTGCCAAAGTGGTCAAAGTGTAAGACCTGGCCAATCAGATTACCCTCCGGGTCAAGAAAGGGCTTTGGTACGGGCAGGACATGCAGCGAATGAATCTTACCCCCGAATTCATAGATTGAAATATCCAGGGAGAGGCCGCCAGCTACCGGGGCAAAAATATCTCTGCCATGGAAAGTGGGGCTGACCGGATGTCGCCAGAAGCGGGGGTCGGTAATGGCTACAGCCTCGAGCCCTGTCTTAAATATTACCTCTTTCAGCTCGTGAATAGATTGGGCGGGAGGGCTCTCTACATGGAACAAATCATCAATTACATAGCTAAGAATGCCATTATCGGGGGCAACGAATATGGCCGAAGGTGTTTTCAGTATTATGCCCTCACGCTCACTGCCTACGCCGGGGTCAACAACAGCCATGTGAACTGTTTGCTTGGGGAAATAGCGGTAAGCGGCGTTAAGTATGAAAGCAGCCTGAAGGATGTTTTGCGGCTCGATAGAGTGGCTGATGTCTATGATATTAGCTTCAGGGTTAACACTTAAGATTGCGCCTTTGACGGCGGCAACATAAGCATCCTCGTACCCGAAATCGGTGGTCAGGGTTATTGTGGAACTCATCTAAAGATACTAAGGGTGGACAGCCGCCAAGATTGCAAAAACAACAATCAGGATAATCAGGACAATGGTAAGCTTAAGAAGGGTGCTTTCGATGCCTCGACGTGTCCGATATACTGAATCGGCCTGACCGAAGATACCCCCTATGCCTCCACCGCGCAGCTGAAATAACACGCTGGCAATCAAGGCTATTGCCACTATTATCTGAGCGACAGAAAGATAAGCAGGCAATCTATTTCCCTCCTAGTTCTTGAATAATAATCTGTTTCACCACGCCAGGGTTGGCCCTTCCTCTGGTAGCTCTCATGACCTGCCCTATAATGAACGTCAAAGCTTGTTCTTTGCCAGAGCTATAGTCTGCCACGGCCTCGCTGTTATCGGCCAGCACTTGTTTTACCACTTCCCGTATTTCACCGGCATCGCTAATCTGGCTGAGTTCATTTTCCGCTATAATCTCGCCGGCTCTCTTGCCGCTGTGAAACATCTCCTCAAACACCGCCTTGGCAGCCGGTCCGCTTATGGTACCATCTTCCACCAGGCAAAGCATCTCGCTCAGATGTTGCGGACCTATTCTAACATTTTCAATCTCAATGTTGGTAGCATTGAGCAGTCGGCTGAAATCCCCTGACAGCCAGTTGCTCACCGTCTTTGCCTTGCAGGACTCCATTAGCTCCATGCAGTTTTCAAAATAATCTGCCATGCCCCGGGAGTTGGTCAGAACATTGGCGTCGTACAAGGACAGGCCATATTGTGCCATAAACCTGTCTCGGCGTGCTTCGGGTAACTCGGGAAGTTTCGCTCTCATTGCCTCTATCCAGGCTCTATCCAGCACCAACGGAGGCAAATCGGGCTCGGGAAAGTATCGGTAATCATCGGCGTACTCCTTCGTTCTCAGAGGCACCGTAGTGCCCTTTTCCTCCACCCAGCTCCTCGTCTCCCGGGCAAGTTGTTCACCTACTTCAAGCGCTTTTCTCTGCCGGTGGGACTCATATTCCAGGGCCTGGTAAACTGCTTTGAAGCTGTTCATGTTCTTAACTTCCACCCTGGGCAAACACTCTCTGCTATCCGACGGACGCATACTTATGTTGGCGTCACATCTGAAGCTTCCCTCCTCCATGTTGCCCGTTGACACCCCCAGGTAACGCAGGATACTGCGTAACTTGATAAGATAATCCCGGGCCTCCTCGGGAGAGCTCATGTCGGGGTCGCTGACAATTTCCATCAAGGGCACCCCGGAGCGATTGACATCTATCAGGCTGTAGTTTCCACGGTGCCATAATTTGGCCACATCTTCTTCCAGGTGGACATTGGTGATGTTTATTCTTTTCCTTCCACCCTGGCTATCAATAGTCAGCCAACCTTCGGTCCCGACGGGGACATCATGCTGGGAAATCTGGTAACCCTTCATTACGTCAGGATAGAAGTAGTTCTTGCGGTCGAATTTGGTATATTCGGGGATGGTGCAATTCAAAGCCAGGGCAGACATTACTGTATATTCCACCGCTCTTTCATTGATGACGGGGAGGGAGCCTGGCATGCCCAGGCAGACGGGACAGACGCAGGTATTGGGGGGAGCGCTGGCATAGTCAGCGTCACAGCCGCAGAACATCTTGCTCTTGGTTAATAGCTGGGCGTGAACTTCCAGGCCGATGACAGTCTCATAGGTCATGACTTTCGCTTCAGTATAGCAGTGTTACCAGGCAAGGGCAAGAAGCCTCGAATTGACCCACCACCGGGGTACTGCTAAAATTGGGACGGGGGATATAGCTCAGCTGGGAGAGCGCTGCGTTCGCATCGCAGAGGCCGGGGGTTCGAATCCCCCTATCTCCACTTCTATCAACAACGTGTTCTATACATATATCCTTATGAGTGAATCAAACAATCGGTATTATATCGGTTGTACGAAGGATATATCGCGCAGAGTAGCTCAGCACAATGGCGGCAAAAACAGGTCAACAAAGAGTTATCGCCCCTGGAAACTGGTGTATTCCGAATCTTTCCAAACCCTACCTGAAGCCAGACAAAGAGAACGAGAGATTAAAGGGTGGAAGAGCCCCCAATATATGGAAAAAGCCCTCAAACTGAGTCGATAACAAGGAAGAGCGTCCCGATTGTATCGGGGAGGCCGGGGGTTCGAATCCCCCTATCTCCACTTCTCACTCCATATCAAGGTGCTCCTTGATAGCCCGGTGTATTTCATGTTGAAGCCGGCCATCATCAAGATAGCCAAGCAATTTCTTCAATCGCTGTTTTGAGATTGTTCTTATCTGGTGAGCCATTACAATAGATTCCAGAGGCTGTCCCGCTTTTCCCTCTGGCAAAAGAAGCTCAGATGGATATAGCCGACGTTGCGTCGATGTAAGGGGCAGGACAGTGACATTAGGCATAGCCTGGTTGAATTCCTCATTGCTTACAATGAGCACCGGGCGCACGCCTTTTTGTTCAGCTCCCGCAACAGGGTCAAGATCAGCTTCAAATATTGCCCACCGAAGGCCTGGCATTAGCCTATCCTCCGGGCCGTTTCAGCATCAGCAGTTCGGAAAGCGGTCTCGGTATCCTCAACATCCTTGAGCAACAGAGGGTCTTTGGCCCCCTCCTCCCACAGTCTTTGCCTTGCCTGCCTCTGTAATTCTTTCAACTCCTTATTCAACGCTTGCTCGACCAGAGCGTTCTTGCTGGGTGCCATTCCTCGAGCCACTACTTCATCTAAGGCTGTCAAGACATCGGTGTGCACGTTGAACGTGGCTTTCTTGGTCTTTCTCCGCATATTCGTAACCTCCTATTCTTATCCTAACATATACTTCCATAATTGGCAAGCAGAATTAGGAAGTCCATTCATTTCCACCGCGTACTCCCGGTCGACAATTCTGCTCACCCGACATAACGAAATTCAAGAATCAAAGGGCAATCCAGATTCAATCGGGACAGAATGACAAGTGAAAATGCGAAAACCCGAAGGTTCCCCTCTTAGGATAAGAGGGGGTTAGGGGTAGTTATGAGAACAGTGGAAATAACCCCCTGTATCGCCCTTGTGTTAAGGCATTCAGCGATCGGCAGTCAGCGCATTCGTGAAGGGAATGATTCGTTCACGCCTCGATTGTCTTTGCGAGGAGCCCCATATTTTGAGGGGGAAATCGAGAGAGGGAGTCCCATTGAGAAAGACCGCCTGATGAATCAGGCAACTACAGGAATCCAGGGATGGCACGACCCTGAACGGTCTTGAGGTTAGCGGGAATCCTTTCCCGCTAGTACCGAGGCGTGAAGGAATGGATTCCTTCGCGCCTCAACTGCGGAGATAACCCCCTGTGTCCCACTTAGTTTAAGGGGGAGATCAAGACAGGCGTCCCGGAAATGACGAATGCCAAAGCTCAAATGACAAGTGAAGCCCAAAACCCAAATATGTAGTGCGACCCTTCAGGGTCGTGCCATCCCTGGATTCCTGTAGTTGCCT